>NZ_JBSFCF010000049.1:0-66926 GCF_053593335.1 Streptomyces sp. NPDC002324
TGCCGTTGCGAGGGTGTTCAGGTCGTTCGTCACACATCGACATTGGACGCCCTCGCGCTCTGTCCGCAGGCCATCCCTTGGACTCATTCATCTAGTGCCTGTCGGCGGTCCACGGGCGGGCGGTGTGCCCGTGGTGGCCGCTCACGGGGTTCCCCGCTCCTCGGGGCTCGTGGGCTACGCCGAGGCCTCGGTCAGGCGCCGCAGTTCCTCGGGGGTGAGGGTGAGGTTGGCGACGGCCAGGAGGTCGGGGAGCTGGTCCACGGTGCGCGCGGAGGCGATCGGCGCGGCGACGGTCGGCTGGGCGGCGAGCCAGGCCAGGGCGACGGTGGCGTGGGCGGCGCCGCGGGACCCGGCGATCTCGTCGAGGGCCGCGAGGACC
This sequence comes from Streptomyces sp. NPDC002324, assembly GCF_053593335.1. NCBI lineage: Bacteria > Bacillati > Actinomycetota > Actinomycetes > Kitasatosporales > Streptomycetaceae > Streptomyces > Streptomyces sp. NPDC002324. The sequence goes on from NZ_JBSFCF010000049.1 coordinate 380, forward strand.
CGCGTGCCGGCCGGGGTTTCGAGATACGCTCCGGCGCCGGCCGCACGGGGGCTGTCGACCGTCGTGCCGGGGCGGTACTTGCCCGTGAGGAAGCCCTTGGCGAGGGCGAAGTACGGGACGGCGGAAAGGCCCGCGTCGGCGGCGACGGACTGGAGCGGGCCCTCGTAGGTGTCCCGGGAGACCAGGTTGTAGTGGGGCTGGACCGCCACGTAGCGGGCCAGGCCCTCGGCGTCCGAGAAGTCCAGGGAGGCCTTCAGGCGTTCGGGGGTGATGTTGGACGCGGCTGTCGCGCGGACCTTGCCGGCCTTCACCAGGTCGTCGAGCGCGGTGACGATCTCCTCGACGGGCACCTCGGGCTGGTCGAAGTGGGTGTAGTAGAGGTCGATGTGGTCCGTGCCGAGGCGGGCGAGGGAGGCGTCGGCCGCGGCCTTGATGTTGGCCGCCGTCAGGCCCTGGTACTCGGGGTGCTGGCTCACCTTGGTCGCGATGACCACGTCGTCGCGGTTGCCCCGGGACCTGACCCACCTGCCGATGATCCTCTCGGACTCACCGCCCGTGTTGCCCTCAACCCAGGCCGAGTAGGAGTCGGCGGTGTCGACGAAGTTGCCCCCGGCGGCCGCGTAGGCGTCGAGGACGGCGAAGGACTGGGCCTCGTCCGCCGTCCACCCGAAGACGTTGCCGCCGAGGGAGAGCGGGAAGACCTCGATGTCGGACGTGCCCAGCTTGCGAAGAGAAGTCATGTGCAACGTCAACCGTCGCGGCGGACGCCCGCATTCCGCGCCGGCGTGAACGCCATGTGAAGCCGTGGGGCGGCAAGGGGTCGGGGGCCGCGGCGGAAGCGGTCGCCGGCACGCGCGTATGACGAACGCCGCGCGGTCCTCACGGACTCACGCGGCGTCGCCGCTTCGTTCTCCGACCGGCTCTACGGGGTCAGACCCTTGCTGCGCAGCCACGCCGCCGGGTCGATGCCGCTGGCCGAGCCGCCCGGGTGGACCTCCATGTGGAGGTGGGCGCCGGTGACGTTGCCGGTGGCGCCCACGCGGCCGATGACGTCGCCGGTGGCGACCTTCTGGCCGACGCTGACACCGATGGAGGACTGGTGGGCGTACCAGATCTCGGTGCCGTCATCGAGGGTGAGGACGGTCTTGTAGCCGTAGGAGCCCTCGTAGCCGGCCTGCGTGATGGTGCCGCTGTGGACGGCCTTGATCAGGGTGCCGGTCGGGGCGGCGAAGTCGAGGCCGGTGTGGTATCCGGAGGACCAGTAGGGGCCGGCCTGACCGAAGGTGGAGGTGAGGGTGTACGAGGAGGTCGGCAGCGTGAACTGCTTGGCGAGGGAGGCGAGACGCTCCGCTTCCTTCTTCGCCGCGGCCTCCTCGGCCGCCTTCTTCTCGGCGGCGGCCTCCTTGGCCTCGGCTTCCTTCTTCTCCTTGGCGGCCAGCTCGGCGGCCTTGTCCGCGGCGGCGGTCTGGGCGGCCTCGGCGGCGGCCTTGTCGAAGGCGTCCTGCTGGGACTCGGCCTGCGCCATGATGCGGGCGCGCAGCGCCTCACCGGCGTCGGCGGTGCCCTGTTCGGTGTCGGCGGCCGTCAGGCCGGCGCTGCTGAGGGGGGATCTGGAGGCCTCGGGCTCCGGCTGGTCGGCCTCGTCCTCGTCCTCGAAGACCGAGCCGACGTTCGGCATGTCGGGCATCGAGATGGACACGGGGGCCTTGCCGGACTGCGCGCTGGCCATGCCGGCGCCGCTGACGGCGGCTATGACACCGACACCGAGAACCGTGGAGCTGCGGGCGAGACCGCCACGAGCGAGTACGCCGGTCTTCTTGGCGACGCGGTGCCGACCGCGAGCGGGGCGAAGGGAGTCCTCACTGGGATTCCACTCCTGCCAGGGGCCCTCGTTGTCGCTGTTGTAGCTGCCGTAGCCGAACGTCTGGCTCTCGCCGTCACGCTGGTCGGGCACGAACGGGGCTTCGGTCGCGGACCGGTTCGACGCCACGTGGGCGTACTCCTTCCTTCCTCCTCGCCTACCGGGTTAGCTGACGGGTTCGGAGCAGGAAGGTCTCCTACGCGCGTAAACCGGTCGTGCGCACTGCCACGACGGTCTCCGTGCGATTCACCCCAGGGTGGTGGTTCCCCGGTTCCCTTGCGGGATTCGGCGCGTGAGCACGGAGCCGTCTCTTGTGACGGCTGGGACGACCGCGCTGCGTTATCGAACGTTAATAGACGCGAGTACTCCATTCCAAGCTGTTCCGAATGATCGTTCCGGCGTTCCCGGTGGACTTTACGGGTCATGAGGGGTTTAAAACGGGCGAGTTGACTTGCCTCACGAGTAACAAAAGTTCTGACGCCATATCAGCAGACCTACGGAAGACGGTCGAACAAACACGTTCGGTGACATTCGGTGACAGGAGCGCCTCCGAGCCTCCGTGCCTGCCGGATGTCACGGGCGGCGGACCGCCAGAAGGGCCATGTCGTCCGTCGTGCGGTCGCCCGTGTGCCGGCGCACCTCGTCCGCCAGGGTCGTCAAGAGGGCGCGCGGGGCGGAGAAGACCCTGCCGGACAGGCGCTCGGCCGGGTCGTAGAAGGCACCGCGCGCGTCCCGCGCCTCGGAGAGACCGTCCGTGTAGAACAACAGCGTGGCGCCGGGCGGAAATTCGGCCTCCTCCGCGCGGTCGGGCCAGGCGCCCAGGTCCTCCATGCCCAGCGGGAGGGCCGGCCGCCGGGCGTCCAGGGTGCACAGGGTGCCGTCGGCGAGCAGCAACAAAGGCGACGGATGCCCCCGGTTGACGATCCGGGCGCGTCCGGCCCCGTGCGGGAACTCCGCCAGAACCGCCGTCACGAACCCCTCGTACTCCACCGCCGCGTCCCGCAGCGCGGCCTCCCGCCTGGTCGTCTCCCGGGCCAGCGCCCGCTCCAGCCGCTGGGCGACCGCTTCGAGCGTCGACTCCTGCTCGGCCGCCTCCCGGAACGCGCCGATCAGCACCGCCACCGCCGACACCGCGCCCAGCCCCTTGCCGCGCACATCGCCCACGATCACCCGTACGCCGTGGGGCGAGTCCTGCACCGCGTACAGATCACCCCCGATCGACGCCCCCGCCTGCGCGGCCTCGTACCGCGCGGCGATCTCCAGCCCGCCGATCCGCTCCTGCGGCACCGGCAGTACGGCCCGCTGCGCCGCCTCGGCGATCTCGCGGGCGGTGGCGAGCCGGGCGTCGCTGCGGCGGACGAGGCGGTTGATCAGTACGGCCAGTACGGCGACGGTGGCCACCGTGGCGATCTCGGTGATCGCGTCCACCTGACCCGTGTCGCCGTAGTAGCCGCGCACGGCGCTGACCCCGGCGACCGAGGCGATTCCGACGATCACCGTGCCGAGCAGCGAGAAGAGCGGGGCCGCCACCAGGGGCGAGGCGGTGAAGAAGGGGACGGCCGTGAACTCGCGCGGGGTGAAGTGGTCGTAGAAGAGGCCGATGGTGATGAGCAGGGCCGGGAGGACGCGAAGGAGCGTACGGACGTACGAGAGCCGCCACCCGCTCGGCTCCCTCACCCCCGCCACCCCTTCTCGCTGCCCACGGATACAGGGTTTCCGGCGATGGAGCCCGGGGCTAGTCGACGGGGCCGATTGGGCTAGCGGGAGGGGAGCCGGCAGGAGGGGCCGGCAGGAGGGGGAGGAGGGGCCGGCGGGAGGGAGCGGAGGGGGTGGACCCTGGATTCAGCCCGCGGTCAGTCCCGTCAGTCCCGTCAGCTCCGGCAGCTCCGGGAGGGGGAGCGTGTGCTGGGTCTGGAGGACTTTCGCGCGGAGGTAGCGCACGTTGTGGGCGGTGGTGAAGACGCCGGTGGGGACGCGGTGGCGGACGCCCATGCCCAGGTCGCGGAGCTGCTGCGCCTTGTCGGGGTTGTTCGAGAGGAGGTCCAGCCGGTCGATGCCGAGGGCACCCAGCATCTGGGCCGCCGCCGTGTAGTCACGGGCGTCCTCGGGCAGGCCGAGCGCCGCGTTCGCCTCGTAGGTGTCGAGCCCCTGGTCCTGGAGGGCGTACGCGTCGAGCTTGTTGTAGAGGCCGATACCCCGGCCCTCCTGGCGGAGGTAGAGGAGGACGCCGCCGCGTTCGGCGATCCGCTCCACCGCCTCGCGCAGCTGCGGACCGCAGTCGCAGCGGGCCGACCCGAAGACGTCGCCGGTCAGGCACTCGGAGTGCAGCCGGACCAGCGGGTCCGTGCCGGGGGCGGGGTCGCCGAGGACGAGCGCCAGGTGCTCCTGGCCGTCGACGAGGCCGTGGAAGGTGACCAGTTCGGCGTCTACGCCGTAGCCGTCCTGGAAACGCAGCGGCACCCGGACGCGGGCACGCGGGGTGGCAGCGGGAATGTCGGGCATGCGGGATCTCCGGTCCTGGTGCGGGCGTCGTCATGCTTCAGATTTGAAGCATGACGCTCGGCAGGACTCTAACCCCTGCTTCAAATTTCAAGCAACCTCTTTGGGATGCCTCACATTCCCGCGACCCGGGAATAAACGCGAGACCTACTCCCCGGACGGACCGGCCTGGCTCGACGGACACGCGCGGCGGCGCCACGGCAGATCGTCGGAGCCGGGGGCCGCCTGCGGGTCCCCGCCCTGGATCGCCGTCGCGATGGACGCGCAGATCTCCTCGAACTGACCGATCTGCTCGGGGCTGAGATGGTCGAAGACGGCCTTGCGGACCGTTTCGACATGGCCCGGCGCCACCCGCTCCAACAGGCCCATGCCCTCGTCGGTGAGCACGGCGACACTGCCCCGCTTGTCCCACTGGCAGTCCTCGCGCCGCACCACGCCGTCCTTCTCCAGCCGGGTGACGACATACGTCAGCCGACTGCGCGTGATCTTCTGATGCTGGGCGAGATCGGTCATCCGCATCCGCCGGTCCGGCGCCTCGGAGAGGGAGGCCAGCACGGAGTAGTAGAGGTGCGGCAGACCGGCCTCCTGCTGGAGCTGCCGGTCGAGCGCGTCCTCCAGGAGCGAGCTGGCGGCCACGTAGGCACGCCAGGCACGCTGCTCGTCGGGGGTGAGCCAGCGGGTCGTCATACGTACAGTGTAGTTATTGTTTAAAACTTGAACCAAGCCCCGCCGGAACGCCACCCCGACCGGCCCCACCGCCGTAGTCCCATCCCCACCACCGAAGTCGCAGCCTCACCGCCGTAGCCCCATCCCCACCGCCGTCACCGCCAGGGAGCGCGTCCATGCCCCAGCCCTACGTCCTGTTGTCCGCCGCCGTCTCCCTCGACGGCTTCCTGGACGACACCGGGCCCGAGCGGCTGCTGCTCTCCGGCCCGGCCGACTTCGACCGGGTCGACGAGGTGCGCGCGGCCAGCGACGCCATCCTGATCGGCGCCGGCACCCTGCGCACCGACAACCCCCGCCTGCTGGTCAACTCCCCCGAGCGCCGCGCGGCCCGTGTCGCCGCCGGACTCTCCGAGTACCCGCTGAAGGTCACGGTCAGCGCGTCCGGCGATCTCGACCCGGCGGCCCAGTTCTGGCACACGGGCGGCGCGAAGGTCGTGTACACGACGGACACGGGTGCGGGGCGGCTGCGCGACCTGGGCCTGCCGACCGGCCCGAACGGGGTCGACGTGGTGTCCGTCGGCCCCAAACTGGAGTGGCCCGCCCTCCTCGACCACCTCGCGGTCGTACGCGGCGTCCGGCGCCTCATGGTCGAGGGCGGCGGCCTCGTGCACACCCAACTGCTCCAGCAGGGCCTCGCGGACGAGGTGCAGCTGGCCGTGGCACCGGTGTTCGTGGGCGAGACGGACGCGCCGCGACTGTTCGGGACGGGCGCGTATCCCGGGGGACCGAGGAGCCGGCTCCGACTGCTGGAGACCCGGCCGGTCGGCGACATCGTCCTCATCCGGTACGCCCCCTCCGTCCCCGGCGCCGGGAAGGCCGTCTCCCCCGCCGACCGCCACTGGCTGGCCCTGGCCTGCGAACTGGCCGCCGCGTGCCCGCCCTCGCGGACCGCGTTCAGCGTGGGGGCCGTCGTGGTCGCCGAGGACGGTACGGAACTGGCCCGGGGCCACTCCCGCGAGGGCGGCGACCCCGTGGTCCACGCCGAGGAGGCGGCCCTGGCCAAGATCGACCCCAGCGACCCGCGTCTCGCCTCCGCCACGGTCTACAGCAGCCTGGAACCGTGCGCCCGCCGCGCCTCCCGCCCCGCGCCCTGCGCCCGGCTCGTCCTGGACGCGGGCATCCGCCGTGTCGTCACGGCCTGGCGGGAGCCGGACACGTTCGTCGAGGACGCGGCGGTCGGGAACGCGGTGCTGGCGGCGGAGGGGGCCGTGGTCGTGGTGCTGGGGGAGTACGGGGGGCGCGCGCAGGCGCCCAACGAGCATTTGGTCGGCTGAGCGGGGGCTGGGCCGGCAAGGCCCGGCGGGGGCCCGACGCCGACGCGCCGGGGCCTGACGCGGACCTGCCGAACGCGTCGCTTTCGGCCCCCGAACAACCCGTGTGCTTGGGGTCCCGCAGATGGCGTACACTGGTTTCAACGACGCGGGGTGGAGCAGCTCGGTAGCTCGCTGGGCTCATAACCCAGAGGTCGCAGGTTCAAATCCTGTCCCCGCTACTGAAGGCCGAAGGCCGGAATCCGATCAGGATTCCGGCCTTCGGTGCGTGCGGCACCCGCGCTCGCCCGCTCACCGCACGGGGGCGGCTCGCAGGGATCCCTCGCCGGAGGGCCATGGTCAGCGGCTGACCGCGAAGACCGTGCCGTCGTCGTTGCCGACGTAGACCGTGTCGTCGGTCGCCGTGGGCGAGGAGCGGATGTCCGCACCGGTGCGGTACGTCCACAGGGATGTGCCGGTGTCCGCGCGCACGGCGTAGAGGTTGCCGTTCTTGCTGCCGACGTACACGGTGTCGCCGAGGACCGCCGGTGACGAGTAGACGACGGCCCCGATGCCGAACTTCCACCTCTGCCGCCCGGTGCGGGCATCGACGGCGTACAGGTTGCCGTCGTCGCTGCCGACGTAGACGACGCCGCCGGACACGGCCGGCGAGGACCCGACTCCGCCTCCGGTGGCGAAGCGCCAGCGGAGGTCACCGGTGTCGCAGTCGACGGCGTACAGGTTGCCGTCGTAGCTGCCCAGGTAGACCACCCGGTCGGCGACCGCGGGTGAGGACTTGACGTCGCCGTCGGTCCCGAAGGCCCAGCGGCGTTCGCCCGTCGCCACGTCGACGGCGTAGAGGCGGGAGTCCTCGCTGCCGACGTAGACCTTGTTCCACGCGACGACCGGGGAGGAACGGATCCGTCCCTTGGCGGCGAACGTCCACTTCCGGTCCCCGGTACGGGCGTCCACGGCGTACAGCCGCGCGTCGTCACTGCCCGCGTAGACCACCCCTCCGGCGACCACCGGTGACGAGTTGACCTCCCCGCCCGCGCTGAACTGCCAGCGCTGCTCGCCGGTCTTCACCTCGACGGCGTAGAGGTGGTAGTCCGCGCTGCCGAAGTAGGCCAGGCCACCGGCCACGGCGGGGCAGGTGTAGACGCCGTTGCCGGTGCCGAACTGCCAGCGCGGCTTGCCGGTCTCGGCGTCCAGGGCGTACAGGTTTCCGTCCTTGCTGCCGGCGTACACCAGGCCGCCCGCGGCGAGGAGAGCGGGCGCGACCGGGCCTCCGGTGCCGCGCTTCCATCTCGGCTTTCCCCGGGTCGGTACGCCGTCCGGGTCCTTCAGGGTGCCGTTGCCAGACCCCTGGTCCGGCTCGTTCTCGCGACGCCCCAGCAGATAGGTGCCCGCGCCCACGCCCCCCGCTCCGGCGAGCGCGGCCAGCACCCGCCGACGGGTCGGCGCACCCGCGCCACGGTCCGCCGCGCGCGACGGGCCGGAGGTCGGCCGCCGGGGCGCCGATCGTTCCGGTACGTCCCTCTTCCCGGAGTGCTGCGGCTGCTCGGGCGGCGACGGTTGCGGTGGTGGCCGCCGATCGATCCAAGTGAGGGGACCGCCGTCCGGTACGCGCGGGTCCGCGGGAAGGCGCGGGTCCGGAACGCTCGGGTCCGCAACGCCCTGAGCGCCCTGAGGGACCGTCCCACTACCCCCGGCGGTCGCGGACACCCCGTCCCTCTCCCCCGCGCGGCGTACCGAGGAGGCCACGGATGCGGGCAGCCAGGCTCCGCCGTGCAGGGCGAGGGTCACGGTGTCCGCGCCGTACTCCGTTTCGGGCACCGGCAGGATGAGGCCCGCGAACTCGGCGAGAAGCTCCGCGACGGTGGGCCGACGGGCCGGAACCTTGTCCAGGCAGCGGCCCAGCAGGGGGCGCAGCCCTGCCGGGACGGCGGACAGGCCCGGCTCGTCGTGGACCACGCGGTAGCCGACCCCGATCGACGAACCGGACCCGAAGGCACCCTCGCCGGTGGCGGCGAAGACGAGTACCCCGCCGAGGGCGAACACATCGGCGGCCGTGCCGGCCCGGCCACCGGTCAGTTGCTCGGGCGACATGAACGCGGGGGTGCCGATGACACCGCCGCCGCGGGTCAACGCACTCGATCCGGCGGTGATCGCGATCCCGAAGTCGATCACCTTGGGTCCGTCGGGGGCGAGCAGCACGTTGGAGGGTTTCAGATCCCGGTGGACGAGGCCCGCGGTGTGGATGGCCTGGAGCGCCTCGCTCAGACCCGCGCCGAGGGCGTGCACCGAGGTCTCGGGCAGCGGTCCGTGGCGGGCGATGGTGTCGTCGAGCGAGATGCCGGCGACATGGACGGTGGCCAGCCACGACGGCTCCCCGTACGGATCGGCGTCGACGACCGCGGCCGTGAACGCCCCGCTGACGGCCCGGGCGGCCGCCGCTTCCCGGGCGAAGCGCTGCCGGAACTCGGGTTCGTAGGTCAGCTCGGGCCGGATCGTCTTCACGGCGACCGCCCGGCCCCCCGGCGACACACCGAGGTAGACGCGCCCCATCCCACCCGCGCCGAGGCGCCCCACGATCCGGTACGGCCCCACCTGCCGAGGGTCGCCGCTCTCCAGTACCTGCGCCATGGGCCCCCGCCCCTTCCGAGGGCGATCGCCCCCCCGACCCCCCGAACGCCTTCCGGTCCATGATGTCCGCCGCACACGGAATCCGCACCACACTGTGCGGTCGGACGCGACACGGACCCACGAAGGTTCCCGAGCCCCTCCCCCCGCCGATGCCCCTCCGACTCTCAGCCGTGGGCCCGCGCCGTGAGATAGGGATCGCGGCGGAGAACCTCGCGGCTGCCGAGAAGGGTGCCGGCGGCCAGGCGACGTCTGAGCCCATCAAACGGGGCCGCCCCCCTCACCGACGTCACACGCTCAGCCCCTTTCCGCGAGCCTGCTCCGGGGCGGCGTGCCAGGCTCGGGAGCGCGCCGGGTGTGTCGGCCGGCGAGGCGTTCCGGTGCGTTCCGGTTCGGTGGCAGCCGTCCGTGGGAGCGGAACGAGCCCGCACCCGCGAGGAGGCTGCGCATGCCGGTCGGTACGGACGGGTCCGGGGCCTCCTCGCCTGTGGACCCGAGGACGCTGCTGCGGAGCCGCGCCTACCTCGTCCTGCTGTTGATGGCCGCTCTCATCGGCGTACCGGTGTCCGCGGCGGCGTTCGGGTTCCTCGCGCTGGTCGGGGAGGTCCAGCCGCTGCTCTACGCGGATCTGCCCAAGTCTCTGGGGTTCGGCGGAACTCCGTCCTGGTGGCCGCTGCCGCTGCTCGCCGTCGGGGGACTGCTGGTAGGTCTGACGGTCCGATACCTGCCGGGGCACGGCGGTCATGAACCGAGCGCCGGGTTCCAGCCCGGCGGTGTGCCCAAGCCCGTCGAGCTGCCCGGCATCTTTCTCGCCGCCTTGGCGACGCTCTGCTTCGCCGCCGTCCTCGGACCCGAGGCACCCCTCCTGGCACTCGGCAGCGGGCTCGCCGCCGGTGCCGTGCGGCTGGTCAGACGCGATCCGCCGGAGCAGATGAACGCGGTGCTGGGCGCGACGGGGAGTTTCGCGGCCGTCAGCTCCCTGCTCGGATCGCCTCTGCTGGGGGCGTTCCTCCTGATGGAGGCCTCCGGGCTGGGAGGGGTGATGATGACGACGGTGCTGGTACCCGGGCTGCTGGCCTCGGGCATCGGTGCGCTCGTCTTCGTCGGGCTCGGCTCCTGGACCGGGCTGGGCACGTACTCCCTGGTCCTGCGCGACGTACCCGAGGCCGTGCGCCCGACGGCGGCGGAGTTCGGCTGGGCTCTGCTCATCGGTCTGTCGGCCGCGCTGGTGGCCGCGGGCATCCGATGGCTCGCCGTCCGGCTCAGGACGCGCGTCGAGCGGCGCCGAGTGGCGGCCACGGTCGTCATCGGCCTGGTCGTGGCGGGACTGGCGATCGGCTACGCGGAGGCCACGGACAAGCCGGCGACCGACGTGCTCTATTCGGGGCAGACGGCGCTGGACCCCTTCCTCACGCACAGTGCCACGTACTCGGTGGGCGCGCTGGCGTTGCTGGTGCTGTGCAAGGGACTCGCCTACTGCGTGTCGCTCAGCGCCTTCCGGGGAGGCCCGATCTTTCCCGCGATGTTCGTGGGAGCCGCGGGCGGCATCCTCTGCTCCCACCTACCGGGGCTGAGCCTGATCGCGGGGTTCGCGATGGGTATCGGGGCGATGAGCGCCGCGATGCTGCGCCTCCCCCTGGTCTCCGTCCTGCTGGCCACGCTGCTGATCGGGGTCGAGGGGGTCACCGTCATGCCGCTGGTGATCGTCGCGGTGGTGGTCTCGTATGTGGCTACGGCGAGGTTCACGCCGGGGCCCGTATCGGAGGCGGGGCATCGGCAAGGGCCGGGGGCGGGCGCGGGCGCGGGGCGACCGCAGGTATGAGTTGTTCGCCTCGCCTCCCGTCCGGCCGGCGTGGTACCCGGCGGCCGGACGGGAGGCAGAGCGCCCGCGGGCTGCGCCTACATCCCGCGTCCGGTCTCTTCGGTCTCCTCGACGTCGTCGGTGGCCTCGGTGTCCGGTACCGGCAGACGCAAGCCCCTGGACTCGGCGACACGCAAGGCGTCCGTCAGGCACTCGGCGAGACGGATGCCCGCGAAGCGGACCTCGGTGTACGGCGAGGCCGGGTCGTCCAGCACCGGACGGGCGAGGTCGAGTACGTCGGTGCCGGTGGCGAGTTGGGTGGCCTCCAGTTCGTCGGCGAGACGGGAGAGGGGGCCACCGTGGTGGTCGGTCATCAGATAGCAGGGCTTTCCGTCGGGCGACGGCCATGGCAGAAGCCGGAGTTCGAGCGCGGGCGCGTAGGCGGGTACGGGTGTGCCGTCGACGCGTTCCATCAGGCGGCCACCTTCCGCAGGCCGACCAGGTGCTGATCGAGGTCGACCCCGTAGTCGGCGGCCAGGACGAGCGCGAGACGGCGGTACTGCCGGAGGGCGGCCTCTTCTTCGTGCGCGGCGAGGTAGGGGCGGACCAGGGCGGAGGTGGAGCCGTCGATCGGGGCGTGCAGGCCGTAGGGGGAACGGTGACGGGGAAGTCCGGAGGACGCGGGGGCGGGAGCAGGGCTGTGGGGGTGTTGCCGTACGGCGGTGACGTGCAGGCAGAGGTAGGGACGGTGGCGGGTCAGTCGGCGTTTGCCGGTGCCTGGGGAGAACAGCAGGCGCAGCCATCGGAGGACGCGGGGGATAAGGTCGGTCATGTCGACGCTCCTGGTAAGCGTTGGCCGTGCCCCGGGAGGTCTCCACACCTCGCCGGGGTCTGCTGATTTCGACCATACCGGTAACTGCGTCCCCCTGCACCTCTCTGATTACTTCCGCGTCCCACTGCGGCGGGACGCGTTCCACTCCTGCGGTACGCGGAAGGCTGCGGCAACGTGGAGGGATGACGGAGCTTCCGCGCTACGAGTACGTGAAACTCGCCGATGCCATCGCGGCGGACATCGCCGCCGGCAAGTTGCCGCAAGGGGCCGCGCTGCCAGGCGAGCGCGCGATGACCGATCTGTATCGCGTGAGCATCGGCACCGTGCGTCGAGCTGTCGTCGAGCTCCGGAAACGAGGACTCGTCGCCACCTTGCCTGCGAAGGGGACGTACGTCATCGCGACGCCCGAGTCCTCCACGGGCAGCTCGGAGACGAACGGAACCGCTGACTAGCCCGAGGGCTCAGGAAGTTCAACCTGTGGCCGGACCCGATGTCACGTACTGGCCGGGCGACGCGGCGGACGCCCTCGCCCGGCAGCGCGTCAGGACCTCGTCGCCAAGGTCCCCGAACGCCGCGGCGCCCGAGCCGACCGAAGCCGACCCGGGCGCCGCACCGCAGGTCAGAGGGAGTAACCCCCACCCGCGAACCGTAGGCCCTGTGGGACTCGAACCCACAACCAATGGATTAAAAGTCCACTGCTCTGCCAATTGAGCTAAGGGCCCAGGCGATGTTGCCTCCCCGAGCATAGCCGGACGTGGCCGGGAGTCCGATCGGGTATCGGTGACCCGGCCGCGTCGGAGTACCGCAAAAAGGTCCGCCGCAGAACAGAACGGACGGAAGATCGCCGGAAGCGGGGCGAGTTGACTGGTGCCCGAGCCCTCTCGGTCAGGGCGGCCTCGTCCTCACCGCGCCACCTTCCGCGCCGCCTCCCGCGCCACACTGCGCTCGTGCTCGGGGTTGAGGAACCAGTGGCGGGCCGAGACGGCCCACCAGATCGCCGCGAAGCCCAGTACCACCAGGACGGCGACCGGCGCGTAGTTGAAGTTCTCCCAGGTGACCGGGGCGAGCTGCGGAAGCATGAACAGCACGGTGATGGCGAAGACCCACACCACGGCGATGATCCCGATCACCCGGGACCAGCGCCCCAGGTGCCAGGGGCCGCGCTGGAACGCCTCGCCCTTGCGCAGCCGCAGCAGGGTCGGGATGACGTAGGCGATGTAGAGGCCGATCACCGCGATCGAGGTGACGGCGGCGTACGCGGTGACATTGATCAGGTACGGGAGGCCGAGGACCAGCGCGCCGCCCGCCGCCAGCCAGACGGCCGCCACGGGAGTGCGGGTGCGCGGGCTGACGGTGTGCCAGACGTGCGAGTACGGGAGCGCGCCGTCGCGGGAGAAGGCGTAGATCATGCGGCTGTTGGCGGTGACGGAGGCCATACCGCAGAACAGCTGTGCGCCGATGACGACGAGGAGGAGCAGCTTGCCGCCGGTCGCGCCGAGCGCGTCGAGCAGGATCTGCGCGGGCGGCACCCCGGTCGCCGACTCGCGGGCGCCGTCGTAGGACTGGATGGCGAAGGTGAAGCCGAGGAGGAGGACGAAGCCCGCCACCCAGGACGTCCAGATGGACTGGACGATGCCCTTGGGGCCGGCCGTCGACGCGTCGTGCGTCTCCTCGGTCATATGGGCGGAGGCGTCGTACCCGGTGAAGGTGTACTGCGCCATCAGCAGGCCCAGCAGCACCACGTACAACCCGCTGCCCCAGCCCGTGTGGTTGACGAACTCGGTGAACACGAACGACGCCGACTGATGACTGTCCGGGACGATGACGAGCGCGCCGACGATGACCACCACGCCCACCACGTGCCACCACACGCTGATGTTGTTCAGCAGCCCGACGATGCGTACGCCGAAGGTGTTCAGGAGGCCGTGCAGCAGCAGGATCGCGGCGAAGAGGAGGATCGTCCGGCCCGGGGTCACCTCGAAGCCGAACTCCAGGTTCAGATACGCCGCCAGAAAGGACGCCGCGCCGAAGTCGATGCCGGCGGTCACGGCGACCTGGCCGAGCACGTTGAACCAGCCCGTGAACCACGCCCAGGCGGCCGCGCTGCGCTCCGGCGCCAGCCGATGGGCCCAGAAGTACAGCCCGGCGGAGGTCGGATAGGCCGAGCAGATCTCGGCCATGGCGAGGCCCACGAAGAGCGTCATCAGGCCGACCGCGACCCAGCCCCAGGTGATCACCGCGGGCCCGCCGGTGTTCATGCCGAAGAGGTAGAGCGTCATACAGCCGGAGAGGACCGAGATGATCGTGAAGGAGACCGCGTAGTTGGAGAACGCGGACATACGGCGGGCGAGGACCTGCGTGTAGCCCAGTTGGGCCAGACGTTCCTCGTCGGACACCGAGACCGACACAGACTCCGGAGCCGAAGCCCCGGCTGCCCCACGGGCTATGTCGTCATCTGTCATGCCCCCAGCAATTCCCTCTCCGGGGACGTGACATGCGCCACACCGTGGCCGAAAATCGGCGAGAACCGATCGATGCGGGATCGAACCTGACCGAACACACACGAAGGCCCGTACGACCGGAGTCGTACGGGCCCTTCGAGGTGTGAGTCGGCGTCAGCCACCGGCCTCAGCGAACGGGATCAGCCGTTGCGCTTCCAGCGCGGCTTGTCGTCGCGGCGGCCGAAGGAGGAGCCGGTGCCGGTGCCGGAACCGGAACCGGTGCCGGTGCCGCGGTGGTCGTCACGACGGCCGTACGGACGCTCGTGGCCGCCGGAGCGGAAGCCCGGACGGTCGCCGCCCTGGCGGTCACGGTTGAACGGACGGTCGCTGCCCCGGTGCCCGCCACGCTCGTCGCGACGCTCGAAGGAACGGCCGCCACGGTCGTTGTCCCGACGGAACCCGCTGCCGCCACGGTCGTCACGACGCTCGAACGAACGCCCACCGCGGTCGCCGTCACGGCGCTCGAACCCGCCACCGGCGTTGTCCCGGCGGAAGCCGCTGCCGCCACGGTCGTCACGACGCTCGAAGGAGCGGCCACCACGGTCGCCGTCCCGACGGTCGTCACGACGGTCGTTGTCCCGGCGGAAGCCACTGCCACCGCGGTCGTCACGACGCTCGAAGGTACGGCCGCCACGGTCGTTGTCCCGACGGAAGCCACTGCCACCGCGGTCGTCACGACGCTCGAAGGTACGGCCACCACGGTCGCCGTCCCGACGGTCGTCACGACGGTCGAACCCACCGCGCTCGCCGTCGCGGCGGAACCCACCACGGTCACCGCGGTCACCACGGTCGTAGCCGCTGCCGCCCCGCTCCTCGCGGCGCTGACGCGGCTGGTCGTACGAGGAACGCTCGTACGCCGGACGCTCGGCAGGCTGCTCGACGATCGCGGCCGGGGCCTCGACCGCCGTACCGTCCGCCTCGACGGCGGCGGTGACGGTGATGGCCTCGGCAGCGGCGGCGACGGCCGCCTCCGGGTCCTCGCCCCGCTCCCGCGCGGCGCGCGCGGTCAGCCGGGTGGCCTCGTCACGCAGCTCGGCGGCGCGGCGCGTGGCCCGCTCCAGCTCCTTGGTGAGCTGGGAGACCTCACGCTCCGCCTGCTGCGCGGCGTTGTCGGCCGACTCGGCCTGGACCTCGGTCATCGACCGGGCGCCGGTGATGTCGGCGACCTCGGTGTCGAAGGCCGTACCGCCCTGGATGATGTGGCGCGAGGCGTCGACGCCCGCGTCCTCCATCAGGCGGAAGATCTGCCGGCGCTGGTGCGGCAGGGACAGGGACACGACTGTGCCGCTGCGGCCCGCGCGGGCCGTACGGCCGGAGCGGTGCAGGTAGTCCTTGTGGTCACCGGCCGGGTCCACGTTGAGGACCAGGTCGATGCCGTCGACGTGGATACCGCGGGCGGCCACGTCGGTCGCGACCAGCGCGTTGACGTAGCCCTTCTTGAAGTCCTCCAGGACGCGGGTACGCGCGCCCTGCGTCATACCGCCGTGGAGCGCGTCGGCCTTCACACCGGAGTCGCAGAGCTGCTCGGCGATGCGGTCGGCGCCCAGCTGGGTGCGGACGAAGATGATCGTGCGGCCCTTGCGGGAGGCGATCGCGGCGGTGACCGGCGCCTTGTCCTTGGGCTTCACGATCAGGATGTGGTGCGACATGGTCGTGACGTTGCCCTGGGCGCTGTCGACCTCGTGCGTGACCGGGTTGCTCAGGTAACGCTTGACCAGCGTGGAGATCTCGTTCTCCATCGTGGCCGAGAACAGCATCCGCTGGCCGCCGCCCGGGATCTGGTCGAGCAGCTCGGTGACCTCGGGCAGGAAGCCCAGGTCGGACATCTGGTCGGCCTCGTCGAGCACGGCGACCTGGACGTTCTCCAGGGAGCAGGCGCCACGGTTGATGAGGTCGCGCAGCCGGCCCGGGGTGGCGACGAGGACGTCGACGCCGCGCTCCAGGGCGTAGATCTGGTTGCCCATCGACGTACCGCCGCAGACGACCTTCATCTTCAGGCCGAGGACGTCACCGTACGGCTGGAGGGCGTCCGCGACCTGCATCGCGAGCTCACGCGTCGGCGTGAGGATGATGCCGCGGGGCTTCTTCTTCTCCGTGTGGCCGCCGGCCAGCTGCGCGAGCAGCGGCAGACCGAACGACAGCGTCTTGCCGGAGCCGGTGCGGCCGCGGCCGAGGATGTCCTTGCCGGCCAGGGCGTCCGGGATGGTCGCGGCCTGGATCGGGAAGGGGGTGGTCACGCCGTTCTGCGCGAGCTTGCGCACGACGCCCTCGGGGAGACCGAGAGTCGCGAAGGTGACCTCGGGAGCGGCCTCGGCGGAGGCGTTCTCGATGTTCTCGACGACCTCTGCGTCCGCGCCGTTCTCGGGCACGACAACGTGATCAGTACTGGAAATGGACATGCGTATGCGAAACCTTCCGGAGTCTCGTCGGCACGCGCCCGTCAACTCCGTGATTCGCACACGACCGCCTCTATGCGGTCCGCCACGGCAAGGGAGAGTACGCGCCACACGGCGCGCTCTGTGATGGCGCCGGGCAATGGGGCAAGGGGATCAAACGATCTGCCACCATACGCACCCGCAACCCCTCAAGGCAAACCCAGCGGATATCCGCAGGTCCGGGCCCGACGTTTTCGGGCGGAGGTGAGGGCCGACGTCAAGCGGCGGCAGAAATCTCATCCTACAGCATGCATCGGGCGGCTCGTGCAGCATGCGCGGGGCGGCGCTAGGCGGCGTCCCCCGCCTCCGGCGCCGGCTCCCGCTCCACGAGCTGCGCGCCCTGCTCGTGCCCGCCCTGCTCGTGCGCGGACGACGACGGCTCGGCCGAGGGCTCGGGCACGGGCGACGGCGACTGGGGCGGCTCGGTCGGCTCGGGCTCGGGCTCCACGACCGGCGGCGGGGACGGCTCGCCCTTGGTCGGCTCGGGCTTCTGCGGCCCCTCGCCCTTCCCTCCGCCCTTGCCTCCCTCGGGCGGCTTCGCCCTGCCGGACGGCTTGGCCGCCCCGGAGGCCGACGCGGACGCGGAAGGGGACCCGGACGCGGAAGGGCCGGGCGAGGCGGAGCCGTGCCGCTTCCCCTGCCCGGCCTGGTACCCCGTACCGCCGCCACCCGTCCACGCGGAGCCCCCGTCGGGCCTCTCGCCGCCCCGCTGCCCCGCGGACGGCGACGGCCCGGGCTTCCGCCCGTCGTCCCCCACGCTCATACAGCCGGCGGCCGCCGCTACGGCCATGACCGTGGCGGCCAGACGGACGGGTACGTTCAAGGCGCGCACGGCGGCCACCTCCGAGGGGGGCGTGAAGGGGAGTCCCCCTGCCCAACTCCCGCCGCCCACAAGAAGACACGCGCCGCCCGGCGCCCGCGCCGGCCCCTATCCGTACCCCAGCGCGTGCAACCGCGCGTCGTCGATCCCGAAGTGATGCGCGATCTCGTGGACCACGGTCACCTCGGTCTCCGCGACCACGTCCTCCCGCGACTCGCACATCCGCAGCGTCGGCCCCCGGTAGATCGTGATCCGGTCCGGCAGCACCCCCGCGTACCACTCGCCGCGATCCGTGAGCGGAGTTCCCTCGTACAGCCCGAGCAACTCGGGGTCGTCGGCGGGCGGCTCGTCCTCGACGAACACCGCCACGTTGTCCATCAGCCGTGTCAGCTCCGGCGGAATCCGGTCCAACGCCGTGGCGACCAGTTCCTCGAACTCCTCGCGCGTCATCTCCAGCACACGGCCATTGTCATGCACGACACGCGGGTACGAGAGCCCCGGGAAGCACGCGGGCCGCACCGGGCACCGCAAACCCGGCGCATCCGCGAGCCCGGCGCACCCGCGAACGCCGGACCCAGGCACCGCCCACCCGCACGACGCCCCGGCGGCCACCCCTCCCGCCCCCACCACCCCCGCCGCATATCCGCCCCCGCCCCGGGGCATACGCGACCAATGGCACGCGCCCCCGCCGACCCGGCCTCCGCCGACACCCCCGACGTCCCGCGTTCGACCCTGCGCCGCATCCGCCGCGCCCTGTCCCGCGCCCCCCGCGCCCTGGCCCGGCACCACCGGTCCCGCCGCGCGCACCCGACCGTCGAGCTGGTCCACCACCCCCACCCGTGGACGCGGGCACTCAGCCTGGTCGCGGTCGTCCTGCTCGGCGCCTGGCTGGGCCTGCTGATCGTGGGCAACGTCCGCACCCCCGTCGGCCCCATGAACACGACGATGACCCTGCGCCCGTCCCTCACCGGCGGCACGAAGATCAACGTCTCTCCGCTGGGCGCCCTGGAGCTGCAGAGCCACAACGCCCCCGTACGCCTGGACGTGAACGTCGACCAGCTCGACCCCGAGCGCGCCCAGGCCCTGGTCGACCACCCCGAGCGGATCTCCGGGCTGCAGGAGGAGATCGCCTCCGACGTGCGGCACGGCACCATCGACCTGGCCGTACGGTCCGGCGTCGCCGTCGTCGCCGGGGCCACCACGCTCGGCCTCGCCGTCTACCGCCGCCCCCGCCGCGCCCTCGCCGCCGGCGGCCTCGCCTTCGTGCTCCTGGCCGGTGCCGGCGGGACGGCCGCCGCCACCTGGAACCCGAACTCCGTCCTGGAGCCGAAGTTCTCGGGCCTGCTCTCCTCCGCCCCCTCGATCGTCGGCAACGCGCGCAGCATCGTCACCGAATTCGACGTCTACCAGAAGGAGTTGGCCCGCCTGGTGACGAACGTGACCAAGCTGTACGACGTCACGTCCACACTCCCCGCGTACCAGCCGGACCCGACGACCATCCGCGTCCTGCACGTCTCCGACATCCATCTGAACCCCGCGAGCTGGAAGATCATCGCCTCGCTGGTGGAGCAGTACGAGATCAACGTCATCGTCGACTCCGGCGACACCATGGACCACGGCACCGCCGCCGAGAACGGGTTCCTCGACCCGATCGCCGACCTCGGGGCCCCGTACGTCTGGGTGCGCGGCAACCACGACTCCCGTGCGACGCAGCGCTATCTGGAGGGCATCGACCACACCCACGTCCTCGACGAGGGGAAGGCGGTGACCGTGGGCGGGCTGCGGTTCGCCGGGATGGGGGACCCGCAGTTCACCCCGGACCGCTCGGGCGGCGCGTCGGGCCTGCCGTCGGAGGAGGCGGCCGGGCGGCGGCTGGCGGACGCCCTGCGCGCGCAGCGGGCCGCGGGCACCCCCGTGGACATCGCGATCGCCCACAACCCGGACGCCGCCCGGGAGACGGACGGCGACGTCCCGCTCGTCCTCGCCGGGCATCTGCACCACCCCGAGATGGAGGTCCTCCGCGAGGGCACCCGCCTGCGCATCGAGGGCTCGACGGGCGGCAGCGGTCTGCGCGCCCTGGAGGGGCAGCACCCCGACCCGATCGAGGCCTCGGTCCTGTACCTCGACCGCGACACCCGTCGTCTGCAGGCCTGGGACGAGATCAAGCTGGGCGGCCTGGGCCTGACAACGGCGGAGGTCAGCCGCCATCTGCCCAAGGAGAACCAGCCGGGTGCCGCACCCGGGGAGGAGGACGGCGACGAACGGTCCCCGTCGCCCTCGGGAAGTACGTCGAAGAAGGGGTCTCCCAGTGGCCCGTAAACCGTTTTGGCGATACCTCCCGCCATCCCATATGCTTCTCACGTCCCCGACGCGCTGAGAAGCGCGCAGGCGGGCCGATAGCCCTCATCGTCTAGCGGCCTAGGACGCCGCCCTTTCAAGGCGGTAGCACGGGTTCGAATCCCGTTGGGGGTACGCAACACCCTGTGCGAGACTAGTCCCGCACAAGCTTGGTCCTGTGGAGCAGTTTGGAGTGCTCGCCACCCTGTCAAGGTGGAGGCCGCGGGTTCAAATCCCGTCAGGACCGCTGGTGTTTCACGTGAAACATCGCGGCTGGGTAGCTCAGTTGGTACGAGCGATCGCCTGAAAAGCGATAGGTCGCCGGTTCGACCCCGGCCCCAGCCACATCACACGAAAACCCCCTCCAGTCACCTGGAGGGGGTTTTCGTCGCTCATGGAAACCTGAGGGGGGTTCTTGAGAGGCATCACCAGGGGACTTGTGACGGTCGGCGCCGTCCTGTTCTCCGTGCTCGCGATACCCGGCACGGCACACGCCGACGCTCCGGTCGTCAAGGAGGCGGGCAGCTCCGGCGACTGGGCGGCCATCGACGTACGCCTCAACCACGGCAGCGCGATCGGCGAGGACGTCACGGAGATCACCGCGACGCTCCGCCCCGTCGGCAGTGCCGAATCCGACACCCCCGTGGCGACGGTCACCGATTTCAAGCAGACGAACTGGGTCACCAGCTGGGAAGGCGTGTGGTCCTCGCCCCCCGTCCACCTGGACACCCTGGGCGACTACACGATCGACGTCGAGGCCACCACCAGCGCGGGTGAGACCACGGTCCGCAAGAACGCCGGCACCCTGCGGTACCGCAAGCAGCCGGTCCTCCAGGACTTCGCCGTCACTCCCACCGCACCGACCATCGACGACAAGACGGTCACGGTCAGCGGTGACCTGGTCGTGCGCGATCCGAGCACCCGCGCGACCGAGCCCCTGCCGGGCGCCTCCGTGGACCTCAGGATCGGCCAGCGCATCGAGACGACGGCCACCACGGACGAGAAGGGTCACTTCTCTGTCACCCGCGAGCTGGCGGAGGGCGGCTGGGCCTGGGCCACGTACCAGGGCGATCTGGGGTACGCCTCCACCCCCTGGGTCGACATCGCACCCAAGGCGGCACCGACCCGCCTCGTCCTCGACAAGGCGAGCTTCCACCCCACGGCCGGCGACAGGATCACGGTCTCCGGCACGCTCGAGTACCAGAGCGGCTCGGAGTGGAAGCCCCTGTCCGGCATTCCGCTGGAGATGGACCACAAGAACAGCAGCACCGCCAGCCCGATCGAGGCGACCACGGACGCCGAAGGCCGCTTCGGCTTCGTGGCGAGCCCGTATCAGAAGACCGTGTACGAGGTGGCCTTCTCGCCGTACCCGCACAACGCCTGGATCCAGCGCACCGCGACCGCCGACATCTCCGTCGCGGTCACGGCGACGACGAAGTTCCGGGAGTTCACGGCCTCGCTGGACGAGTACGCCGAGCTCAGCGTCTCCGGCACGCTCGGGGTCACCGGGGACGACCACAGCGAGCGGGTGAGCGTCGCCGTCCAGTACTCGCCCGACGGCAAGACCGGCTGGACCACCGAGAAGACGGTGAAGACCGGCTTCGACGAGCAGTTCCGCGTCAAGGTGCCGGGCTACACCGACGGCTACTGGCGGCTGCGGTACGCCGGTTCCACGACGTACGACGTCAAGGGCACCACCAGCGGCGCGTCGCGCGAGAACCGAATCCTCACCCGGATCAAGGACGCGAACGCCTCGCCCGAGCCGGTCCGCAAGGGCCGCACGGTCACCGTCAAGGGCGTGCTCCAGGAGCGCAAGGCCGACGCGTCCACGTGGAAGGCGTACGGCTCCAAGAAGGTCCAGATCCTCTTCCGGCCCAAGGGCAAGAAGACCTGGTACCTGATGACGACCGTCACCTCGAAATCGAACGGTTCCTTCAGCAAGGGATTCACGGCCCAGCAGGACGGCACCTGGGTACCCGTCTTCGCGAAGCCCGACAGCAAGCACTTCGTCGGCAGCGGTAAAGAGGACTACGTCGACGTGCGGTAACGCGCATCACAGGCACCGGGCGAGGGGCGGACGCAAAAGCGTTCGCCCCTCGTTTCGTCGAGGTGAGATCCTGGGTTCCGTATGTCTACGCCACCTGCCCCCGCCTTCGGCGCCCTCGCCCCCCGTCTGGCCGAGCTGTCCCTGCGCGACGCGCACCGGCTCGGACGCAGGCTCGAAGGCGCGCGCAAGATCCGTAAGCCCGAGGCCCGGGCCGCCGTGCTCGCCGAGATCGAGGCGGAGGTCACCAAGGGCGTGTCCCGCATGGCCGAACGCGCCGCGCGCGTGCCGGCCGTCTCGTACCCCGAGCAGCTGCCCGTCAGCCAGAAGAAGGACGACATCGCGGCGGCCATCCGCGATCATCAGGTCGTCATCGTCGCGGGCGAGACCGGCTCCGGAAAGACGACCCAGATCCCCAAGATCTGTATGGAGCTGGGGCGTGGCGTCCGCGGCATGATCGGGCACACCCAGCCCCGTCGTATCGCCGCCCGTACGGTCGCCGAGCGCGTGGCGGAGGAGCTGCGGACCCCGCTCGGCGAGGCCGTGGGTTGGAAGGTGCGCTTCACCGACCAGGTCAACCCGGACGCCACCTTCGTCAAGCTGATGACGGACGGCATCCTGCTCGCCGAGATCCAGACGGACCGCGAGCTGCGCGCCTACGACACGATCATCATCGACGAGGCCCACGAGCGGTCCCTCAACATCGACTTCCTGCTGGGTTATCTCGCCCAGCTGCTGCCCAAGCGCCCCGACCTCAAGGTCGTCATCACCTCCGCGACCATCGACCCCGAGCGTTTCTCCCGCCACTTCGGCGACGCGCCGATCGTCGAGGTCAGCGGCCGTACGTACCCGGTCGAGGTGCGCTACCGCCCCCTGCTGGAGGAGGACGGCGACGACGCCGACCGGGACCAGATCACCGCGATCTGTGACGCCGTCGAGGAGCTTCAGGGCGAGGGGAAGGGTGACATCCTCGTCTTCCTCTCCGGGGAGCGGGAGATCCGCGACACCGCCGACGCGCTGATCAAGAAGAACTACCGGTTCACGGAGGTGCTCCCTCTGTACGCCCGGCTCTCGCACGCCGAGCAGCACCGGGTCTTCCAGCCCCACACGGGGCGCAGGATCGTTCTGGCCACGAACGTCGCCGAGACCTCCCTCACGGTGCCCGGCATCAAGTACGTCATCGACCCGGGCTTCGCCCGCATCAGCCGCTACAGCCACCGCACCAAGGTCCAGCGCCTCCCGATCGAGGCGATCTCCCAGGCCAGCGCCAACCAGCGCAAGGGCCGCTGCGGCCGTACGTCCGACGGTGTCTGCATCCGCCTGTACAGCGAGGACGACTTCGAGGCGCGTCCGGAGTTCACGGACGCGGAGATCCTCCGGACGAACCTCGCCTCCGTCATCCTGCAGATGACCGCGGCCGGCCTCGGTGACATCGAGAAGTTCCCCTTCATCGACCCGCCGGACCACCGCAACATCCGCGACGGCGTCCAGCTCCTCCAGGAGCTCGGCGCGCTCGACGCGGCACAGAAGGACGCACGCAAACGGCTGACCCCGATGGGCCGCAAGCTCTCGCAGCTGCCGGTCGACCCGCGTCTGGCCCGCATGGTCGTCGAGGCCGACAAGAACGGCTGTGCCCGCGAGGTCATGGTGATCGCCGCCGCGCTCTCCATCCAGGACCCGCGCGAGCGCCCCGCCGACAAGCAGGCCCAGGCGGACCAGCAGCACGCCCGCTTCAAGGACGAGACGAGCGACTTCCTCGCCTACCTCAACCTCTGGCGGTACGTCCGCGAGCAGCAGAAGGAACGCGGCTCGTCGTCCTTCCGCCGGATGTGCAAGCAGGAGTACCTGAACTTCCTGCGGATCCGCGAGTGGCAGGACATCTACAGCCAACTGCGCACGGTCGCCCGGCAGATGGACATCCACCTCAACGAGGACGACGCCCCCGAGCAGCACGTTCACCTCTCCCTCCTCGCCGGTCTGCTGTCCCACATCGGCATGAAGGACGTGAAGGAGACCGGGGGCGAGGGCGGACGGAGCACGGGCAAGAACGAGTACCTGGGCGCCCGGAACGCCAAGTTCGCGATCTTCCCCGGCTCGGCCCTCTTCAAGAAGCCCCCGCGCTTCGTGATGTCGGCGGAACTGGTGGAGACCTCGCGCCTGTGGGCCCGGGTGAACGCCAGGATCGAGCCCGAGTGGGTCGAGCCGCTCGCCGAGCACCTGCTGAAGCGCACGTACAGCGAGCCGCACTGGGAGAAGGACCAGGCGGCCGTGATGGCGTACGAGAAGGTCACGCTGTACGGCGTGCCGATCGTCGTCCAGCGGAAGATCAACTACGGACGGATCGACGCGGAGGCCAGCCGCGAGCTGTTCATCCGGAACGCCCTGGTCGAGGGCGACTGGCGCACGCACCACAAGTTCTTCGCCGACAACCGCAAGCTGCTCAGCGAGGTCGAGGAGCTGGAGCACCGGGCCCGGCGCCGGGACATCGTGGTCGACGACGACACCCTGTTCGACTTCTACGACCAGCGGGTCCCCGAGCATGTCGTCTCCGGCGCCCACTTCGACTCCTGGTGGAAGCACAAGCGCCATGAGCAGCCGGACTTCCTGGACTTCGAGCGGGAGATGCTCATCCGGGAGTCGGCGGAGGCGGTCACGAAGGACGACTACCCGGACTCCTGGCGCCAGGGGCAGCTCAAGTTCCGTGTCACGTACCAGTTCGAGCCGGGTGCCGACGCGGACGGGGTGACGGTCCACGTCCCCCTCCAGGTCCTCAACCAGGTCACCGACGAGGGCTTCGACTGGCAGATCCCGGGTCTGCGGGAGGAGGTCGTGACGGAGCTGATCCGTTCCCTCCCCAAGCCGATCCGCCGCAACTACGTACCGGCGCCCAACTTCGCGCGGCGCTTCCTGGACCAGGCGGTCCCCCTCCAGGAGCCGCTGCCGGTGACGATGGCCCGCGAGCTGAAGCGCATGGTGGGCGTCCCGGTGACGCCCGAGGACTTCGACTGGTCCCGGGTCCCCGACCATCTGAGGATCACCTTCCGGATCGTCGACGAGCGGCGCCGGAAGGTGGCCGAGGACAAGGACCTGGAGGCGCTGCGGCTGCGGCTGAAGCCGAAGGCCCGTCAGGCCCTCTCCCAGGCCGCCGCCGCGACCGCCGAGCGCGAGGGCGGCGAGTCCCTGGAGCGCAAGGGCCTCACCGACTGGACCATCGGCTCGCTCACCCGTGTCTTCGAGACCCGCAGGGCCGGGCAGCCGGTGAAGGCGTACCCGGCACTCGTGGACGACGGACCGACGTCGAACACCGTCTCCGTCCGCCTCTTCGACACCGAGGCGGAGCAGTCCGAAGCGATGTGGAAGGGCACCCGGAGACTCATCCTCCGCAACATTCCGGTCAACCCTGCGAAGTTCGCGAGCGAAAAGCTCACCAACGCTCAGAAGCTGGCACTGTCCGCGAATCCGCACGGTTCGATCCAGGCGCTGTTCGACGACTGCGCGATGGCGGCGGCCGACAAACTGATCGCCGACTTCGGCGGACCCGCCTGGGACGAGTCGTCGTACCGCAAGCTGTACGACAAGGTG
Organism: Streptomyces sp. NPDC002324; assembly: GCF_053593335.1. Classification (NCBI taxonomy): domain Bacteria; kingdom Bacillati; phylum Actinomycetota; class Actinomycetes; order Kitasatosporales; family Streptomycetaceae; genus Streptomyces; species Streptomyces sp. NPDC002324. The sequence continues at coordinate 25,711 of NZ_JBSFCF010000049.1, forward strand.
CGCGCGGAGATCGTCGACACGACGGTCCGTACGGTCGGGCAGGTGCAGCAGGTGCTGGCCGCCTGGCAGGCCTGCGAGCGCCGGCTGAAGTCCACGCGCAGCCCGGCCCTCCTCGCCAACCTCGCGGATGTACGAGGGCAGCTGGACGCCCTGGTGAAGCCCGGGTTCGTCACGGAGGCGGGGTTGCGGCGGCTGCCGGACCTGATGCGCTACCTGGTGGCGGCCGACCGCCGGCTGCAGCAGATGCCGACCGCCGTCCAGCGGGACACGTCCCGCATGGAGAAGGTCCACGAGATGCGCGACGAGTACGCCTGGCTGCTGGAACAGCTCCCCCAGGGCCGGCCCGTCCCCTCGTCGGTCCTGGAGATCCGCTGGATGATCGAGGAGCTGCGCGTCAGCTATTTCGCGCATGCCCTGGGCACGGCGTACCCCGTCTCCGACAAGCGGATCGTGAAGGCGATCGACGCGGCGGTGCCGTAACGACCCCTTCACTGAAAGTGAGTTCGCGCGGCGGGCTCCCGCTCCTGTACAGTCTCTTCTCGCAGGCCAGCGCGGCAACAAGGCGCGGACTGCGAAACCTGGTCCTGTGGAGCAGTTTGGAGTGCTCGCCACCCTGTCAAGGTGGAGGCCGCGGGTTCAAATCCCGTCAGGACCGCTTGATCGCCGAGAGGCCCGCATTCGAAGAGAATGCGGGCCTCTCGTCGTGTGCGCCGACTTCTCCCCGATGCGGCCCTCGGCTTGGTGAGGGCTGTCGGCCGGCGTGGCGTCCCGGTCGAGGTGCGGGGCTCGCGCGCCGACCGGCAAGGCGGAAGTGGCATTGCGGTCACCGGGTGCCGCGCCCTCGCCACCCGTATACGTCGGGCTCTCGTCGGTCGAGCGCCCGCCATGTCCCGCGCGGACGGGAGCGGGACGGCGGCCATGCGGTTGGCGGGGTGAAGAGGAAGGTTTCGGGAGCGCCCGGAAGCCCACCGCGCGGCGGTCGTCGCGAAGCCGCGCGGGAGCGACCGTCACCGTCCAAGATCCAGGGCGGCTGGGGCCGTTGGGCGTGCGAGGGGCATCTGTGGCCCCTCGTGCGCTTCCCGCGCCCCCGGAGGGCGTCCACGCTCCCTCCTCGGGCGCGGTGGGGGTTGACGGCGTCACATTCCGCCGGTACCTCAGATTCAGGGCCCCGAGACCCTGGAGGTGGCGTATGGCGGCGTCCGCTCGGCACGAGACCCGCGCATTGCTCCGTGCACACCTGTCGGCCGCTTCCTCGTACCGCCACCTCACCCGCCACTGCCCCATCTGCCACCGCCTGCTGCGGCTGGCGACGGAGCACGGGGCGGGCGGCGAGGACGGCGCGGAGGGGCCCGCGGCGGACGAGACGCCCTCCAAGGCGTGAGACGCGCCCCGGAGGGAACACACTCGGCTAGGTGGAACGGCTGGGGCATGCCACGAGTAACTCCCGGTTCCATTACCGCAGATGCCGCTCGGGCAGCAAGGACTCTGGCGTGTGACGGGTGTCACCGCATGAGTTTTCGGAACCCCGGTTCTTACCGGTCTCCTACAACTGGTCAATTTAATATGTGCAATTGCACCAGTCCCTGAGACCCTCCACAGGAGATCCGACAGGCCTCCCCAGAGTCCGACAAGCCCGCGCACAACCTGTCGCTTCCCGACCGGACACCCCCGGTCCGGCGCACAAAAAAGATCGCGCTGGACCCGGCGGAGTCCAGCGCGATCTACGACGCACCCTTGGTGCTTGCCTGACGATGCCCAGGGGGCCTGAGGCCTCCCGGAAAGTTCTGTGTGGCTCGGGCGTGGGGTCTGTTGGGGCAGAACCCGCGTCGTTCAAAGCAGTTTGAGCGGTGGTGCTTCCAGGCTCCCGGCCGATTGGGGGACCAGCCGAAATGCCCTGTTAAGCGAGGTTTCAGGCCTCGCTGCGCTGCTGCGGAATACCCGCGAGCAGTGCGCGGACCTCAGCCTCGCGGTAGCGGCGGTGTCCGCCGAGCGTGCGGATGGACGTGAGCTTGCCGGCCTTCGCCCACCGCGTGACCGTCTTCGGGTCCACACGGAACATGGTGGCGACCTCAGCCGGGGTCAGCAGCGGCTCGGCATCAGGGGTGCGAGCGGTCATGAGCGGCCTCCTCGGGAGAACCGAACCTTCTCGGTTCTTTCCTCTAAATTCTGCACCTTGACCCGCGTTGCCCGAAATGGCGGACGCGAGTCGAGTCGGTTATAGGACGAACGGCTTGTCCTCGGCACTACAACTACACCATCCGTCCAGCCGCGTCGGCCAAACCGATGGAATTGCCCTCCCAGGTGTTCATCAGCGACGGATGCCGATGGACCACCCCATAGCGGACAGTCACGCCACTGTGACGATCAGTCACAGTGGCGTGCAGGAGTCACGAGACCCCCCCATAGCGTGCAATGCAGAGATTCCACCCAAACGCGGGCAGAAGGAGCCTCCCCCGGGCTCCTTGTCCTATTTTGACACGAGGAGGTGCGTAAGAGGCAAGGCCCGCGTAAGTGCAATCCGTCACGCTTGGCGGCTTCTTGACGCAAAAGCCCGGATCGGGACCTACGTCCCCCTGTGACGCCCCGCAGATAACTGCGCGGTGTCAAGCTTGGGTCAAGGGTGGACAGTTCACCATGGTTCGGCCTTCATGGAAAGCCTTTGCTCACTGGCCCCACAAGTCACAAGTACGGCTGCGGGGTTGAGTCGGTTCAACCGGATCAGTCCGGTTCTGATCGCCGAGTGCCCGAACCTGATCGCCCGAGAGCCGCTCTCAGTTCGCCGAGCGCCGGTCCCGCACCGCCCGCCAGCGCTCGACCAGCCGCCCGTACGCCTCCCCGGCGGCAGGCCCGTCCCCGTCGCGGAGGGCCTCGATGCCCTCGGCGACATCGGCGGCGGAGTGGTCGCCGTCCAGCTCGGCGGCGGGCAGGACGTGCACCAGGCCGCCGTAGTCCAGCTCGACGAGCGAGCGCGGGTGGAACTCCTCCAGCCAGCGGCCCACGTCGATCAGACCGTCGACGAGCGGCCCCTCGTCGATGGTGTCCCGCAGGGTCCGCAGCCCACGCGCCACGCGCCGCCGGGCCTGCACCATGGGAGTGCGATAGCGAAGCACCGGCGAGTTCTCGCCGGATCCCTTCTCGTAGATGCGCTCCTCGTCCGAGACGAGCACGAACCAGTTCAGCGGCACCTGCCAGGTCGCCGTGCGGATCCACGGACGGGCGTCGGGGTTGCCCGCCATCCACCGCTCGTAGTCCTGGCTCGCCTGGTGCCGCACCAGAGGCGGCAGCACCGCGTCCAGGACCGGGGCGGGCAGCTCCTCGGCCAGGTCGCCGAGCGCCTGCCAGCCGCGCAGCCGGGTCCGCCAGGGGCACACGCAGACCACCCCGTCGACGTCCAGCACGAAGGCGTCCCCGCTCTCGTGCACCGGCACCGGCATGGGCGGGGTCGGCAGCAGGTCGGCCAGCGAGCGGCGCAGCTCGTCCTGGTAGGAGGGCCGGTCGGTGCGCCGGGCGTAGCGGGTCCAGTGGCCGCGCTCCGGCTCGGGGAAGGCCGCCAGCGGTTCGTACACGCGAAGGTAGGACGCGTACGGGACGATCACCGAGGACACCTTGGGCACGCCTGCTCCCTCCCCCGGCTGTCACCGGGGAAACCTGCCGAACCCGCACACCGGCGGGCCGGAAAACTGTGCGGATCGCACCACGTCCGTACTCCGGAAGTGGGGTGATCCTGAGGCTGCGCCGCTGTACGGCGGACGCAGGCTCTAATCTCATGCTCACAGACCCCGCCACCCGTACGGGAGCCTGTACCCAACCGCCGCTTCTTACCCAGGAGTCACCACAGTGACCGATGTATCTGACGGCGTCCTGCACACCCTGTTCCAGTCGGACCAGGGCGGTCACGAGCAAGTCGTGCTCTGCCAGGACCGGGCCAGCGGCCTCAAGGCCGTCATCGCCATCCACTCCACCGCGCTCGGCCCCGCTCTCGGCGGCACGCGCTTCTACCCGTACGCGACCGAGGCGGAGGCCGTCGCCGACGCGCTGAACCTCGCCCGCGGAATGTCGTACAAGAACGCCATGGCCGGTCTCGACCACGGCGGCGGCAAGGCCGTGATCATCGGCGACCCCGACCGGATCCGGAGCGAGGAGCTGCTGCTCGCCTACGGGCGGTTCGTGGCCTCGCTGGGCGGCCGTTACGTCACCGCGTGCGACGTCGGCACGTACGTCGCCGACATGGACGTCGTGGCCCGCGAGTGCCGCTGGACGACGGGCCGCTCCCCCGAGAACGGCGGCGCGGGCGACTCGTCCGTGCTCACCGCCTTCGGCGTCTACCAGGGCATGCGGGCCTCCGCCCAGCACGTCTGGGGCGATCCGTCGCTGCGCGGCCGCCGGGTCGGCATCGCGGGCGTCGGCAAGGTCGGCCACCACCTCGTGACCCACCTGCTGGCCGAGGGCGCCGAGATCGTGATCACGGACGTGCGCGAGGACGCCGTACGGCGGATCCTCGACCGGCACCCGGAAGGGATCACCGCGGTCTCCGGCACCGACGCGCTCATCCGGACCGAGGGGCTCGACATCTACGCCCCCTGCGCGCTCGGCGGGGCCCTCGACGACGCCTCCGTGCCCGTCCTCACCGCCAAGGTGGTGTGCGGCGCGGCCAACAACCAGCTCGCGCACCCCGGCGTCGAGAAGGACCTCGCCGACCGCGGGATCCTCTACGCGCCGGACTACGTGGTGAACGCCGGCGGGGTCATCCAGGTCGCCGACGAGCTCGACGGGTTCGACTTCGAGCGGTGCAGGGCCAAGGCCGCGAAGATCTTCGACACCACACTGGCGATCTTCGCACGTGCGAAGACGGATGGTATCCCGCCGGCCGCCGCGGCCGACCGGATCGCCGAGCAGCGGATGCACGAGGCGGCCTTGCGCCGCGGTCACTGAGTCCGGTCGGCCGGCGCCGCACGGCCTACGTGCGGCGGCGGCCGGTACCCGTCGGCGGCATTAGAGAGAACTCTCACTTCCGTCGGCGGGTCGCTCGCCCAGAAACGGTTAAAATCACCTTTGACCAGCGGGGAAAGGGCTCCTCGCCGGTTCTGGGCACGGGCACGTCCTGCGGGCGACGTACCGTATGGGCGTGGGCTCAGGTACCGTGGAAGCCCTACGGACCGGTCTCTCCATGGAGAGTCCGTTCCAGATCATGAACGCGTGTCAAGACTCTGGGGCCACCGAGCCCCGTATCCGAGGGGGTCGAGCCATGGGGCGCGGCCGGGCAAAGGCCAAGCAGACGAAGGTCGCCCGCCAGCTGAAGTACAGCAGCGGCGGGACTGATCTTTCGCGTCTGGCCAATGAGCTGGGCGCTTCGACTTCGAGCCAGCCGCCGAATGGCGAGCCGTTCGAGGATGACGAAGACGACGACGACCCGTACTCCCAGTACGCGGATCTCTACAACGACGACGAGGACGAGGACGACGAGTCCGGTCCGGCGTCGCATCGCCGCGGGGCTTGACGTCGCAACGCCGCGCTACCCGGTCCGGATGGGTTTTCACCGCCGGACCGGGTTTTGTGCGGTCCCGCTCCGCTTGGGGCGGGGCGCCTCGTAGCTCGGGTCCCCCTGTGATCTGGCGACTGCGGGTGCGTCGTGCGTTTCTCGCGCGCAGTCCCCCGCGGCCCTGGGGGCGGCCTTCGGCCTGCCCCCAGGGGCTGGAGCTGTTCAGGCCCGCGCGTAGTCGCCCACCAGTTCCGCGCCCGTCGTGTGGTCGGCGCGGTCGGTGATCTCGCCTGCCACCCAGGCATCGACACCACGGTCCGCCAGGGTCCTCAGGGCCACGTCCGCGGACTCCTGGGGGACGATGGCGATCATGCCCACGCCCATGTTCAGGGTCTTCTCCAGCTCCAGGCGCTCGACCTGTCCCGTCCTGCCGACCAGGTCGAAGATCGGGGCCGGGGTCCAGGTGGAGCGGTCCACGATCGCGTGGAGCGTGTCGGGGATCACGCGGGCCAGGTTGGCCGCGAGACCGCCGCCGGTGACGTGGCTGAAGGCGTGGACCTCGGTGGTGCGGGTGAGGGCCAGACAGTCCAGCGAGTAGATCTTGGTGGGCTCCAGCAGCTCCGCGCCGAGGGTGCGGCCCAGCTCGGCGATCTCGGCGTCCAGGGAGAGACCGGCCTGGTTCAGCAGGACATGCCGGACGAGCGAGTACCCGTTCGAGTGAAGGCCGGAGGCCGCCATGGCGATCACCGCGTCACCCGTACGGATACGATCCGGGCCGAGCAGGTGCTCCGCCTCGACCACGCCCGTGCCGGCGCCGGCCACGTCGAAGTCGTCCGGGCCGAGGAGGCCGGGGTGCTCGGCGGTCTCGCCGCCGACGAGGGCGCAGCCGGCGAGGACACAGCCCTCGGCGATGCCCTTGACGATGGCGGCGACCCGCTCGGGGTGGACCTTGCCGACACAGATGTAGTCGGTCATGAACAGCGGTTCGGCGCCGCAGACCACGATGTCGTCCATCACCATCGCGACCAGGTCGTGGCCGATGGTGTCGTACACGCCGAGCTGCCGGGCGATGTCGACCTTCGTGCCGACGCCGTCCGTGGCGGAGGCGAGCAGCGGGCGCTCGTAGCCCTTGAGGGCGGAGGCGTCGAAGAGGCCGGCGAAGCCGCCGAGGCCGCCGAGGACCTCGGGGCGCTGCGTCTTCTTCACCCACTCCTTCATCAGCTCGACGGCGCGGTCGCCCGCCTCGATGTCGACGCCCGCGGCTGCGTAGCTGGCACCAGTTGTCTCAGACATGACGGTGAGAACTTTCGTGTCGTACTGCAGGTAGGACGGGCTTACGGGCGACGGATCGCGTCGGCCGCGGCCGTGGCTGCCGGTCCGGCGGCCAGCTCGGTCTCCAGGAGCTGCTTGCCGAGCAGCTCGGGGTCCGGCAGCTCCATCGGGTACTCGCCGTCGAAGCAGGCGCGGCAGAGGTTGGGCTTGGCGATGGTGGTCGCCGCGATCATGCCGTCGAGGGAGATGTACGCCAGGGAGTCGGCGCCGAGCGAGGTGCCGATCTCGTCGATCGTCATGCCGTTGGCGATGAGTTCGGCGCGGGTCGCGAAGTCGATGCCGAAGAAGCAGGGCCACTTCACGGGCGGCGAGGAGATCCGGATGTGGACCTCGGCGGCGCCCGCCTCGCGGAGCATCCGGACCAGCGCGCGCTGGGTGTTGCCGCGGACGATCGAGTCGTCGACGACCACCAGGCGCTTGCCCTTGATGACTTCCTTGAGCGGGTTCAGCTTCAGACGGATGCCGAGCTGGCGGATCGTCTGGGAGGGCTGGATGAACGTACGTCCGACATACGCGTTCTTCACCAGACCCGCACCGAACGGGATGCCCGAGGCCTCCGCGTAGCCGATGGCGGCCGGGGTGCCGGACTCCGGGGTCGCTATGACGAGGTCGGCCTCGACCGGGGCTTCCTTGGCCAGCTTGCGGCCCATCTCCACACGGGAGAGGTACACGTTCCGGCCGGCGATGTCGGTGTCCGGGCGGGCCAGGTAGACGTACTCGAAGACACAGCCCTTCGGCTTCGCTTCCGCGAATCGGGAGCTGCGCAGGCCGTTCTCGTCGATGGCGATGAACTCGCCCGGCTCGATCTCGCGGACGAAGCTCGCGCCGCAGATGTCGAGGGCGGCGCCCTCGGAGGCGACGACCCAGCCGCGCTCCAGCCGGCCGAGGACCAGCGGGCGGATCCCCTGCGGGTCACGGGCGGCGTACAGGGTGTGCTCGTTCATGAAGACCAGGGAGAAGGCACCGCGGACCTGCGGGAGGACCTTCGGGGCGGCCTCCTCGACGGTCAGCGACTTGCCGTCCTCGTCGACCTGGGCCGCGAGGAGCGCGGTGAGCAGGTCGGTGTCGTTGGTGGCCGCGACGCGGGGCGTACGGCCCTCCTGCTTGGGCAGGTCGGCGACCATCTCCGCGAGCTGGGCGGTGTTGACCAGGTTGCCGTTGTGGCCGAGCGCGATGGAGCCGTGCGCGGTGGCACGGAACGTCGGCTGGGCGTTCTCCCACACGGAGGCACCCGTGGTCGAGTAGCGGGCGTGACCGACCGCGATGTGACCCTGGAGGGAACCGAGCGAGGTCTCGTCGAAGACCTGGGAAACGAGGCCCATGTCCTTGAAGACGAGGATCTGGGAGCCGTTGCTGACCGCGATACCCGCGGATTCCTGGCCCCGATGCTGGAGGGCGTAGAGCCCGAAGTAAGTGAGCTTCGCGACCTCTTCGCCCGGAGCCCAGACACCGAAGACGCCACACGCGTCCTGGGGGCCTTTCTCGCCGGGGAGAAGGTCGTGGTTGAGTCGTCCGTCACCACGTGGCACGCCACCGAGTGTAGGCGAGATCGTGCACCGGTCCGAATCCGGCGATCTCGCCCGCCCCGGTTCCCGACTGCGGCCCTTCAGACGTCACTTGTCGGCGACGGCACCGATGCCCGCGTCGTTTTCGCTGGTCAGCGTGATACTGCGGTGATCGATCCGATACTCCACCGTGCCCTTGAAGATCTTCAGGAGGCTTCGCTCGGCGGCCATGAGTGAGTCGGAGCACATCTTGCGGGTGGTCCGCGGATTGCCGAGGGTGATGCGGTCCTCGCTCACCGTGGCCTTCGCCGACACCTCGTTGCAGCCGACGCTTCCGCTGAGGGTTCCGGCCTTCTCGTCGAGGGTGAACCAGGCCTTGCCCCTGGCGGCCTCGGGGAGGGAGGTGGCGACGTCGTGGTCCATCAGGGAGTCGATCAGCCACTTCGTGCCGTACAGCTCGGCGGGCTTCTCCTTCGTCAGCTTCACGGTGTCGCCGTCACCCGTGGTGAGGGTGAGTCCGCCGTCGGCGGTCTCGGCCGTGAACGTCCCCGCGTCCAGGGTGCGGGCGAAGCTCTTCTCGAACTTCATCGGGGCGTCGGCGCAGGCCATCTCGGTGGACCGCGCGGCCTCGAAGTCGATGCCGTTCTTCTTGAACGCGGCGGTCGAGCCGAAGGTGTTGCAGCCGTAGTTGCCGTCGACCTCGCCGTTGTCGGCGATCTTCAGATAGGCGCCGTCGGGGGCCTGTTCGGTCTTCCCGCCCACGGTGAGGCTGTCGACCTTCCAGCGGACGCCGGTGACCGAGGCCTTCGTGGTGCTCGCGTCGACGGCGCCGCTGCCGGAGTCGCCGGCCGACTCCGAGCCACAGGCCGCGAGCAGCGGCAGCGGAAGCACGGCCAGGGCGGTGAGGGTCAGTCGCAGTCGCTTGTCCATGGCGGTGGGACGGGTGGGGTCGGTGGGTGGTTCCACCGGGTTTCGTGACCCGGTCAGCGCATCAGGGGCAGCAAGGCGCCCAGGTCGGCCCGTTCGCCGCTCGCGCTGACCTGGGCCTCGTCCAGGGCGGTGGCCCACTCCACACGGCCGGTCGCGAGCCGGATCCAGGTCAGCGGGTCGGTCTCGACGACGTTCGGCGGGGTGCCCCGGGTGTGCCTCGGCCCCTCCACGCACTGCACGACGGCGTACGGCGGAATCCGCACCTCCGTCGAGCCGCCGGGCACCCGCGCGGCGAGGGTGTCGGCGAGCACCCGGACACAGGTGGCGAGGGCGTGCCGGTCGTAGGGGACGGCGAGGCCGGGGACCGCGGCGTTCAGGTCGTCGGTGTGGACGACCAGCTCGATGGTGCGGGTGACCAGATAGTCGTCGAGGAGCATGCCGCCGGCGCGGGTGTCGATGACCCGGCCCTGCGGGGCGGCGGCGAGCGCGTCGGTGATCCGCCGCTCCACCTCCGCGTAGAGGGCGACGAGGCCGGGGTGGGCCTCGGCCAGGTCGTGGCTGCCCTCGGCGATGGCGGACGCGTGGGCGGCGGTCGCGGAGGCGTAGTCGAGGGGGTTCAGCTCGGCCTTCGGCGGCTCGGGCCGCTCCAGGGCCCGGCTGACGCTCTCCACGGCCATGGTGAGGTGTGCGGCCAGGTCCCGTACGGTCCACTCCCCGAGCCGGGTGGGCAGCGCGAGCCGCTCCTCGGTGAGGACGCCCACCGCCTCCCGTACGTGCCCGAACTGGGCCAGGACGGCCTTGCGGGTCTTGGCGGGGTCGTAGGCGCGGGGGCGTTTCCTGGCGGGCGGCATGGGCTGAGCGTATGCGGCCGCGCCTGCGTGGACTCCCGGTCACTCGAAAGTGTGGTCGACGGCGAATTGCGCCCCTCCCCGACGCCCACTGGCGACACTGGCCTTCGCCCGGAAAGGGGGGCAACATGACGGTTATGGCCGAGCGCACGTCTCAGATGTCGGTGGAGGAGTTCGAAACGATCGCCTCCGCCGCTCCCGAGACCGTCACGTTGGAGTTCATCAACGGACGGATCGGAGTCAAGCAGGTGACGGACGGGGACCACAGCACCATCGTGTCCTGGCTGACCCGGCGTTGTATGCAGTCAAGGCCCGACCTGGACCTGTACCAGGCCCAGGGGCTCCGGGTGGACACGTATCGGCAGGGCAGAGCGAAGCCGGACGCCGTGATCGCGCCCGAGGCCCATTTCGCGGGACACGGCGAGTGGGCCGACCCCGAAGGGGCTCTCATGGTCGTCGAGGTCACGTCCTACGACTCCGACACCGACCGGCGGGACCGGTACGAGAAGCCGGCCGCGTACGGGCAGTCCGGAATCCCTCTGTACCTGCTGATCGACCGGGACGCGTGCACCCTCACCGTGCACAGCAGCCCGGACCGGCTGGTCGGCGGTTACCGTGACGTGCGCACCGCGAAGTTCGGCGAGAAGGTGTCCCTTCCCGATCCGGTCGGGATCGAACTCGACACGGAGATCCTCAAGAACTACGTCCGCTGACCCCAGGACGCGGCGAAGGCCCCGCCGGATGCTTCCATCCGGCGGGGCCTTCGCCGTCGTACGGGGACTACGCCAGCAACGCCGGGATCGTGCCCTCGTGGGCCGTGCGCAGCTCCTCCAGGGGGAGGGTGAACTCGCCCTGGATCTCCACCGCGTCGCCGTCGACGACACCGATGCGGGTGGCCGGGAGGCCCCGGGCGCCGCACATGTCGTTGAAGCGGAGCTCCTCGGAGCGGGGGACGGCCACGACGGCGCGGCCGGCCGACTCCGAGAGGAGGAAGGTGAAGGCGTCCAGACCGTCGGGGACGACCAGGCGGGCGCCCTTGCCGCCGAGCAGGGCCGACTCCACGACCGCCTGGATCAGACCGCCGTCGGAGAGGTCGTGCGCGGAGTCGATCATGCCGTCGCGGGAGGCGGAGATCAGGATCTCGGCCAGCAGGCGCTCGCGCTCCAGGTCGACCTGCGGGGGCAGACCGCCGAGGTGGTCGTGGACGACCTGGGACCAGGCCGAGCCGCCGAACTCCTCGCGGGTGTCGCCGAGCAGGTAGAGCAGCTGGCCCTCCTCCTGGAAGGCGACCGGCGTGCGCCGGGCCACGTCGTCGATGACGCCGAGGACCGCGACGACCGGGGTGGGGTGGATGGCCACCTCGCCCGTCTGGTTGTACAGGGAGACGTTGCCGCCGGTCACCGGGGTGCCCAGCTGCAGGCAGCCGTCCGCGAGACCGCGCACGGCCTCCGCGAACTGCCACATGACCGCCGGGTCCTCGGGGGAGCCGAAGTTCAGGCAGTCGGAGACGGCCAGCGGCTTGGCGCCGGTGGTGGCGACGTTGCGGTACGCCTCCGCGAGGGCCAGCTGGGCGCCGTGGTACGGGTCCAGCTTGGCGTAGCGGCCGTTGCCGTCGGTCGCGATGGCGACGCCCAGGCCGCTCTCCTCGTCGACGCGGATCATGCCGGAGTCCTCGGGCTGGGCGAGCACCGTGTTGCCCTGCACGAAGTGGTCGTACTGGCTGGTGATCCAGGACTTGGAGGCCTGGTTCGGGGAGGCGACCAGCTTCAGGACCTGCTCCCGCAGTTCCTCGCTCGTCGCCGGCCGGGGCAGCTTGTTCGCGTCGTCCGCCTGGAGCGCGTCCTGCCACTCGGGGCGGGCGTAGGGGCGCTCGTAGACCGGGCCGTCGTGCGCGACCGTGCGCGGGTCGACGTCGACGATCTTGCCGCCGTGCCAGAAGATCTCCAGCCGGTCGCCGTCGGTGACCTCACCGATCACCGTGGCGATGACGTCCCACTTGTCGCAGATCTCCAGGAACCGGTCGACCTTCTCCGGCTCCACGACCGCGCACATGCGTTCCTGCGACTCGCTCATGAGGATTTCCTCGGGCGAGAGGGTCGAGTCGCGCAGGGGGACGTCGTCCAGCGTCACGCGCATGCCGCCGGAGCCGTTCGAGGCAAGCTCGGACGTGGCACAGGACAGGCCGGCCGCGCCGAGGTCCTGGATGCCGACGACCAGCTTCTCCTTGAAGGCCTCCAGGGTGCACTCGATGAGGAGCTTCTCCTGGAAGGGGTCGCCGACCTGCACGGCGGGGCGCTTGGAGGGCTTGGCGTCGTCGAAGGTCTCGGAGGCCAGGATGGAGGCGCCGCCGATGCCGTCGCCGCCGGTGCGGGCACCGTAGAGGATGACCTTGTTGCCCGAGCCGGAGGCCTTGGCGAGGTGGATGTCCTCGTGCCGCATGACGCCGATGGCACCGGCGTTGACCAGCGGGTTGCCCTGGTAGCAGGCGTCGAAGACGACCTCGCCGCCGATGTTCGGCAGGCCCAGGCAGTTGCCGTAGCCGCCGATGCCGGCGACGACGCCGGGCAGGACGCGCTTGGTGTCGGGGTGGTCGGCCGCGCCGAAGCGCAGCGGGTCGACGACGGCGACCGGGCGGGCGCCCATCGCGATGATGTCGCGGACGATGCCGCCGACACCCGTGGCCGCGCCCTGGTAGGGCTCGACGTACGAGGGGTGGTTGTGCGACTCGACCTTGAAGGTGACCGCGTAGCCCTGGCCGACGTCCACGACGCCGGCGTTCTCGCCGATGCCGACGAGGAGCGCGTCGGACTGCGGGGCCTTCTCGCCGAACTGGCGGAGGTGGACCTTCGAGGACTTGTACGAGCAGTGCTCGGACCACATGACGGAGTACATGGCCAGCTCGGCACCGGTCGGGCGGCGGCCGAGGATCTCCACGACCCGCTCGTACTCGTCCTTCTTCAGGCCCAGTTCGGCCCAGGGCAGCTCGACGTCGGGGGTCGCGGCCGCGTGCTCGACCGTGTCCAGAGGCGTCCGGCTCATGCGTTGACCAGCTTCTTGAGGATCGAGGTGAAGAAGGGGAGGCCGTCGGTGCGGCCGGTGCCGATCAGCGGCTCCACGGCGTGCTCCGGGTGCGGCATGAGGCCCACGACGTTGCCGGCCTCGTTGGTGACGCCGGCGATGTCCCGCTGGGAGCCGTTGGGGTTGAAGTCGAGGTACCGGAAGGCGACACGGCCCTCGGCCTCCAGCTTGTCGAGCGTGTACGCGTCGGCGACGTACTGCCCGTCGTTGTTCTTCAGCGGGATGTGGATCTCCTGGCCGGCCGTGTAGTCGGTGGTCCAGGAGGTCTCGGCGTTCTCCACCCGCAGCTTCTGGTCACGGCAGATGAAGTGCAGGTGGTCGTTGCGCAGCATCGTGCCGGGCAGGAGGTGGGCCTCGGTGAGGATCTGGAAGCCGTTGCAGATGCCGAGGACCGGCAGTCCGGCCTTCGCCTGCTCGATGAGCGTGCCCATCACCGGCGAGAAGCGCGCGATGGCTCCGGCGCGCAGATAGTCGCCGTAGGAAAAACCGCCGCACAGCACCACGGCGTCGACCTGGTGGAGGTCCTTGTCCTTGTGCCAGAGAGCGACGGGTTCGGCACCGGCGAGCCTGATCGCACGCTGGGTGTCCCGGTCGTCGAGGCTGCCGGGAAAGGTGACGACGCCAATACGAGCGGTCACTTTCCGGCCTCCGCGACTTCCTCGACCTTGACGGTGAAGTCCTCGATCACGGTGTTGGCGAGGAAGGATTCCGCCAGCTCGTGGATGCGGGCGAGCGCGGCGTCGTCCACCGGTCCGTCAACTTCCAGTTCGAATCGCTTTCCCTGACGTACGTCGGAGACGCCCTCGAAACCGAGACGCGGCAGCGCGCGCTGCACCGCCTGGCCCTGGGGGTCGAGGATCTCCGGCTTGAGCATGACGTCGACTACGACGCGTGCCACTGGCACTCCCGGTGTGTGGTGCTGAGCAGGTTCCTTCAGACTACCCGTACAAAATTTCTACGCGGGTAGATTCGTAGGAAACTACAGGGATTCCGGGTGACGGCGGTCACGATCCGGTATCAGGTGATCACCCTCATGAAAACTTCTGGGAAAGATCCCGGATCCCTATTGCGCGAGGGACACGCGGGCGGATTAAGTCTGTCTGCACATTGCAATGCCGGGCACTGTACAAATGAATTGGCAATAGCCGATACTTTGCCCAAATAACAGCCGGACAGCCGACATCTTCCTGACGTCAGGGCACGTCAACGACAGAGATGTCGCACGAAGGGACCGATATTCGTGGCGCAGCGTGTCGTGGTCACTCTCTCCGACGACATCGACGGCTCGGAAGCGGCGGAGACGATCGCCTTCGGACTCGACGGCAAGTCGTACGAGATCGACCTGAACGAAGCCAATGCCAAGAAACTGCGTAAGGCGCTCGCACCCTACGTGGACGCCGGCCGCAAGCGGTCGAGGTCGGGCAAGGCGTACCAGCAGACCCAGGTCGCTCCGGACCCCGCGGCCGTCCGCGCCTGGGCCCAGGCCAACAAGCTGGAGGTCCCCGCGCGCGGCCGGATCCCCAAGCGGGTCTACGAGGCGTTCGCCGAGGCGCAGTAACCGCCAGGGTCGGCCGGTCCTCAGGGTTCGTCAGCGGACCCCGGGGGCGGCCGACTTGGGCCCCGACGGCAACCGACTTGCGTTGCCCCCGGGCGGATCAGCTAGAGTCTGGAGCACGCCGAGGGGCAAGGCCGAAAGGCCCGGCTCACCGGAGTCACGCGGGTGTAGTTCAGTAGCAGAACATCCCCCTTCCAGGGGGAAGGCGCAGTGTGCAATTCCTGTCACCCGCTCTGGATCACTTACCGGACCACTGTTGTGGATCAGGTAAAGTAGTCCTCGCGCCGATCGGTGGGAGCCGGTCGGAGGCAATGCGGACGTAGCTCAGTTGGTAGAGCGCAACCTTGCCAAGGTTGAGGTCGCCAGTTCGAACCTGGTCGTCCGCTCGTGAAAGAAGGCCCCGGTCCACTGGACCGGGGCCTTCTTCGTGTGCGCGACCGCCCCTCTCGTGCGCGACTCCCCAGACTCCCCCTTTGACGTCCTGGACGTCCTGGACCTCTTTGACGTCTTTGGCGTCTTGGCCGTCCCCCGCTTCTGACATTTGTCATGCCGAGTGATGACACCGCGCACTGCTCCGCGGCCCTCCCCGACGGGACGCTGAGGACATGAAGACGAACGGGCACGACGACGTGAGCACTCACGATCACGAGAACGTGATCGAGGTCACCGACCTGCGCCGCGTGTACGGGGGCGGTTTCGAGGCCGTAAGGGGAATCACCTTCTCCGTCGGCCGGGGAGAACTCTTCGCGCTCCTGGGCACCAACGGCGCGGGCAAGACATCGACGGTCGAGGTACTGGAGGGTCTCGCTCCGCCGTCCGGCGGCCGGGTACGGGTCCTCGGGCACGACCCCTACGGGGAGCGTGCGGCCGTACGCCCCCGCATCGGCGTGATGCTCCAGGAAGGCGGCTTCCCCTCCGAGCTGACCGTCACCGAGACGGTACGGATGTGGGCCGGCTGCACCAGCGGCGCGCGGCCCGTCGGGGAGGCGCTGGAGATCGTCGGGCTCGGGCGGCGGGCCGGCGTACGGGTCAAGCAGCTGTCCGGGGGTGAGAAGCGGCGCCTCGACCTGGCGCTCGCGCTGCTCGGGCGCCCCGAGGTCCTGTTCCTGGACGAGCCGACGACCGGGCTCGACGCGGAGGGCCGCCAGGACACCTGGGAACTGGTGCGGGAGCTGCGGGACGGGGGGACGACCGTGTTGCTCACCACGCACTACCTGGAGGAGGCCGAGGACCTGGCCGACCGGCTCGCCATCCTCCACGAGGGCGCCGTCGCCGTGACCGGTACCCCGGCCGAGGTGACCGCCTCCCAGCCCTCCCGCATCTCCTTCGAACTGCCCGCCGGGTACTTCCTCGGCGACCTGCCGCCGCTCGGCGAACTGGGCGTCACCGGGCACGAGGAGCACGACCGCGTGGTGGTCCTGCGCACGAACGAACTCCAGCGGGCGGCCACCGGACTGCTGCTGTGGGCCGAGCGGGCACGGATCGAACTGCGCCGGCTGGAGGTGCGGTCGGCCTCGCTGGAGGAGGCGTTCCTGCGGATCGCGCGGGAGTCGGCGGAGGCGGCGCGTGCGGACACGGAGTCCCGCACGGACACGGGAGCGCGTACGGGCGAGGGCTCACGCAAGGGCGGGGTGGCGGTATGAGGACGACCAAGGGGACGGGTACGGGTATGGGGACGGGTGCGGCTGGGGGAACGGGGGCGGCGCCGGTCGTCGCGGCCGTCGGGACGACGACTCTCCGGGGGCGGATGACCGCGCTCGCCCGCGCCGAGCTGACGCTGCTGGGGCGGAGCCGGGCCACGCTGTTCACGGCGTTGTTCGTGCCGCTGCTGCTGCCACTCAGCGTGCGGTCGGCGACGGACCAGATGGACCTCGCCGAGGCGGGACTGGACGTCGGGACGGTCATGCTCTGCGCCGCCGTCGGCTTCTCGCTGCTCTTCGCGGTCTACACGGCGCTGACCAACATCTTCGTCGTCCGCCGCGAGGAACTGGTGCTGAAGCGGTTGCGGACCGGTGAGCTGCGCGACCCGGAGATCCTGGTCGGCGCCGCGCTGCCCGCCGCCGGCATCGCGCTCGCGCAGTGCGTGCTCGTCGCGATCGGGTGCACGGTCCTGCTGGACATGAAGGCACCGTCCGCGCCGCACCTGGCCGTGCTGGGGCTGCTGCTGGGTGTCGTGCTGTGCGTGGCGCTGGCGGCGGTCACCGCGAGCTTCAGCCGGACCGCCGAGAGCGCGCAGGTCACCAGCCTGCCGCTGATGTTCGTGTCCCTGCTCGGGTCGGGCATCACCGTGCCGCTCGAAGTGCTGCCGGACCGTCTGGCCTCCTTCCTCGAACTGCTGCCGCTCACCCCGGTCATCACCCTGGTGCGCGGCGGCTGGACCGGCGACCTGTCCGCGTACGACACCCTGGGCGCCGTCGCCACCGCGCTGGCCTGGACCGTGATCGCGGTGTTTGCTGTACGGCGGTGGTTCCGCTGGGAACCGCGTCGATGAGGGGGGTTGGGGCATGCGGGGGCCGGGGGCATGGTGGCGGGTGAAAAGCACGCCGGCGAAGGTGGAGGCGTACACGCGGTGGTCGTTCCACATGTTCGCGGTGATCGAGCTCCTCGCGGCCGGACTGCCGGCCTTCGCCGAGGTGGGGCCGGGGCGGCCGGCCGGCTGGCTGATGCTGCTCATGGTGAGCGTGCACGCCGCGACCTGTGCGGTGACCGCGTCCCGGGCACTCGACTGGACGCGCGGCCGGCGGGCACAGCCCGTACGGCTGATGTGGGGGCTCACCGCCGTCACCGCCGTGGTCGCCGTCCTCACCTTCGTGATCGCCCAGCACGCGGTGAGGGGGGACGTCACCGACAACGCCGGCATCTTCAGCATCGTGGCGATCTTCGGCGTCGGTAACGTGACACTCGGTGTCCGCGACCGGAAGCAGGTCCTGGCGATCGTCGGCGGCTTCGCGGTGGGCTCAGCGCTCCTGGCCCTCCTGCTGGGCACACCGGGGCCCGCCGCGCTGATCACGGCGGCGGTCGTGCTGATCAGCGGCGGAGCGCTCGCCTTCACGGCCGTCTTCTCCGTCTGGCTCCTCGACGCCGTCTACGAACTCGCCGACGCCCGCGAGACCCGCGCCCGCCTCGCCGTCGCCGAGGAACGGCTCCGCTTCGGGCGGGACCTGCACGACGTGATCGGCCGGAACCTCGCGGTCATCGCCCTGAAGAGCGAGCTGGCGGTCCAGCTGGCGCGCCGGGAGCGGCCCGAGGCCGTCGAGCAGATGATCGAGGTCCAGCGGATCGCGCAGGAGTCGCAGCGTGAGGTGCGGGAGGTCGTGCGGGGGTACCGGGAGGCCGACCTCGGCGTCGAACTGGCCGGTGCGCAGGGCGTGTTGGCGGCGGCCGGCATCGACTGCTCGGTCGACGGGGCCGAGGTCGCCGGGCTGCCCGGCGAGGTGCAGTCCGCGCTCGCCTGGGTGGTGCGGGAAGGAACGACGAACGTGCTGCGGCACGGGAACGCCGCGCGGTGTGCGGTGGCGCTGAAGGTGACGGAGGGGCAGGCGGTGCTGACCGTGGAGAACGACGGGATACGGGCGACGGGTGCTCCGGAGGACACCGGCCGTTCCGTCGGCGCGGGGTCGGGCCTCGCCGGGCTGCGGGAGCGGCTGGCGGCGGTGG
Organism: Streptomyces sp. NPDC002324; assembly: GCF_053593335.1. Lineage (NCBI taxonomy): Bacteria > Bacillati > Actinomycetota > Actinomycetes > Kitasatosporales > Streptomycetaceae > Streptomyces > Streptomyces sp. NPDC002324. Next base: position 44,095 of record NZ_JBSFCF010000049.1, read on the forward strand.
ACGGGACGTTGGAGGCGGGGCCGGTGGGCGGGGAGGCGTTCCGGGTGGTGGCGCGGGTGCCGCTGGGCTCAGGGGGGCCGGGGATCGCCTCGGGAGCCGGGTCGGGGGCAGGGGCGGGGGCGGGGTCGGGGGCGGCCTCCGCGTCCGGCTCGGCCGCGCGGGGTTCGGCCGCCTCGGTCGTACCGGGGGGCGCTGCGTGAGCGGCGTGAGCGGTGGTCCCGGTGTGCCTGGCGTGCCCGGTGTGCCTGGCGTGCCCCGTGGTCCCGGTGCGCCCGGTGCGTCTGCCGCGCCGGAGGGGGCGGGGCGGCCCGTGCGGCTTTTGCTGGCCGACGACGAGCATCTGATCCGGGGCGCGCTGGCGGCGCTGCTGTCGCTGGAGGAGGACCTGGCGGTGGTCGCGGAGGCGGCGAGCGGGCCGGAGGCGCTGGCGATGGCGATGGCGCACGAGCCGGACGTGGCCGTGCTGGACCTGCAGATGCCGGGGGCGGACGGTGTGAGGGTCGCCACATCACTGCGGGCCGAACTGCCGGGCTGCCGCGTGCTGATCGTCACCGGTCACGGTCGGCCGGGCCATCTGAAGCGGGCACTTGCGGCAGGTGTGCGCGGGTTCGTCCCCAAGACCGTCAGCGCGCAGAGGCTCGCGGAGATCATCAGGACCGTGCACGCGGGGAACCGTTATGTGGACCCGGAGTTGGCGGCCGACGCGATCTCCTCCGGCGACTCCCCGCTGACCGCGCGGGAGGCCGAGGTGCTCGAACTGGCGGCCGACGGGGCGCCCGTCGTGGAGATCGCCGAACGGGCCGCACTGTCCCAGGGGACGGTCCGGAACTATCTGTCGTCGGCCGTGTCCAAGCTCGGGGTCGAGAACCGGCACGCGGCAGTGCGTCTCGCACGGGAGCGAGGTTGGGTATAGTAGGCCTCGCGCCACGGCGCAGCGCGGACGTAGCTCAGTTGGTAGAGCGCAACCTTGCCAAGGTTGAGGTCGCCAGTTCGAACCTGGTCGTCCGCTCGTGAGATAGATCGAAGAAGGCCCCGGTCCAGTGGACCGGGGCCTTCTTCGATCCGCTAGCTCCAGCCGATCCCCGTCAGACGCTCGTACGCCTCCACGTACTTGGCGCGGGTCGCGGCGACGATCTCCTCGGGCAGCGGCGGCGGGGGCTGCTCGCTCTTGCGGTCCCAGCCGGAGGCGTCCGAGGTCAGCCAGTCGCGGACGAACTGCTTGTCGAAGGACGGCTGGGCGTGACCCGGCTCCCACAGATCGGCCGGCCAGAAGCGGGACGAGTCAGGAGTGAGGACCTCGTCGGCGAGGACGAGGGTGTCGCCCTCGAAGCCGAACTCGAACTTGGTGTCGGCCAGGATGATGCCCCGGTCCCGGGCGATGTCCCGGGCGCGGCCGTACACGGCGAGGGTCGTCTGGCGCAGCTGGGCGGCGGTCTCCGCGCCGACCTGGCGGGCGACCTCCTCGTACGACACGTTCTCGTCGTGCTCGCCGACGGCGGCCTTGGTGGCCGGGGTGAAGATCGGCGCCGGCAGCTCCGAGCCGTCGACCAGGCCCTCGGGGAGGGCGAGACCGCAGACCGTGCGGGAGTCGTTGTACTCCAGCAGGCCCGAGCCGGTGAGGTAGCCGCGGGCCACCGCCTCCACCGGGACCATCTTCAGCGACTTGCAGACGAGCGTGCGGCCCGCCCAGTCGGCGGGGGCGCCCGGCGGGAGCTCGGTGCTCAGGACGTGGTTCGGGACCAGGTCGGCGAGCTGGTCGAACCACCAGAGGGACAGCTGCGTGAGGACGCGCCCCTTGTCGGGGATCTCCGTGGGCAGCACCCAGTCGAACGCGGACGTTCGGTCGCTGGCGACCATCACGAGGTCGCCCGCCTCGTTCTGGTACAGCTCGCGCACCTTGCCGGTGTGCAGGTGCACCAGGCCCGGAACCTGGATCGGCTCGGGCTTTTCTACGAATCCGGACACGGTTCCTCCCCGTGGTGATGTCCAAGTGGCTCGATTCTCCCGTACGCGGGCGACCGGTCTTGGCCAGGGGCTGTGTTCGGCGCGCTCAGTCGCGTTTGCAGATGCGGTCCAGGAGGTTTGCCGTGGCTCGCTGGACCCGGGGGTCGACGTGGCCCGGGCGGTCCAGGGCCGGGGACCACGCGAACGTTCCGGATGCGAAGACCCAGGCGCCGGAGGGGGCTCGGTACAGCGAGGTCTCCTGGTGGCGGACGACCTCGTCCTTGTCCCGGTACGGGGAGTGGGCGAGGAGCATACGGCCCTGGTGCTCGGGGAGCGGGGTGCGCGGGAAGTAGCGGTCGGCCTCGCCGGCGACCATGCCCTCCAGCTCGTCGTTCTCATGGGCACCGGTCGCGTCCCAGAGCCAGTGGTCGGCGTTGCGCACGACCAGGGGGTGCGGTTCGGGGACCCGGCCCTCGTACTGGATGCCCATCAACTGCTGCTCGGGGCGGTCGACTTCGCGCCACAGTGCGGGTTTGCCGGGGCCCCGGCGTTTTCGGCAGGTGAGGAGGCGGTCGGCGGCTCCGGACGGCGAGGGGCTCAGCTCCACCTGCCAGTACATGGTGTTGGAGGAGAGGAAGACCAGCGAGGTGCCGCTGTCCCGGGCGAGTTCGGTGGTGCGGCGCATCTGCGGCGACCAGTACTCGTCGTGCCCCGGGAAGACCAGCCCCCGGTAGCGGCTGGGGTCGACGCGGCCGGCGTGCAGGTCGCGGGCGTCGGCGTAGGCGAGGTCGTAGCCGTAGCGCTCGGCCCAGCGGATGAAGTCGTAGGCGTGGCCCACATGGAGGGGAAGGCCGGCGCCGGCGTAGGGGCGGTCGAAGGAGACGGTCGTCGCGGCCTCGGACTCGCCGAGCAGCCGCCCGTCCTCGTCCCAGGCGTGGTAGAGGCTGGCGCCGGTGCGGCCGTCCTCCGGATACAGGTTGTACGCCTGCCAGGTGATGTCCGGGAGCAGGAGCAGCAGGTCGGCCTGACGGTCGTCGCGGACGGTGAACGGGACGTGCGAGCGGTAGCCGTCGGCGGTGGTCAGGACCGCCACGTACGCGCCGACGTTCCAGTAGCTGGGGATCTGCAGCCGCCAGGAGAGCCACCAGTGGTGGCAGGAGACCGTGCGGTCGGCGGTGAGGGGCGGGGGCTGGACGATGCCGGACAGCCGGGGGCTGGTGGTGATCTTCGCCGCGCCGTCGCCGCTGTAGTGGCCGATGCGGTAGATGTCGACGCCGAATTCCTGGGGCGGGTCCACGGTGACGTGGAAGTCGATGGACTGGCCGGGGGCGGCGGCGCCGGTCGCCGTGAACCCCTTGATCTGCCGGCGCACGTCGTCGGCGGATCGGGGGCCCGGCGGGACGCGGGGGGCGGGAACGCGGGCACGGGCGCCCCGGGCGGATGCGGGGGACTCGGGCGGGCCCGGGTCCACGTACCAGGGGACCACCTGGCCGGTGTCGTCGAAGTACGTCACATTGCCCCGCAGCCAGGGGACCGGGCCCTGGCCGAAGGGGTCCGTCACCGCGTGGGCGAGGGCGCCCGATTCCCAGCGGCGGATGTGGTGCTGCTCCGAGCCCATGAGTTCTCCCCTCCCTCGCCCCGTGAGCCGTCGTGAGCTGTCGTGAGCACGTGCTCCGTACGCGACCTGTCCCAGCACATCACATTACGCACGCGCGCCGTCACCGTTCGTCGTGAATCGGTGGGAGTGGAACGGCGAGATCCGGATGAGGAGTCGGACACCCCCTTCCGACCAGCCACAACACCCCCAGGACCATCCTCAGGAGCGGCCTCAGGACCAGTGTCGGGCAGGCCTTCGGACCGGACGTTCCGGGCGTTCAGACCAGGCGGACCGGTTTCTCCGGGCGGACGCCGAGGCGGCTGAGCCAGTCGCGGAGGGGGACCGGGTCGCCGTCCTCCACGAGGGTGAGGACACGGGGAGCGAGGTCGGCCGCCCGTACGCCGTCGACGAGGAGGGAGGGGCCGTCCAGCCAGTCCAGGCCCGGGGTGGCGCCCGCCGTGTCCATCGCCGCGCAGCACACCATCGCGGCGACGTGCTCCGTCAGCAGCTCGCGGCCCGTGCGGGGCGGCTGCATCGGGAACAGCGGCAGCAGCCCGTCGTCCCACAGCGCCCGGTCCGGGCCCTGCGCCTCGGCCCCACCGGCCACGGGGTGGCCCTCGGCCGGGACCGTGGCCTCCTCGCGCGCCAGTTCCGCGGTCAGGGCGGCGGCGAGGGCGGCGGACTGGGGGGTGGCCGGGCCGGATTCGTCGTCGGTGTCGAGGGCGGGGTCGGGGTCGGGGCCGGGGTCAGTGGTGTCGCCGGCGTCGTGCGGGGATATGTGGTGGCTGTCCGGTTCCAGGTCGGGGTTGTGCTCGTGTTCGCGGTCCGCCTCTGGGGCCGTCGCGCGTCCGGCGGCGGGGTGGGGGGACGGGTGGCCGTGCGGCGCGGTCGTCGTCCGGGGACCCGACTCGGCGGCCTCGGTGGCTGCGGTGGCCTCGGTGGCCGACAGATGCGGATCGGCGGCGGCTGCGGTGGTCAGGTGGGTCAGGACCCGGGAGAGGGTGGGGCCGCCGTGGGCCGGGCCGGTGGGGTCGATGGTCGGGTCGCTCGCCGGGTGGCGGACGCCCAGCGCGTCGAGGACGCGGTGGAGGCGGGCCGCGTCGGCGCGCCATTTGCGGTCGACCACCTCGTCCGGATACTCGTGCCAGTCGACCGGCGACCAGTCGGGGCCGGACTCGGCGGGGCCGCCGTGGAAGAGGCGGGCGGCGAGCAGGGACGCGGCCTCGTCGACCGTGCCGGGCTCTTCGAGCAGGTCGCAGGCGGGGCGCTCGCCCAGCCGGGAGGCGAAGCCCTCGGCGAGGCGGTCTCGGCGTGACAACTCCGTGAGCGCGGCCACGACACCCGCGTCCAGACGGGACGGCCACCGGCCCATCCGCCACGCGGGCAGCGCGACCCGGGTGAGGAGGCGGTCCCAGCCCGCGTAGGCGAGGCCGACCTGCTCCTGGGCGACGATCCGCAGACCGTAGTCCACAGCCTGTGCGCGCTCGGCCGCCGCGGCGGCGACCCCGCGCTCCATCTCGGCCGCGTGCCCCCGACAGCCGCGCAGGAGCATCCGGGTCACCCAGCCGACTCCGCCCAGCGCCGTACGGACGACCACGCCGTGCGACGGGGCCGAGCTGACGGCCACGGCCGCGTCCAGCCCTCGGACGAAACGGCGGGCCGCGGCTATGTCCGGGTGCGCCGACGGACCCGTACCCGCCACGACCGGGGCCAGCACCGCTCGTAGCTCACCGACCCGCATCCACCACAGGAACGGCGAGCCGATGACGAGCACCGGCGCGGTGGGCGCGCGGTGGCGACGGTGGGAGGAGAGCCCTGGCTCCGGCCCGGACCCCAGACGGGACTGCAGAGGGGAGGGCAGGCCGGGTGACGAGCCGCGCGTGTCCGTCATCTCGTCGCCACGCCCCGTGCCGCGGTCACCGGCCGTGGCGGCCCCACCGTCGACCACATCGCTCCCGTCGGCCCCGTCGGCCCCGTCGGTCGAGGAGTGGCGGGGCGCGTCGGGCTGGTGGTGGGACGGGTGGGTGCGGTCCTCCAGCCAGCTGTCGCAGTCCGGGGTGAGCGCTATCGCGGACGGGGGCGGGACGTCCAGGCGGTCGGCCAGGTCCCGGACCAGCCGGTAGAGATCGGGCGCGGCCTTCTCGGTGACCATGACCGTGGGGCTCACGGCGGGCCGGGCACGGGCGACGACGAGCGCGATGCCCGTGGCGGCGAGGAGCACGGCGAGGGCGAGGCCGGACACGATCCGGCTCGCCATGGACCAGCCGGGGCCGGTCAGATGGCCGGTCGACCCGCCGGCCAACAGGACGACGGCGACGGCCGCGGGCAGCACCGCCACGGCCAGCGCCCTGCTGCGGACCCGCAGCACGGCGAGAGCCCGGGCGCGCGCGGCCTGCGCGCCCGCCTCCTCACCACCTGCCATACCGGTCACGACCCGACGTCACCCCCTGCTGTCCCGTGCGGCGCACACCGCGACGCCTGCGACGACTGCTCGTCGCAGTGGTCGCCGCCGAATGCCCTGACGTTGCTCACTCCCCCACTGTGGCACCGACCACCGACATCGCAATGCCGGTGGGCCAAGTGCCGGAACGCTTGCGCCGCACCCTAGTTGGGGCCCCGGCCGTCGTCAGCCGGATGGGCCATCGCTCACTCGATGGAATGGCTCTGGGGAGAGGTGAAGGACGCCGGGCAAGGATCGGGCCCCGGATTCCGACGGCTTCCCAGGGGTTCCTGGGTGTCTCCGAGGGATTCCGGGGCCTGGGGTTCGTACCCGTTGCTGATGCTTCGCATGCGGATGTCGTGAAGGGGACGGATGTGCAGGGATGCGCAGGGAAGGACGCGGGGGCGTGGAGGGGCGGGGCCGGTCCACGACCGTCAGTCGGTCACGCCTCCGCCGCCGCCTCCACCGCCGCCTTCGCCGCGATGTCCGACCGGTGCTGGGAGCCGTCGAGGCCGATGCGGGCGACGGCGGTGTAGGCACGGTCGCGGGCCTGGGTGAGGTCCTCACCGGTGGCCGTGACCGACAGGACCCGGCCGCCGGCGCTGACGACCTCGTCGCCCACGAGCCGGGTGCCGGCGTGCAGGACGTACGCGTGCGGGGCGTCCACGGCGGCGATCTCGTCGAGGCCGGTGATGGGGTCGCCGGTGCGCGGTGAGCCGGGGTAGTTGTGCGAGGCCACGACCACGGTGACGGCCGCGTCGCCGCTCCACCGCAGGGGTTCGAGGTCGCCGAGGGTGCCGTTGGCGGCGGCCAGCAGGACACCGGCCAGCGGGGTCTTGAGACGGGCGAGGACGACCTGGGTCTCCGGGTCGCCGAACCGCGCGTTGAACTCGATCACCCGTACGCCTCGGCCGGTGATCGCCAGGCCCGCGTAGAGCAGACCGGAGAACGGGGTGTCGCGGCGCCGCATCTCGTCGACCGTCGGCTGCAGCACGGTCTGCAGGACCTCGTCGACCAGCTTCGGGTCGGCCCACGGGAGCGGCGAGTACGCGCCCATGCCGCCGGTGTTGGGGCCCTCGTCGCCGTCGAGCGCGCGCTTGAAGTCCTGCGCGGGCTGGAGCGGGACAACGGTCACGCCGTCGGTGATGGCGAAGAGGGAGACCTCGGGGCCGTCCAGGAACTCCTCGATGACGACCCGGCCGCACGCGAGCGCGTGCTCGCGGGCCTGGGCGAGGTCCGCCGTCACGACGACACCCTTGCCGGCCGCGAGCCCGTCGTCCTTGACGACGTACGGCGCGCCGAACGCGTCCAGCGCCTCGTCGATCTCCTCGGCGGTGGTGCAGACGTACGACCGCGCGGTCGGCACGCCGGCTCCGGCCATGACCTCCTTGGCGAAGGCCTTGGAGCCCTCCAGCTGAGCGGCCTCGCCGGACGGGCCGAACACCGGGATGCCCGCCGCGCGCACGGCGTCGGCGACGCCCGCGACCAGCGGGGCCTCCGGGCCGACGACCACCAGGTCGGCCTCCAGCCGCGTGGCCAGCGCGGTCACGGCGGCGCCGTCCAGCGCGTCGACCGGGTGCGACTCGGCGACCTCCGCCGTGCCCGCGTTGCCGGGTGCGCAGTGGAGTGCGGTGACATCGGGATCGAGGGACAGCGAACGGCAGAGCGCGTGCTCACGAGCACCGCTGCCAATGACAAGGACCTTCACGGGGTCAGCCTAGCCGGAGGGGGTGGGGGGCTTTGTGGGGGCGCCCGAAGAGTGGGACGGGGCGGGTTCGTCGGATCGTACGAGTCGGAGCGGCGAACAGGGCCCTACGGCGACGGTCCACACCGCTGCCGGCCCGCTACTCGTTCGTGATCTCCTCGACCACGGTCGCCCCCAGTTCGCGCACGATCAGTTCGTGGCCGGAGAGGGCGGACTCGTCGAGGTCGGGGTCGTCGTCCTCGGGGGTGTCGTCCTCGGGGGAGACGGGCGGGGGCTCGGGGGGCGAGGGCGGGGCTGCTGCGACGGGCGGGGCGGCCGGGGCCGACCGGTGGGGCGCGGTCGGACCGGGGGACGCCGGGCCGGAGGCCGTCGAGGACGGGGGAGAGGCGGGGCGGGGCGCGGGGGCCGGGGAGCCGCCGTACCCACCGCCGGCGCCACCGCCGTGGCCGCCGCCCGTGCCGCCACCGCCGTAGCCACCGGCGGCCGGCGCCGGGGACCCGTAGCCGCCGGGGGCGACCGGTGCGGCGGATCCGCCCGAGGTGTCGATGACCGCCTCGATCTTCCAGTGCACGTTGAACTGCTCGGCCAGTGCCGCTCTCAGGACGTCCTCGCTGCCGCTGCTCGCGAAGTTGTCGCGGGCGCCCGCGTTGACGAAGCCGATCTGCAGGGTCGTGCCGTCGAACCCTGTGACGTGCGCGTTCTGGCTGAGCAGGATCCAGGTGAAGCGGCGGCGGTTCTTCACCGTCTCCAGGATGTTCGGCCAGAGCGTGCGGGGGTCGGGTCCGCCGGGAGCCGGGTGGTGGGCGGCGGGGGCCTGGGGGGCCGTAGGGGCGCTGGGCTGGGCGTACGCGGCGGGCGGGCCCGCGGCGGGGGGCGCGGCCGGGGCTCCGGGCGCGGGGCCGGGGCCACCGCCGGCGGGCGCGGCCGTCGGCCATCCGCCGGGACGGCGCCCACCGCCCGCCGAGGCGGGGGTGGGCCAGGAGCCGGGGGTGGAGGCGGGTGCGTTGGCGGGGGGCGTGGGGCCCGCGACCGGGTCGGGGGGCGCGGGGGCGGTGGGAGGCGGTGGCGGGGCGGTCGGCGCGGCGGCCGGGGCGATCGGCGGAGCCGGGGTCGGCTGTCCGGCGACGGGTGCCGGCGCCCCGTACGGGTCCGGGCCCGGTGTGCCTGTCGCGCCCGCGGCCCCCCGCACCGCCGCCCGGGCGGCGGCGGGCCCGCCACCGGGCGCGACCTGCGCGGCCTGCGGGGCGTGGGCGGCGGGCTGTCCGGCGTGCGGAGTCACGCCCGTACCCATGGGTGGGACGGCCGCTCCCCCGTGCGCCTCGGGGCCGGGCACGTACCCCAGGGCGGGACCGGCGGCGCCTCCCGCGAAGTTGATCCCGCGCTCCAGGCGGTCCAGGCGGGCCATGACGGAGCGTTCGTCGCCGTAGGTGGCGGGGAGGAGCACGCGGGCGCAGATCAGTTCGAGCTGGAGACGAGGCGAGTTGGCGCCGCGCATCTCGGTGAGGCCTTCGTTGACCAGGTCGGCGGCGCGGCTGAGCTCGGCGGCGCCGAAGACGCCGGCCTGGGCCTGCATCCGCTCCAGCACCTCGACGGGGGCGTCGATGAGGCCCTTCTCGACGGCGTCCGGCACGGCGGCCAGGATCACCAGGTCGCGCAGACGCTCCAGCAGGTCGGCGACGAACCGCCGCGGGTCGTTGCCGGCCTCGATGACATGGTCGACGACGTCGAAGGCCGCGGCCCCGTCCCCGGCGGCGAAGGCCTCGACGACCGAGTCGAGCAACGAACCGTCGGTGTATCCGAGCAGCGACGTGGCCATGGCGTAGGTCACGCCCTCGTCCGTCGCGCCCGCCAGCAGCTGGTCCATGACGGACATCGAGTCACGCACGGAGCCGGCCCCCGCGCGCACGACGAGGGGGAGGACGCCTTCGTCGACCGGGATCTTCTCCTTGCCGCAGACCTCGCCGAGATACTCCCGGAGCGTGCCGGGGGGCACCAGCCGGAACGGATAGTGGTGCGTACGCGACCGGATCGTGCCGATGACCTTCTCGGGTTCGGTGGTCGCGAAAATGAACTTGAGGTGCTCCGGCGGCTCCTCGACGACCTTCAGCAGCGCGTTGAACCCGGCCGACGTGACCATGTGGGCCTCGTCGATGATGTAGATCTTGTACCGACTGCCGGCCGGTCCGAAGAACGCCTTCTCGCGCAGGTCACGGGCGTCGTCCACACCGCCGTGCGAGGCCGCGTCGATCTCGATGACGTCGATCGAACCCGGTCCGTTCCGCGCCAGGTCCTGGCAGGACTGGCACTCTCCGCACGGTGTCGGCGTGGGCCCCTGCTCGCAGTTCAGACAGCGGGCGAGGATGCGCGCACTGGTCGTCTTCCCGCAGCCGCGCGGCCCGCTGAACAGGTACGCGTGATTGACCCGGTTGTTCCGCAGCGCCTGCTGCAGCGGGTCGGTGACATGCTCCTGCCCGATGACCTCGGCGAACGACTCCGGGCGATAGCGGCGGTACAGCGCGAGAGACGACACGCTTACGAGGTTATAGGCGCCCACTGACAACACGGACCCCCCGCCGGAGGGGACGAGGACCGAAGGGCGGGAGTCATCGGCCGCGAGAACGGAGATCCCGGCGGCGCCGGGCGGGCCGGATGCCGAAGCCCCGGGTCCGGAGCCCTGGATCGGGAGCCCCCGGACGCAGAAGACCCCTCACGCACCCGCCAGAGCCAACCTACCCTTGCTGCCTTCCGGCCCTGGGGGAGTTCAGTCAGATAGCGCCGCGTGAGGGGCTGCCCCCACCCTACCCGATCCCCGACGCCCGCCGTCCCGCCTCCCGCCCCCTCCCCAGCGTCGATCACCCGGCCGATCACCCGCCCCCGAACGAGTTCGCAACCACCCTCCGACGTCATGTAATGTTCCCGGCGGAGGATTCGCCTAGAGGCCTAGGGCGCACGCTTGGAAAGCGTGTTGGGGGCAACCCCTCACGAGTTCGAATCTCGTATCCTCCGCCAGTGCCTCACCGGGCACGATGTCGAAGGGCCCCACCGTTCGCGGTGGGGCCCTTCGTCGTACTCCGTCTCACTTTCCGTCTCAGTTGGGTTTTCCGTCCGGCTCCCCGTCGGGTTCGGCCGTCCCGGTCCCGGGAGTCCCGCCGACTCCTGGCGGCTCCCAGAGGGCATCGCCGATCTGTTGCGCGACCTTGCGGAGCATGGTCCCTGTCACGTGCATGTACCGAGCGCGCATGCGGGCCGCTCCCCCGGGCTCCCAACCCATGATCGAGTCGATCACGACGTCCGGGACGCCGAGGATCAGGAGGACGGTCGCGGCGGTGTGGCGAGCGTCATGGAGTCGGCCGTTACGGACGCCAGCGTCCCGGAGAAGCCGCTTCCAGACGTGAAAGTCGGTGTTCGGGCTCAGCGGCCCGCCGACCGGCGAGGCGAAGACGTACCCCTTGCCCTCCCAGTCCCCACCGGCTCTGATCCGCTCCCGCTCCTGGGCTTCCTGATGCTGCCGGAGAATCTTGATCAGCGGATCGGGCAAACCGATGGTGCGCCGCCCCGCACGGGACTTGGTGGACTTGTGCTCGCGCCGGGTCTGCTCACGCTTGGGGCAGTAGCCCGCCTTCCGGCCACACGGGTTGGCACCGCAGCCGTGCGCGTACTTCGGGCGCAGCCGGTTCTTACGGATGCGGACGTACCCAGCGGCGAGGTCGACGTCTTCCCAGTGCAGCCCCAGCGCCTCACCCTGGCGGAGGCCGAGCGCCAGGGCGACGACCCACCGCGCACTGTTGCGGAGCTTGGCCGCCTCCACGAGCAGGCTCTGAACCTCTTCGATCGTGTACGGCTCGATGTCCTCCTCTTCAAGGCGGGGAGCCTTGGCGATCTCGGCCGCGTTCGTGGCGACGTGCCCGCGCCGGACGGCCTCACCGAGGGCGACCCGGATCGTCCGGTGGGCATGGTGGGCGGTGCCGGCGGAGCTCCCGGACTCCTGCATCTTCCGGTAGAAGCGCTCCAGGTGCTCGGGCTCCAGCTTGGCGAGCTTGTGGGCGCCCAGGCCGGGCACCAGGTGAACGCGTACGTCGACTTCGTACCCGTCGTACGTGTTCTCGGAGACGTACGGCTTGGCGATGTTCTCCACCCAGTGCTCAAGCCAGGATTGGAGCGTCCAGCTCTGCCCCGGCTTCCTGAGCTTCTTGTCGTCTCGCGCCCGCTCCATCTCGCGGACGGCCTTGGTCACTTCGGCCTTGGTCTTGCGCTCGATGTGACGGCGGTCGGGCTTGCCGTCGTCGCGGACGCCGACCGTCACGCGGCCATGCCACTTGCCGTCCTTGCCGAGGTAGATGGTCGAGGCCCCGTTGGGCTGACGGGTGCGCTTCTTCTCTGCCATGCCGTCCCCCTCAGGCCGCTTGGGCGGGTCGGTTGCGCAGCTTGGCCACGTAGGCGGGTACGGAGTCGGCTGGGACGCGGCGGAGCCGTCCGACCATGACGGACTCGATCTCTCCAGCGAGGACGAGCCGGAAGCACGTCGTGCGGCCGATGCGGAGTCGCCGGGCCGCTTCCTCCACGGTGAGGAGAGCCAAGGACGGGTCGAAGGGATCAGGCCTGAGGGTGGTGACTTGGGGCTCAGCCATGGGTGGGCTCTCCTTCCGTTCCGGGGGCGGGTTCGAGGGATTCGGCAAGCCAGGCTTCGGTGTCGGAGAGCCCGGCACCGGCGAAGACCCAGTGCGCGAGGACGTACGTCGTGGCTGTCTCGTGTTCTGTTGCTGGGGTGTGGTGTTGTGCGCGGCGCCATTCGGCGCGGGCGTCGCGGAGTGCGCCGAGGGTGGTGGAGTAGCGGCGGGATTTGGTGGAGAAGTGGCCGCGGAAGCCGAGCATGTGGGCCCAGGCGCGTAGGCGGAGGTGTTCGAGGTGCTTGCGTGCGCCGAGGAACCAGGCGGTTCGGATGAGGCGGCGGGCGTGGTCGCTGATGTCGAGCTGGGCGAGTTCGGCGGCGAACTTCAGCGGCCGGTCGAGAGCTCCCGTGGCGGTTTCGGCGCCCTTGGTGGCGTACTTGGCGATGTACGAGGCGACCGCGCGTTCGGTCAGCTCCTGGCCGTCGTTGAAGTCGGCGGATCGGATGGTGCGGACGTCGAGTTGGCGGCCAAAGGTGAAGATGTGGGTGCGTCCGTTGATGACCGGGCCGTCCACGCGGACCTTGGCCGCCGCTGTCTTGATGGCGTCAGTGAGGAGTTCGGCCGTGGCCCAGGCCGGGGGTGGGGTGTCTCCTCCAGTGGGGCCGTCGATGCGGATGACGGCGTGGAAGTGGACGGCGCCGCGCTTTTGCTACTCGGCGACCTTGGCGAAGGAGACGCGGGCGTGTTCGCGGAACCGGCGTTGTGACAGGCCCGCGCGCTTGGCGACTTCCCGGCGCAGGTAGATGGAGAAGCGTCGCCAGAGCGGACCGGCGTGTGCGTTCCAGAGGACGGCCGCTTCGTAGTCGTAGGTGTCCGGGTCGAGGGCGGTGCCCAGTTCGGCGTCGTCCTGGTCGTGGCGGTTTCCGCAGCGGCAGGGGCGCCCGCTGGAGGGGCGGTTGTGGACCGGGCCGAAGCTCGGGGCGGTGAAGGTGGCGAAGACGCGGGGGTGGGTGGCGACGTGTTCGGGGGTGCCCTTGCCGCCGCGCAGGCCGGAGGTGATCAGGTGGAAGGTGTCGCGGCGGTAGACCTCGGAGCAGGCCGCGCAGCGGGTGGTGCGGCGGTTGTTGCAGCGGACGAGGAGTTGGCCGGCCGGGAGGTCGGTGGAGTCGAGGTGGTGGAGGACGCGGCCGATCTCGCCGGTTGTGGTGTCGATGTCGTGCTCGGTGCGGTGGCCGTCGAGGCGGATGGGGTTGGTGCAGCCGCCGAGGCCGGAGAGTTGGCGGAGGATACCGGGCAGGGTGCCGTGCTCCGCGAGCTTCGCGAGTTCCGGGAGCGGGGGCGGTGTGGTGCGGGTGAAGATGGCGTTTCTCCTTCTGACTGGCTCGGTCAGGAGTGATGGCCCCGGGGCGGCGGATGCTTGGTCGTGTGCGCCGCCCCGGGTGTCGTGCGCGTTCAGCGCCGGTTCTGCTCGCGGATCAGGGAGCGCAGGACCACGGCCGCGATGGCGACGGAGATGGCCGAGACGGCGACGGCGGCCAGGAGAGCGGTGAGGACGACACCGCCGACGACCACGGCCGCCACGACCCCAGGGCTGATGGAGACCGCTGGGAGCGAGCGCCGTACGGGCGCCGGGTCGGCCGGGGTGTGGGTGTGTGCGGGCGGCGGGGTGGGGTTGTCGGGGTACTTGGGCAGGACCACGGTCGGACTCTCCTCATCTACTCGTCTAGGCATGTGAGCCGTTTATGACGTCCACGCCGGAGCGCGTGCCGGACTCGATGGCGGGGGCGAGGAAGGTCTGCGAGAGGTAGAAGCCGAAGAGGGCGATCAGGACGACGACCCAGGTGCGGACGCCGAGGAACTTGACCGCTCCCCAGGCGAAGAAGCCGAGGACGACGACGAGCGGCAGGCTGACGGTCACAGTGGGCGGGTCCTTTCAGCGGATGGGGCAGCGGTGGGTGCGGGCGGCCAGCTCGGCGGCGGCGCGGCTGTCGTAGTCGGCGGAGAAGCCGCAGCGCGGAGCCGTGCAGGCGGCGGTGTGCTTCTCACGGCCCCGGCCGTCGTAGGACGTGGCGACCTGGACGGGGCCGATGCGGGTGGCATTGCGGAAGCGGCGGTTGGGCATGATCAGTCTTCCTTTCGCAGGCTGGGGCCGGGGAAGTCGTGCAGGATGCGGGCGGCTTCGGCGGGGTCCGTGACGCGGTCGGCGGCTTCTTCGGCGAGGAGGCGGGCCAGCGTGGTACGGCCGTTGAGGGCCATCTCGCGGGCCGCTTTGAGGTAGTCGGCGGCGGTGTTGAAGCAGAAGAGGGGCACGGGTCAGCTCCCGGTCGGGGTGAGGTGGGCAGCGATGGCTTCGGCCATGGGCGTAGGGACGCCGAGGCGGGCGCGGAGGGTGAGGGTGTCGATGGGTGTTCCGGTGCGGTTGTGGTGTTCGGCGGCGACTTTGCGGGCGTGTTCGACGAGGGCGGTCGGGACGGGTACGGCGGGTCGCTCGGGCGGTGGTGGCTCGATGGCCGGTGGTGTCGGCGGCGGTTGCTCGGGGGCGAGTTCGGGCGTGTGCTCCTGGTCCATGGTGTCGTCCGTGTCGTCGGGGCTCTTGCGGTCTTCGTCGGTTGTGGCGGGGGTGGTGTGGGCGAGGAGGGTTCCGCCGAGGAAGGCGACGGCGGGCCAGCCCGCGACGAGGATGCGTAGCCAGGCGGGGACGTTGTCGAGGTCGAGGAGGCCGGCGGTGGCGACGTTCGCGCCGAGGGAGGCGGTGAGTGCGATGACGAACCAGCACCACCCGGCCGTTTTCGCCTCACCGGAGCGCAGTCGGCGCCAGGCGGCGACGAGTAGCAGGTCGACCGAGACCGGGTAGGCCCACGCCTTCCACCCGTCCTGTCCGGCCGCCGAGGCGATGTCGTGCAGGTGGGCGAAGGACAGCGCGGCGGCGATGAGCGCCTGGACGAGCACCGCGTCGACACGGGCCAGTTGGGCGCGCATGATGCGGCTCCTTTCGGATTCAGGCATGGCGGGGGTAGGGAGTTGGCGCGAGGCGGTCACGCCGACCGGGGTGAGGGGTGGGCGAAGGTCAGTCGGTCACCGGATGCGGCTGCACCGCCGGGGCCGAGGACTCCACGGACCGTACGGGGGTGTCGGGCCGGAAGGGCTTGAGCGCGGGAAGGTCGGGCACCAGGTGGGCCGAGGCCCGGCAGATCTCGGCGGCGGTGCCGAGGGAGAGGTACGGCGTGCGGATGCGGGACCAGCCGCCGGAGGTGTCACCGGCCACGGCCAGGCCAGGCAGTTCGGGAGCGATGGAGCAGGCAGCGAAGACGGCCTCAGGAGCGATGTCGCCGAGCGCCATCTTCGCGGAGGCTTCGTCGTTGACGCGGTGGCAGACCCGGCCGGTGAGCTGGGCCCGGAGCATGGTGGCGCCCTTGCCCAGCTCGGCGCCGAAGCGCTGCCCGCAGACCTCCAGGTAGATCCCGGCGGCGCGGCCGAGCTGGGCAAGGCGGATGAGTTGAGTGACCATCTCGTCCCGGCGTTCCTCGTCCTTCTTCGTGGCGACGAGGAAGAGTTCCGCCACCTCGTCGACGAACAGCACGATCGGCACCGGGCGTTCGCTGTCGGGCAGGCCCCAGATGTCGGAGGTGATCTCCTCGTCGGGGGTGCCCGGGGCGATGCCCTGCCGGGCTTTGATCAGGTCGTAGCGGTCCTCCATTTCCTTGACGAGCGCGGGCAGCAGCTCGGCGGCTTCGTCGGGGTCGGTGGCGAGGGCCGAGAGGCGGGAGGCGAACGGCGCCAGCTCCACACCCCGCTTGCAGTCGATACCGACCAGGGCGACGGGTTGCCGGGCGAGTCCGGTGATCAGGTGGCGCAGGTACATGGACTTGCCCGAGAGCGTGGCGCCGAGGGTGAGCTGATGCGGGATGGTGCGGTAGTCGCGTACGAAGGGAGTGGCGTCCTCCCGCAGTGCCACGGGCACCTTGAGGAGTTCGGCGGTGGTTTTGCGGGGCATCCGTACGTTCCGCAGCACGTCGAAGCCGACGAGCCGCAGTTCGACCACGCCCGGCTTGACCGTCGTCACGTACACGGCGTGGACGCCCCAGGCGTGCCGAAGCCGCTCGGCCGAAGCGGCGACGTCGGCGGGTTCCTGCCCGGGAGCGAGCCGGAGGCGGAGCCGCAGCCCGGTTGAGGTGGGCCGGATGATGCCCCGCCGAGGCGGTACCGGCCGGACCTCCCGGCGGGTGGTGGCCTTGACGGCGAGGACCCGCAGCCGGGACGGCGCCACGGTCAGCCCGCACGCCTCCATGACCGAGCCGTAGGAGCCGAGGAGCCTGGCGGTCGATATCGGCAGGCCGACCGTGGGCCAGTACACGCGGGGGTGCTTGGCCCGGGTGTAGGCGGCCCCGCCACCGAGTGCGGCGACAGGACCACCCACCTCCAGAAGTGTCACCAGATCGGACATCAGGCGGTGGCCCCCATGGCGACCGGGAAGGCAGCCGGAGTCACGGCGGCGGCGCGGAAGGCGATGCCGTGCCGCTGCTGCCCGTTGAACACCGACTCCCACGGCCGTGCCACCAGCCCAGGCAGCGAGACCGGCGCCCCCAGCGCCAGCCCCTCGGCCACACCACCCTCCGGCACGGTGACCTTGAACAGCGACGACTCCCCGTCCTCGATGTAGACGACGCCGATCGTCATCAGCGCTTCCCCGCTGACGGCGTCCTTGGCGATCTCGCCCGTCTGCCGGTCCCGGACCTTGGGCTCAGGAGCCTCAGTCAGCAGGATCGTCGCGGCCGAGGTCTCAACACGAATGGTGCGCAAGACAGTTCACCCATCTACTCGTCTATACATGATGCGGTCTGTGAACCCGATCTCCGGGCTCATGCGGACCACCCTGCCACACCACTTACCCACTCGTCTATACGAGTATGCCTGTTGGAGTGTACGAGTCGGAGAAGCGTCCCCCGCGCACCACCGCAAATCACCTCATCACGTCGCCGGAAGCTGATACGACAGCACGTACGCGTCCGCCGCCATGACCGTGTCGCAGACCTCCACGGCCCGTCCCTCGGTGTCGAAGGCGGTACGGATCAGGTGGATCACCGGCACACCGGAGGCCAGCCGAAGCGTCTTCACCTCGGCCGGCGAAGGCATCCGGGCGCGAATCTCCTCCTCGAAGTGGTCGAGGCGGTGACCCAGCTCCTCAAGGCGGGCGTAGATCCCGCCGGGCCCGGGGTTCGGCTCAGCGATCGGCGTACCGCGCGCGATGTCGAGCGGCAGATACGAGGTGGCGAACTCGACCGGCCTCCCGTCGAGGAGATACCGGCGCCGACGAGCCAGCACCCGCCGCACGGACCCGAGCCGTGTCGAGACGTCCTGACTGGCCTTTTCTTCCTTGACCTCAAGGCTGTCGACCTGGGGGTGACTGCCGGCGGCGTTGGCTTCGACGATGAAGGCGGCCTTGCCCTGCTCGCGGTGGCGCCGGGCGAACCGGTCGGAGGCGAGGCGTCGCACGGGCGGCCGGGGCCGGACGAAGACGCCCTTGCCGTGCTCGGCGTGCACGAGCCCTTCGCCCTGGAGGACGGAGAAGGAGTTGCGGACCGTCATCCGGGATACCCCGTAGTGGTCAACAAGCTCGGCTTCCGAGGGCAGTTTTTCACCCTCCTTGAACCGCCCGCGGTCGATGGCCTCGCGCAGTTGGTCGGCGATCTGCCGAAAGACCGCACGATCACTCGTGGGGTCGAGGTCACCGAGGAAGCCGGAAGGAAGAGAGGGCACGTGTACTCCTTTAGATATCTAGACGAGTGGGCGATTGTTGTTGCTACGGTGGAGAGCCTAGCCAGCCGAGAGGGCCGAGGAACGTGAGCACTGACCGTCCGCACTCCGTGAGCGTCGCCGGAGTCATCGTCGACGACCAGGGCCGGGCCCTCTTGATCAAACGCCGTGACAACGGCAAGTGGGAACCCCCGGGCGGAGTCCTCGAACGCGAGGAAACCCTTCACGAAGCCCTCCAGCGCGAAGTACTCGAAGAGACCGGCATCAAGATCGCACTTCCCGCGACCCTGACCGGTGTCTACAAGAACATGACGGGTCTGATCGTCTCGCTGGTCTTCCGCTGTGAGGCGGCCGACGGCACACCGACCACCGGCGACGAGACCCGCGCACTGCGCTGGGCCACCCGCGAAGAAGTCACCGAGCTTGCCGACGAGGCATACGCGATCCGCGTCACCGACGCATTGGACGCGGCATCCCCGCCGGCCATCCGCGCCCACGACGGCGTGAAACTCGTCTAGCCCGAACCCGCTGCACATGGCGGCCTACCAGTACGAAGGAACTTGTATGCACGAGTATACGAGCACCGCCCGGGTCTGGGGACTCACTTGCCCAGGATTTCCGGAAGAGGTGAGCCGGGCCCGCCGCTGGACCCGCGACATCCTGCGCGGATCACCCCTGGCCGACGACGCCGAGCTGATCGTGAGCGAACTGAGCGCGAACGCGATCCTCCACACCGCCAGCGGCATGGAATCCGGCAGCTTCCACCTGGCCCTCGCGGTGACCCGGCAGGTGATCGCCCTGTCGGTCACGGACGGCGGAGGAACCGGCACGGCCCCAAGGCCGAGCACCAGGACGACGAGGCCGAACACGGCCGGGGCCTGGGCATGGTCACAGCACTCGCCCACCGGGTCGTCGTCCACGGCAGCGAGGGCGGCTACACGGTCACCGCGGAACTGTTCACCGGCACCCGACCGGGAGACCACCTGTGCTGAAGGACGAAGCCCGCCGAGGCTACTGGTGCGAATGCTGGACCGAAGACCTCAACGAAGAGGGCGGGTTGGAACTGCGGGCGTCGTTCGACGCCTACTCGGCACCCCAGGCCGACCGATGGGTTGCCGTCGCGCTGCGCACCATCTCACCGGCATTCGACCCGGACGCATCCGCCCAGGCGTGGGAGTGGCTGCACGACGGCCGCATAGACACCCGACGAGCACTCCTGCGCTCCGAACCCTGCACTGTGTCGGTCACCTTCGACTCGACCCGCATCACCTGGACGATCCGGCCAGTGATCTACCTGCCACTCGCACACCGTCAAGGCACCGAACTGCCGCCCTGCGCGTACGACTTCAAGCCCCTCCACGACGACCATCAGCGGTGACGGCCTCTATTAGCGTGGCTCTATGACAGAGGCAGGGAAGGCTAGGCCGAGGCTCAGGCAGCTGAACGAGCTGACAGATATGTACGACTTCCTGGACGAAGTAAGGCTACGTCCGGGCATGTGGGTGCGAGGCCGGTCGCTCCTGCACCTGGAGTCCATGCTGATGGGCTACACAGCGGCCCTTGGTGTCCACGGCATCGACGAGGACTGCGACCTTCAGCCGGGGAGTCTGGGGCCGTTCGCTCAGTGGCTTTGGCGTCGCCTGGGGATGACGTACCCCAGCTCACTGGGTTGGGCGGTCGAGATCGAGCGCAGGGCGGAGCAGATCGACGTGCCTGCCATGGAAATGTTCTTCGAGCTAGTGGATGAGTTCCGCGCCGCAGGCCACGGTGCCTACCAGGTGAAGCCGGACAGCCAAGCATCCATCGAGGTTGAACAGCCCCAGCAGCCCGACTGAGTTACAACTTTCTCTACTGGTTCAAGGCGGCTCGCTCCGCTCCCCGCGCGCGGCCCGACCCCCGGCCGGGCCTGCGCTCCTGTCTCCGCCCCGCTCCAGCCCGGCCGGCGCCCGTGCCGCGCGTACAGCAACGTCTCGCTAACCGCTCACTATCCATTGGTCGCCACCGTCCACCGGAGTCATGCACTGACGGAAGGCCTTGACAATGGGCTCAAAATCAACATGCTGCAGAAACTCCTGCAGCGGCAGAACCCCCGGCCACGAGACCCCATCTGAATCACTCCGGATCCGCCGCAAATCGCCACCCTCCACTATTAGCTGACTCGGGAGAACAGAATCACCCGGGAGAAATTCGAACAACGAGTATTTCAATCCAAGCGACCGCAATAGATCACCATCCGCCTCATAGACACTCCCAAGCGCCCTTGCCATTCCCCAGTCAGCCACGGTGGGATATACGACACGAATAGCTTTCCACAAGTCCTCGATTGGCTTCCCATCCCACGTCAGAAGGCCGTGAATCATCTTAGCGTCATTCCTCGGAGCATCGACAGCCCCGGAGATTTCCGGAAGCAAGGAACGCAAATTTCCACCGTACCCATGAATAAGGGAAGCCAGGAAATCCGCAGGGTTGTGCACCGTGATTACCACGTCAAGCCCTTTCCTTTGCCCTTCCACTTCATCGAGCCATAGCCTCAACACATTTGACCATTCAGGGTTACCTTCAAGGACATAATCTACGCGCGCACGGAATCGACTCCATGCCAGGGAATTGGACGTGTTAGCAGACGACTGCAAGAGTAGTTGGTTCCAGCCAGCAGCATGCTGAGCCATTGCGACCGCTTCGGAATCATCGATGAGATCACGCCAGTCTTCAAAAATTCCCCTGCGATATACGTGAGCGATCTCCAACGAGTTCGTCTTCAGGTATCGAGTTAGTTTCTCGGGGGTCGTAGCCTCAGCCCCTGGATGCCCGAATCCGGCAGCGCAAGCAGCACGATACTCGGCCGCATGAAATTCCGGCTCCTCAAGCCCTTCGTCGTCGTCTGGAACGGGCAACCTGGGGTCATTAACATCCGCCACGCCGAGGGCCACATGGAGGATTCCTGTATCGTCGTGAGACCTCACAGCCAAGACGCCAATTAGGTCTTCAATCCCCACGTTCGCCAATGCTCTTGCTAGCGAATCCCATTTCTCGTCAGCATCAGATCGGTTCACAATGGGGATTCGGATTGCAGCTACAGAGAGATCTCTTTCGTTTGGCACCGGCAACGGAGTGACGGGTTCTACGGTCATAGAGGCAGGAAAATCCTCCCCGACATCAACCTTTACCCCCATAATGGGATAAACACTCGATCGACTTATTTCACTAAACGGAACGATGAGCTCTTTCCAGTCGGTACTGGCGATTACCGCTCTGACTTGATCGACCCTCATTCCGCGCTCCCGCCGTAGAAGTTCACAATATTTTAGAACTTCATGAATTGCCTCACGGGCGGTGTTGTTAGATTTCTTAACTTCAATAGCAACGAAGATGCCGTGGCGATCACGAGCCAGAATATCTACAAATCCACGCGTTCCGGCCCTGTTGTGAAGATGATAGTTCTCCTGAATCATCTTCATTCCGGGCTCGATGGCTGCAAGGCGGTCGGCCAAAGCGTTCTGAATTGCCAACTCAGTCTGCTTGGTAGACATGATCACCCTCCGTAAGCGTTGATATTAGAAGGGTACCCATCCTTCCCCGCTCTGTCCGTGTAATGAGGAGTTCGAGCGCTCCTGCCCGGATCCGCTTGCTCTGGTCGACGACACAAACCGGTAGCGTGGCTGAGCTCGGTGGGGGTGCAGCGAGACACACGCGCGCCTAATCGGTCAGCGCACCCGCCATCATGGCTGACTGTCGTCGGCTGGGGCTCAGGCCCAATACCGAGCTTCTTCCCAGGGTTCTCCGTGGCCAACGAGTCGTGCCATTCGCGTGCCAGATCCTGCGGGGAACCACGGGGAACAGCAGGGACTGGCCACGGATGCGACCAGGGCCCCGGCACCGCCCCGCCGCAGTTCAGCGCAGCAACCGCCGCCAAGAAACCCAAGCTTCCCAAGCTGATGGCTCAGGTGTCGTCGTTGCGGCCCGCCATCGAGGCATGCGCTGACCGACAGGCGATGCGTGGCTGAGCCCGGTGGGAGGGCGGCGAGACACGCGCCTGATTGGTCGAAACACCCGCAGTCATGATTACAGCTCTGCCACAAAACGCTTGAGATGCGGTGGAGTCTTTCCACGCGGACAATCAGTTCATGAAGTCCGAGAATGTTCGAGCTCCGCGGTGGACATGGCGTGCGGCAGGTTCGGTGTCGCTCCTGCTGTGCTTCGCGACCGCGTGTGGCGGCAGTGACTCTCCGAGCGAGACGCCCACGCCAACGAAGACTGTCACAGAGGCCGTTGGGGCGCCCGTAGAGAGCGAATCGTCGGTTGAGCAAGCAGCCCTACCGGACATGGTGGGTGAGGTGCTGCAAGATGCGCAGGACAGTGCGCAAGCGAACGGGTTCTATCTTCTCGACTCAACTGACGCTACGGGTGCAGGGAGGTACCAAGTCCTGGATCGCAACTGGGTGGTCTGCTCTCAGACGCCGGAGCCCGGGACACATCCCACTGATGTCATGGTCAGCTTCGACGTAGTCAAGATCGACGAGACCTGCCCTTGATGCCGTCTCAGTTTCCGTCTCATTCAGCACCGTTCACGACCGTTCAGACGAGACCGAAGCCGGTGGCAGCCCCCACGGCCGATCGCCCATGAACGCAGGTGAACGCCCCCGCACGCAGCCCACCACCCCACCACCACAGTTGGAAAGCGTGTTGGGGGCAACCCCTCACGAGTTCGAATCTCGTATCCTCCGCCAGTGCCTCACCGGGCACGATGTCGAAGGGCCCCACCGTTCGCGGTGGGGCCCTTCG
>NZ_JBSFCF010000050.1:0-43824 GCF_053593335.1 Streptomyces sp. NPDC002324
TACATTCCGAACCCGGAAGCTAAGCCTTACAGCGCCGATGGTACTGCAGGGGGGACCCTGTGGGAGAGTAGGACGCCGCCGAACAAATATTGAGAGCTGGTCCCCGAATTTCGGTTCGGGGACCAGCTCTTTTTTGTTGTGCGTCACTTGGAGTTCACGTTGGCCGACCAGGATCCGCGCCATGGGTACCGTTGGAATGCTCAGGGCCGCGGGTGTCGGCGCCGGTGACGAAGTCGTAGTGCCGGCGTTCGGGAACCCGGAGGTCGCTCAGGCCGTGAGCCTGGCAGGGGCCGTGCCGGTGTTCGCCGACATAGACCCGGTGACGTACTGCCTGGACGCCTCGGCTGTCGAGGCCGCGGTGACGTCCCGGACGGTGGCAGCGGTCGTCGTCCACCGCTTCGGCAGGTGCGCCGATGTCGCGGCGCTGCGTCAAGTCGGGCAGCGGCACGGGCTGTTGGTGCTGGAGCAGGGGGAGTCGGAGACGCCGTACAGCGAGCTGGGGGAGCGTCGGCGGCGGGCCGCGTATCTCAGTGCGAAGCTGAAGGGCGTGCGGACTCCCGAAGGGGGCGACGGGCACACCTTTCAGCAGTACGTCGTGCGCGTGCCCGGGAACGGGCGGCCGGACCGGGACGCGTTCGCGCGGGCGGTGCGGGCCAAGGGAGTCGAGTGCAGAGTGCCGGTGAAGACACCGGTGCACCGGATGCCGGGGTTCCGGCGGGACGTGTGTCTGCCCGAGACCGAGCGGGCCGCGGACGAGACGCTGGCGCTGCCCATCGGCGGCGAGATGTCGCGGCGCGAACTGCAGCGGTTGGTGTCCGCGTGCAATGCGCTCGGCGGTCTGCTGCAGCCGGCCTTCTAGGTCTTCTGATGCGGGGACGGCTCGGGGGATGTGTCTGTCGTTCGGCAGGGCGCCGGGTGGTTCTGGGCAGCCGCCGATTCGGGGTATGATCTATCTCGTTGCCGCGAGGGGAACCTCGAACAGGTGACAGGCCCCTATAGCTCAGTCGGTAGAGCGTCTCCATGGTAAGGAGAAGGTCAACGGTTCGATTCCGTTTGGGGGCTCAAACGAAAGGCCCCGCCCTATCGGGCGGGGCCTTTGTCGTGTCCGGGGGTCAGTCAGTCTGGAGGCCCGGGACGCGCATGGCCAGGATGGCCATGTCGTCGGAGGGAGCGTCGGAGGCGAAGCGTTCGACCGCGCGCATGACGCGGGCCGCGACCGCGCCCGCCGTGAGGCCCGTGCAGGCGGTGAGAACCTCGGCGAGACCGTCGTCGCCCAACATGCGGGTGCCTTCGCGCCGTTCGGTGACGCCGTCCGTGACACACAGGAGGACGTCGCCGGGGTCGAGGGTGACCGTCTGCTCGTACAGCTCCAGGTCCTCCATGACGCCGAGGAGCGCCTGTGGCTCGGCGGCGGGCTCGACCGTGCCGTCCTGGCGCAGGCGCAGCGGGAGCGGGTGACCGGCGCAGACCACCTTCAGGAGGGCGCTGCCGTCCTCCTGGGGCCACAGCTCGCCGTACAGGAGCGTCAGGAAGCGGCTGCGGGCGCCCTCGTCGATGATCGCGGAGTTGAGGCGCTCCAGGACCGCGGGGCCCGCGTAGCCCTCGCGGGCCAGCAGGCGCAGGGCATGGCGGGCCAGGCCGGTGACGGCGGCGGCCTCCGGGCCGGTGCCGCAGACGTCGCCGATGGCGAAGCCGTAGGCGCCGTCGCGGATGGGGAAGAGGTCGTAGAAGTCGCCGCCGACCTCGTTGCCCTCGCCGGCCGCGCGGTAGATGACCTCGACCTCGACGCCGTCGATCTGGGGGAGTTCCGGCGGGAGGAGGCTGCGCTGGAGGGACTGGCTGATGGCCACGCGCTCCGAGTACAGGCGGGCGTTGTCCAGGGCCAGGGCCGCCCGGCGGGAGAGGTCCTCCGCCAGTTCCAGGATCTCCTGGCGGAAATGCTCGTCCGTGGGCTTGCCGAGCGTCAGCATGCCGATGACGCGGTTGCGGGCCACCAGCGGGAGGACGACGGTCTCGCCGCCCACCGCCGAGGCCGTCGCCAGCGTCGTGCCGATGCCCGAGCTGAGCGTGGCGGGCTGGCCGAGGCCCAGGCTGCGCATGGAGGTGCGCAGGGCCGCCTGGTGGGCAGCCTCGGCGGGTGCCGTCCAGACGCGGGCACCCGGGGTCGGGATGGGCTCCGGCGGGCGGATCTTGGAGAGGAGGGCCTTGAGGCCGTCGATGAGGTCCTCGTCCTCGTGCAGGACATAGCTGAGGTACGGGTCCGAGGCCTGGTCGGCGATCGTGTAGACCGCGCACCACGTGGCGAGGGTCGGGATCGTCATCTGGGCCATGAGGGCCAGGGTCTGGTCGCGGTCCAGGGTGCCCGCGAGGAGGTCGGAGGCCTCGACCAGGAAGCTCAGCGAGCCGCGGCGCAGGCGCTCCAGCTCGCCCAGCCGGGCCGACTCGACGGCCAGGGCGATGCGGTCGGCGGCGAACTGCAGGCGCAGGGCCTCCTCGTTGGAGTACCGGCCCTGGGACTCGGCGGCGACGCCCAGGGAGCCCGTGAGGCGGCCCTCGACCTTGAGGGGGACCGTGACGACCGAGCGCATGCCCGTGCCGTTGAGGAGCGGGACGGCGCCCGGGACGGCCGTGAGGTCGTCGTGGACGGCGGGCATCCGGGCGGAGCCGTAGCGGCCGGGGCCGGCGTCCACGGGGACGCGGGCGAAGCGCTGGCGGGCCGACGGGAGGCCGGTGGAGGCCCGGACCTCCAGTTCCGTCTCGTCGTCGGTCGCGAGGAGCAGGAAGGCGGAGTCGCCGTCGAGCATGTCGCGGGCGCGCTCGACCGTGCGCTGGAGGAGACCGTCGAGGTCGTCCGGGGCGGGGGAGCCGATGAAGACCTCGAAGGGGTCCGTGGCCTGGCCGTCGCCGGAACCGGATCCGTCGGCCGCGGCCATGCGCAGGGGGGTCTGCAGGACGGCACGCTCGTGGTCCCGGACGAGGAGGCAGACGGTGGAGGGGTCGCCCGCGGTGTCGCGGACCCGGAGGTGGGAGGCGTAGACCGGTGTCACCCGGCCGTTGGCGGCGCGGATGCCGTAACTGCCCTCCCAGCGGGAGAGTTGGAGGGCCTCCGCGACGCCGGTGCTGGTGCCGGGGGTGTGCGGCCAGGCGGCGAGGTCGGTGAGGGGCTTACCGATGACGCGGTCGGGGGCATATCCGAAGAGTTCCTCGGCGTCCTCGTTCCAGGCGCCGATCGCGCCCGCGCGGTCGATCTGGACGACCGCGACGCGGACCCGGCCGTCGGCGAGCGGGAGCAGGTCGGCGGGGAGGGCCGGGCCGGCGGAGCGGGTGCCCACGGGGCGGTCGGGGAGGTCGAGTTGGAACCAGACCTGCTTGTGGGTGGAGGTGTACTCGACGCCCCAGCGCGTGGCCATCGCCGCGCACAGCTGGAGGCCGCGCCCGCCCTCGCGGTCCGGGCTGCCCATGTTGATGTGGCTGCCCTGGAGGGGGATCTCACGCTCGGGATATCTGTCGGCGACCTCGATGCGTACGCCGTCGTCGGCCCGCAGGCACAGGACGTCGGCGGAGGTGCCGGCGTGGACGACCGCGTTGGTGACGAGTTCGCTGGTGAGGACCACCGCGTCGTCGCAGATGTCGGCGAAGCCCCAGCCCTGGAGGGTGTCGCGGACGAACGAGCGGGCGGTCGCGACGGATCGTGAGACGGCAGCGAAGCTGGCGGCTGCGCGCGCGGTGATCACAGCACTCCTTGTCCGGTTCTCGATGTGGGGGGATCCTGGGACGGCCTCCTGCCGTGGCAGTGGCTGGTTCTCCGTCGGCCTGGGTTCCTGGGGGGTCTCCCCGGGATGCAGTCCGGTGGTCATGGTGAGGCCGCCCCTCCGATGCCTGCCCGCTCGTGCTCGTGCGCCACCGCCCAGGCCGGACGGGACCGGCATGGCTGGACAGCCGCATGCAAGGTTACTTACCTTCGCCGTCCATGCGGATGCCGGTCGTCTGTGTTTCCGCCCGGAGGTGTGCGGACCGTGTGCGAAGCTGCCGAACTGTTATGGCCTGGTTCAGCCATGGTGAAACACTGGGCAGGCTTCCGGGAGAAGGCCGGACGGGTCCGGGTACCTTCCCGGTGCGGCGGAGAGCGGCACCGGGTCCGCCGGGCGGAAGTATCCGAGTACGAAGCGGTACGAGTGGTACGAACAGTGTGAGCAGTACGTAGCGTTCGAATGCGGTGACGTACGTCCAGCAGGAACGGTCGACCCTTGCGGGAGGGACACAGTGGAGTCTGGCGCAGCGACGCGAGGCACTAAGGCGCGCGCGAAAGGCGGACAGTCCCTGAGTGACAAGCGCACATCACGTAAACCGCGCAATGGGACCACCACTGTGGACACCGCTGCCCTGAACCGGCTGCTCACGGCGTTGGAAGCGATGCGGGACGGGAATTTCCGCAAGCGGCTGACGGTCTCGGGCGACGGTGTGATGGCCGAGATCGCCGCCGTGTACAACGAGGTGGCGGACCGGAATCTGCATCTGACCGGCGAGTTGTCGCGGGTGCGGCGTGTGGTGGGACGTGAGGGCAAGCTCACCGAGCGGCTGGAGACGGGCGCCACGGAGGGGTCCTGGGCGGCCGCGATCGACGCGTCGAACGCGCTGGTCGACGACCTGGTGCGGCCTGTCTCCGAGGTGAGCCGGGTGCTGTCGGCCGTCGCGGAAGGTGATCTGTCGCCGCGGATGGAGCTGCGGTCGCAGGGGCCGGACGGGACCGGGCATCCGCTGCGCGGGGAGTTCCTGAAGGTCGGGCGTACGGTCAACAACCTGGTCGATCAGTTGTCGACGTTCACCGACGAGGTCACGCGGGTGGCCAGCGAGGTGGGCACCGAGGGCAAGCTGGGCGGGCAGGCCAAGGTGCGTGGCATGTCCGGTTCGTGGAAGGACCTGACGGAGTCCGTCAACACCATGGCGCACCGGCTCACCGCACAGGTGAGGGACATCGCGCTGGTGACGACCGCGGTCGCGAAGGGTGATCTGTCCCGGAAGGTCACCGTTCATGTGGCCGGCGAGATGCTGGAGCTGAAGGAGACCGTCAACACGATGGTCGACCAGCTCTCGGCCTTCTCCTCGGAGGTGACCCGGGTCGCGCGCGAGGTGGGTACCGAGGGGCAGCTCGGCGGTCAGGCCGAGGTTCCGGGCGTGGCCGGGGTGTGGAAGGAACTCACCGATTCGGTGAACACCATGGCCGGGAACCTCACCCTCCAGATGCGTGGGATCGCTCAGGTCACCACCGCGGTCGCCAATGGTGATCTGTCGCAGAAGGTGACCGTGCCGGCGCGCGGTGAGGTCGCCAAGCTCGCCGAGACCATCAACCAGATGACCGAGACGCTGCGGATCTTCGCCGACGAGGTCACGCGGGTGGCGAACGAGGTGGGTGCCGAGGGCCGCCTGGGCGGTCAGGCGCAGGTGCCGGGGGCGGCGGGAACGTGGAAGGACCTCACCGATTCGGTGAACACGGTTTTCCGGAATCTCACGATTCAGGTGCGGGACATCGCGGCGGTGACCACCGCGGTCGCCAACGGCGACCTCTCGCAGAAGGTCACCGTGGATGTGGCCGGCGAGATGCTGGAACTGAAGAACACCGTCAACGGGATGGTCGACCAGCTCTCCTCCTTCGGTGACGAGGTCACGAGGGTGGCGAACGAGGTGGGTGCCGAGGGCCGGCTCGGCGGTCAGGCGCAGGTGCCGGGCGCGGCCGGGACGTGGAAGGACCTGACGGACTCCGTCAACACGGCGTTCCGGAATCTCACCGGACAGGTGAGGAACATCGCGGCGGTGACGACGGCCGTGGCCAACGGCGACCTCTCGCAGAAGGTCACCGTCGATGTCGCGGGCGAGATGCTCGAACTGAAGAACACCGTGAACACGATGGTGGACCAGCTGTCGTCGTTCGCCGACCAGGTGACGCGGATGGCCCGGGACGTGGGCACGGAGGGCCGCCTCGGCGGGCAGGCCCGCGTGGACGGCGTGTCGGGTACGTGGAAGGAACTCACCGACTCCGTCAACTCGATGGCCGGCAACCTCACCTCGCAGGTGCGCAACATCGCGCAGGTGACGACGGCCGTGGCGCGGGGCGACCTGTCCCAGAAGATCGACGTCGACGCACGCGGCGAGATCCTGGAGCTGAAGAACACCATCAACACGATGGTCGACCAGCTGTCCTCCTTCGCCGACCAGGTGACCCGGGTCGCCCGGGACGTGGGCACGGAGGGCCGCCTCGGCGGTCAGGCGCAGGTGCCCGGTGTCGCCGGTGTGTGGCGCGACCTCACCGAGTCCGTGAACGGCATGGCCGGCAACCTGACCGGCCAGGTCCGCAACATCGCGCAGGTCGCCACGGCGGTGGCCCGCGGCGACCTGTCCCAGAAGATCACCGTGGACGCGCGCGGCGAGATCCTGGAGCTGAAGAACACGCTGAACACGATGGTGGACCAGCTGTCGTCGTTCGCCGAGGAGGTCACCAGGGTCGCCCGCGAGGTGGGCACGGAGGGCCAGCTCGGCGGGCAGGCCGAGGTGCAGGGCGTCTCCGGCACCTGGAAGGACCTCACGCAGTCGGTGAACTTCATGGCGAACAACCTGACGATCCAGGTGCGTCAGATCGCCGAGGTCACCACCGCCGTCGCCAAGGGCGATCTGTCGAAGAAGATCACCGTCGACGCGAAGGGCGAGATCCTCGAACTCGTCACCACCGTCAACACGATGGTGGACCAGCTGTCGTCCTTCGCCGAACAGGTGACCCGGGTGGCCCGTGAGGTGGGTACCGAGGGCATCCTGGGCGGTCAGGCGCATGTGCCGGGCATCACCGGCATCTGGAAGGACCTCAGTGGCAACGTCAACCTGATGGCCAAGAACCTCACCATGCAGGTGCGGAACATCTCCCAGGTCGCGGCCGCCGTCGCCAACGGTGACCTGACCCGTACGGTGACGATCGAGGCGCGTGGTGAGGTCGCGGAGCTCGCGGACACCTTCAACAGCATGGTGAAGACGCTGAGTTCGTTCGCCGACCAGGTCACCAAGGTGGCCCGTGAGGTGGGTACGGACGGCATCCTGGGCGGCCAGGCGCACGTACCGGGTGTGGCGGGCACGTGGAAGGACCTCACCGAGTCCGTGAACTCGATGGCGTCCAACCTGACCGGCCAGGTCCGCAACATCGCCATGGTGACGACCGCCATCGCCAAGGGCGACCTGACCAAGAAGATCGACATCGACGCGCGCGGCGAGATCCTGGAACTCAAGACCACCATCAACACGATGGTCGACCAGCTGTCGTCCTTCGCGGAGGAGGTCACCCGGGTGGCCCGCGAGGTGGGCACCGAGGGCCAGCTGGGCGGCCTCGCGCGCGTGCGGGACGTCGACGGCACCTGGCGGGACCTCACCGAGTCGGTGAACGAGATGGCCGGGAACCTGACCCGGCAGGTGCGCGCCATCGCGCGCGTGGCCACCGCGGTGACCCGGGGCGACCTGAACCTCAAGATCGACGTCGACGCGTCCGGCGAGATCAAGGAGCTGCAGGACTACATCAACAAGATGATCGCCAACCTGCGCGACACCACGATCGCCAACCAGGAGCAGGACTGGCTCAAGGGCAACCTCGCCCGGATCTCCGCCCTGATGCAGGGCCGCCGGGATCTCGACGACGTGGCCTCGCTGATCATGAGTGAGCTGACGCCGGTGGTGTCCGCGCAGCACGGCGCGTTCTTCCTCGCGCTGCCGTTCCTCGACGGCAAGGACCTGGCCCTGGACAGCGACGACCAGTACGAGCTGCGCATGCTGGGCTCGTACGGCTACTCCATGGGTTCCATGCCGGCGTCCTTCCGGCCGGGTGAGGCGCTGGTCGGGACGGCGGCGAAGGAGAAGCGCACGATCCTGGTGGAGAACGCGCCGAGCGGTTATCTGAAGATCTCCTCCGGGCTCGGCGAGGCGCCCCCGGCGCAGGTCATCGTGCTTCCGGTGCTCTTCGAGGGGACCGTGCTCGGTGTGATCGAGCTGGCGTCCTTCACGCCGTTCACGCAGATCCAGAAGGACTTCCTGAACCAGATCGCGGAGATGATCGCGACCAGCGTCAACACGATCTCCGTCAACACCAAGACCGAGGTGCTGCTGAAGCAGTCGCAGGAGCTGACCGAGCAACTGCGTGAGCGGTCCGACGAGTTGGAGAACCGGCAGGAGGCCCTCCAGGCGTCCAACGCCGAGCTGGAGGAGAAGGCCGAGCTGCTGGCCCGGCAGAACCGCGACATCGAGGTGAAGAACACCGAGATCGAGGAGGCGCGGCAGGTCCTGGAGGAGCGTGCCGAGCAGCTCGCGGTCTCGATGCGTTACAAGAGCGAGTTCCTGGCGAACATGTCGCACGAGCTGCGCACTCCGCTCAACTCGCTGCTGATCCTCGCCAAGCTGCTCGCCGACAACGCCGAGTCGAACCTGACGCCCAAGCAGGTCGAGTTCGCCGAGACCATTCACGGGGCGGGCTCGGACCTGCTCCAGCTGATCAACGACATCCTGGACCTGTCGAAGGTCGAGGCGGGCAAGATGGACGTCTCGCCGACCCGTATCGCCCTCGTCCAGCTCGTCGACTACGTGGAGGCGACCTTCCGTCCGCTGACCGCGGAGAAGGGCCTCGACTTCTCGGTGCGGGTCTCGCCGGAGCTGCCCGCCACGCTGCACACGGACGAGCAGCGCCTGTTGCAGGTGCTGCGGAACCTGCTGTCCAACGCGGTGAAGTTCACCGACTCGGGGGCCGTGGAGCTGGTCATCCGGCCGGCCGGGGCGGATGTGCCGGTGGCCATCAAGGAGCAGCTGCTGGAGGCGGGCTCGCTGCGGGACGCGGACGCCGACATGATCGCGTTCTCGGTGACGGACACCGGCATCGGAATCGCGGCCAGCAAGATGCGGGTCATCTTCGAGGCGTTCAAGCAGGCGGACGGCACCACGAGCCGCAAGTACGGCGGTACGGGCCTGGGGCTGTCCATCTCGCGCGAGATCGCCCGGCTGCTGGGCGGCGAGATCCATGCGCAGAGCGAGCCCGGACGCGGTTCCACCTTCACCCTGTATTTGCCGCTGCACCCGAGCGAACTGCCCCCGCAGGGCTACGCGAACAGTGCTCCCGCCTCGCTGGAGGCGGGGGAGCTGCTGGCCTCCGAGCACGAGCTGGCCGAGCGCACCGAGACACCGGCCGAGGTGAAGTCGTACCGCGAGACCCAGAACGGGGCCGCGGCACTCTTCCGCAGGCGCCGCAGGCCCGTGTCGGCCGGCTCCGCCTCGGACCTGCTCCGGCAGGACAACGGGCAGCCGCAGGAGCACTGGGCGCAACAGGCCGCGCAGGAGGCGGCGGCCCCGTCGCGCCGCACGATCCGCTTCGACGGGGAGAAGGTGCTCATCGTCGACGACGACATCCGCAACGTCTTCGCGCTCACCAGTGTCCTGGAGCAGCACGGCCTGTCGGTGCTGTACGCCGAGAACGGCCGTGAGGGCATCGAGGTCCTGGAACAGCACGACGACGTGACGGTCGTCCTGATGGACATCATGATGCCCGAGATGGACGGCTACGCGACGACCACCGCGATCCGCCGGATGCCCCAGTTCGCGGGGCTGCCGATCATCGCGCTGACGGCCAAGGCGATGAAGGGCGACCGGGAGAAGGCGATCGACTCGGGGGCCTCGGACTATGTGACGAAGCCCGTCGATCCGGATCATCTGCTGGAGGTCATGGAGCAGTGGATGCGGAGTGGGTGACGGGACGTACGGCCCGTCGTCACAACCCGTGGAGAGGCGCGCGGAGTTGCTGACGGAGTGTGGCCGAGGCCGTGTAGAAACGCGGGATTCGGGGAACCTTCTGGTCCCCTGCCGCGTTTCTGCTACGAGCACAGTGACATCACGGTGACAGGGTGTGGCGACGGGCGGGGTGCGGCTACGATGACCGGCACAAGGACGGGTGGCGCGAGGGAGTCGTCCCCTGGGGTGGCACCGACCGGTGTCACGCCGAGTCCTGCGGACAGGGGAGGCCCCAAGCCGGGGCGAGGAGGGCGGGCCATGGTGCAGAAGGCCAAGATCCTCCTGGTCGATGACCGGCCGGAGAATCTGTTGGCGCTGGAGGCCATCCTCTCCGCGCTCGATCAGACACTGGTGCGGGCATCGTCCGGGGAGGAAGCGCTCAAGGCGCTGTTGACGGACGACTTCGCGGTCATCCTGCTGGACGTCCAGATGCCGGGAATG
Organism: Streptomyces sp. NPDC002324; assembly: GCF_053593335.1. Classification (NCBI taxonomy): domain Bacteria; kingdom Bacillati; phylum Actinomycetota; class Actinomycetes; order Kitasatosporales; family Streptomycetaceae; genus Streptomyces; species Streptomyces sp. NPDC002324. Next base: position 10,243 of record NZ_JBSFCF010000050.1, read on the forward strand.
GACGGTTTCGAGACGGCCGCGCACATCAAGCGGCGTGAACGGACCCGGGACATCCCGATCATCTTCCTCACCGCCATCAACCACGGACCGCACCACACGTTCCGTGGGTACGCGGCGGGTGCGGTCGACTACATCTCGAAGCCGTTCGACCCTTGGGTGCTGCGTGCCAAGGTCTCGGTGTTCGTCGAGCTGTACATGAAGAACTGCCAGCTCAGGGAGCAGGCGGCGCTGCTGCGGCTGCAGTTGGAGGGCGGCGGCAAGGGCGCTGCGGGCGGTTCGAAGGAGCCTGCCGGCGGCATTCTCGCCGAGCTCTCCGCGCGACTCGCGGCCGTCGAGGAGCAGGCGGAGGCGTTGTCCAAGCAGCTCGACGACGACTCGGCGGACGCCGCGGCGGTCGCCACCGCCGCCCATCTCGAACGCAAACTGACGGGTCTGCGCAGGGCGCTGGACGCGTTGGAGCCGGGCACGGGAGGGCCCTCGCCGATGCCGTCGCAGAACTGAGCACGTCCCGGAGCATGTCCCTGGGCGCGTTCCCGGGCGCGGGCGGGGTCCCTGAAGCGGCCCCGGGCCGCGCCCGTTCGCGTGCGGTCGCCGTGCGGGGTGAGGGTCTGTCAGGGCGCGTCACCTTCGGGCCCGGAGTTCGCGACACGAACGGGTGAAGCAGTAGGCACACGTGTCGGCTGTGGTCTCCACCGGTAACCTCACACTCATGGCCTCACGTCAGTCCGCAGCGAAGAAGCCGCCCGCGAAGAAGGCGGCCGCTCCGACGAAGGCTCCGGCGAAGAAGGCCCCCGCGAAGAAAGCCCCCGCCAGGAAGGCACCCGCCAAGCGGGCGGCGGCGAGGAAGACGGCCCCTCCGAAGCCGGCGCCCAGTCCCACCGGAGGCGTGTACAGACTCGTACGCGCCGTCTGGCTCGGTGCCGCGCACGCGGTCGGCGCCGTCTTCCGTGGCATAGGGCAGGGCGCGAAGGGTCTCGACCCGGCGCACCGCAAGGACGGTGTCGCGCTCCTGCTGCTCGCCCTCAGCCTGATCGTCGCCGCCGGCACCTGGTCCAACCTGCGCGGCCCGGTCGGCGATCTCGTCGAGATGCTCGTGACCGGCGCCTTCGGCCGACTCGACCTGCTCGTGCCGATACTGCTCGCGGTCATCGCCGTGCGGTTCATCCGGCACCCCGAGAAGCCCGACGCCAACGGCCGCATCGTCATCGGTCTGTCCGCGCTCGTCATCGGCATCCTCGGCCAGGTCCACCTCGCGTGCGGCTCGCCCGCGCGCAGCGCCGGGATGCAGGCGATAAGGGATGCCGGGGGACTCATCGGCTGGGGCACGGCCACCCCGCTGACGTACACCATGGGCGAGGCACTGGCCGTGGCGATGCTCGTGCTGCTCACCGTCTTCGGGCTGCTCGTCGTCACCGCGACGCCGGTCAACGCGATTCCGCAGCGCCTGCGGCTGCTCGGGCAGAAGCTGGGCATCATCGCGGACGACGCCGTCGAGTACGACGACGTCGCCGAGTACGGCGAGGACGACGCCCGCTACGACGAGCAGTGGCGTGACGCGCTGCCCGCGCGATCCCGCAGGCGCGGTTCCGCCCCCGAGCCGTACGACCCCGACGATGCCGAGCAGGAGGCCCTCACCCGGCGACGCCCGCGGCGCTCCGCCGTCCGGCAGCCCGACCCGAACCGGCCGATGGACGCCGTGGACGTCGCCGCGGCGGCCGCAGCCGCGCTCGACGGGGCGGTGCTGCACGGCATGCCGCCCTCGCCGGTCGTCGCCGACCTCACCCAGGGCGTGAGCGTGGGCGACCGGGAGGAGACCACTCCCGTCCCGGCCGCGCGCAGCAAGCCGACCAAGGAGGCCCCCCAGGCCGCCAGGCCGCCCAAGGGCGCCCGGCAGGACTCCCTGGTGCCGGACCTGACCAAGCAGGCCCCGGACGAGCCCCGCGAGCTGCCGCCGCGCGCCGAGCAGCTCCAGCTCGCCGGCGACATCACCTACTCCCTGCCCTCGCTGGATCTCCTGGAGCGGGGCGGGCCAGGCAAGACCCGCAGCGCGGCCAACGACGCCATAGTGGCCTCCCTGTCCAACGTGTTCTCCGAGTTCAAGGTCGACGCCTCCGTCACCGGCTTCACCCGCGGACCGACGGTCACCCGGTACGAGGTCGAGCTGGGCCCGGCGGTGAAGGTCGAGCGGATCACCGCGCTCACCAAGAACATCGCCTACGCCGTCGCCAGCCCGGACGTACGGATCATCAGCCCGATCCCCGGCAAGTCGGCCGTCGGCATCGAGATCCCCAACACCGACCGCGAGATGGTCAACCTGGGTGACGTCCTGCGCCTCGCGGACGCGGCCGAGGACGACCATCCGATGCTGGTCGCGCTCGGCAAGGACGTCGAGGGCGGCTATGTGATGGCCAATCTGGCGAAGATGCCGCATGTGCTCGTCGCGGGTGCGACCGGCTCCGGCAAATCGTCGTGCATCAACTGCCTGATCACCTCGGTCATGGTCCGCGCGACCCCCGAGGACGTCCGTATGGTTCTCGTCGACCCCAAGCGCGTCGAACTGACCGCCTACGAGGGCATCCCGCACCTCATCACGCCGATCATCACCAACCCCAAGCGGGCCGCCGAGGCACTGCAGTGGGTCGTGCGCGAGATGGACCTGCGCTACGACGACCTGGCCGCGTTCGGCTACCGGCACATCGACGACTTCAACGAGGCCATCCGCAACGGCAAGGTCAAACTGCCCGAGGGCAGCGAGCGCGAGCTGCAGCCGTACCCGTACCTGCTGGTGATCGTGGACGAGCTGGCCGACCTGATGATGGTGGCGCCGAGGGACGTCGAGGACGCGATCGTGCGGATCACGCAGCTCGCGCGCGCGGCCGGCATCCACCTGGTGCTCGCCACGCAGCGGCCGTCCGTGGACGTCGTCACCGGTCTGATCAAGGCGAACGTGCCCTCGCGGCTCGCCTTCGCCACCTCCTCGCTCGCCGACTCGCGCGTCATCCTCGACCAGCCCGGCGCGGAGAAGCTGATCGGCAAGGGCGACGGGTTGTTCCTGCCGATGGGGGCGAACAAGCCGACCCGTATGCAGGGCGCGTTCGTGACCGAGGACGAGGTCGCGGCGATCGTGCAGCACTGCAAGGATCAGATGGCGCCCGTCTTCCGGGACGACGTCACCGTGGGCACCAAGCAGAAGAAGGAGATCGACGAGGAGATCGGCGACGACCTGGACCTGCTGTGCCAGGCGGCCGAACTGGTCGTCTCCACGCAGTTCGGCTCCACCTCGATGCTCCAGCGCAAGCTGCGCGTCGGTTTCGCCAAGGCCGGGCGGCTCATGGACCTCATGGAGTCCCGGGGCATCGTGGGGCCGAGCGAGGGCTCCAAGGCACGTGACGTTCTCGTGAAACCCGACGAGCTGGACGGCGTGCTGGCCGTGATCCGGGGGGAGACTGAGGCGTAGGGATCGCGGACGGCGCGCGGCCGGGGCGCACGGCAGGGAGAACCGGTTGCCGGGCATGCGGAACACGGATGCGATTACGGCATCCGGGTAGGCGAACGTGACTGATCCGTAAGGAAAGGGTGAGCAACCGTTTCCCTTCGGCGTACGTCAAGTTGGACGAGGCGACAGCTCTGTGCCCCACCCTCACCACCAGCAGGATGACCGGCCATTCTGATGGCGTACAAAGTCCCACCGCCCGGTTGCCCCACCCTTTCGTACCCCCCCTAGACTGAACTTCCAGCACAGGTGGCTACACGCTCGAAAGGCGCCCCCGTGTCCATCGGCAACTCCCCTGACGGCAACTTCCCCGAAGACGAGCGTCCGTTCGAAGACGACCGTGACGAACGCTCGGCGGAACGCCCCTCGATCGGTCGTGCCCTCCAGCAGGCACGCATCGCGGCCGGGCTGACCGTCGACGACGTCAGCAGCGCCACCCGGGTCCGCATCGCCATCGTGCACGCGATCGAGCAGGACGACTTCGCCCCCTGCGGCGGCGACGTCTACGCGCGCGGTCACATCCGCACCCTCGCACGCGCGGTGCGCATCGACCCCGTCCCGCTGCTGGAGCAGTACGACGAGGCCCACGGCGGACGGCCCGCGCCGACGCCCGCGGCCCCGCTGTTCGAGGCGGAACGGATCCGGCCCGAGCGGCGCGGCCCCAACTGGACCGCCGCCATGGTCGCCGCGATCGTCGCGGTGATCGGCTTCGTCGGCTTCACCGCGTTCGACGGCGGGGACGACGACGGCTCCGGCACACAGGTCGCCGAGGGCTCCACGCCCACGACCAGCAAGCCCGCCTCGTCCAAGCCCGAGACCGACAAGCCCGACGCCGACCCCAAGCCCGACCCCACCGACAGCGCCATCGCGGCAGCGCCCCGCGACAAGGTGACCGTGCGGGTCAGTGCCTCCGACGGGCGCAGCTGGATCTCCGCCAAGGACCACAACGGCCGGCTCCTGTGGGACGGCCTCCTCAAGCAGGGCGAGTCCAAGACCTTCCAGGACGGCTCCAAGATCGACCTCGTCCTCGGTGACGCAGGGGCCGTCCAGCTCTACGTCAACGGCAAGAAGATCGAGGACGACTTCCAGCCGGGCCAGGTCGAACGACTGACCTACACGAAGGGCGACCCCGAGGTCGGCTGAGCCCCCGGTAGGGCCGGGCCACGGACGCACGGGCGATTCGAAGGAAACGTGAGGGACGGGGCCGGCCGGGATCGGCCAACCCCGTCGACGTGGGCTGTCACTGGGACGAAGTAGTCTTGAGCCCATGCCTGAACGCCGTACCGTCGCACTCGTCACTCTTGGCTGCGCCCGTAACGAGGTGGACTCGGAGGAGCTCGCAGGCCGCTTGGAGGCGGACGGCTGGGAGCTCGTCGAGGACGCCGAGGAAGCGGATGTCGCGGTCGTCAACACCTGTGGCTTCGTCGAGGCCGCCAAGAAGGACTCCGTCGACGCCCTCCTGGAGGCCAACGACCTCAAGGGACACGGCAGAACCCAGGCCGTCGTGGCCGTCGGCTGCATGGCCGAGCGGTACGGCAAGGAGCTGGCCGAGGCGCTGCCCGAGGCCGACGGCGTGCTCGGCTTCGACGACTACGCGGACATCTCCGACCGCCTCCAGACCATCCTGAACGGCGGCATCCACGCCTCGCACACCCCGCGCGACCGCCGCAAGCTGCTGCCGATCAGCCCGGCCCAGCGCCAGGAGTCGGCCGCCGAGGTCGCGCTGCCGGGGCATGCCCCCGCCGATCTTCCGGAGGGCCTCGCTCCGGCCTCCGGGCCGCGTTCGCCGCTGCGCCGCCGCCTGGACGGCTCGCCCGTCGCCTCCGTGAAGCTCGCCTCCGGCTGCGACCGCCGCTGCTCCTTCTGCGCCATCCCCTCCTTCCGCGGCTCCTTCATCTCCCGCCGCCCCTCGGACGTGCTGAACGAGACCCGCTGGCTGGCCGAGCAGGGCGTCAAGGAGGTCATGCTCGTCTCCGAGAACAACACCTCCTACGGCAAGGACCTGGGCGACATCCGGCTGCTGGAGTCCCTGCTGCCCGAGCTGGCCGAGGTCGACGGCATCGAGCGGGTGCGGGTGAGCTACCTCCAGCCCGCCGAGATGCGGCCCGGCCTCATCGACGTGCTCACCTCCACGCCCAAGGTCGTGCCCTACTTCGACCTCTCCTTCCAGCACTCCGCCCCGGCCGTGCTGCGCTCCATGCGCCGCTTCGGCGACACCGACCGCTTCCTGGAACTGCTCGACACCATCCGCGGCAAGGCACCCGAAGCCGGCGTGCGGTCCAACTTCATCGTCGGCTTCCCCGGCGAGAGCGAGGCCGACCTCGCGGAGCTGGAGCGCTTCCTGAACGGCGCGAGACTGGACGCGATCGGCGTCTTCGGGTACTCCGACGAGGAGGGCACCGAAGCGGCGACGTACGACGGCAAGCTGGCCGAGGACGTGGTCGCCGAGCGGCTCGCACGGGTCTCGCGGCTGGCCGAGGAACTGGTTTCGCAGCGTGCCGAGGAGCGCGTCGGGCAGACCGTGCGTGTGCTCGTCGAGTCGGTCGACGGCGAGGAGGGCGCGTACGGCCGGGCTGCCCACCAGGCACCCGAGACCGACGGTCAGGTGCTCTTCACGAGCGGCGAGGAGCTGAGCGTCGGCCTTATGGTCGAGGCGAAGGTGGTCGGCACGGAAGGCGTCGACCTGGTGGCCGAGGTGCTTCCGGGCTCGCACGACTCCCTCACGTGTACTGAGGAGGCGGCCAGATGACGGGAGTCCCGGCATCCGCGGCGGGCGGCACCTCCGGCGCCAAGGGCGCGACGAGCGCCCCGGGCGTTCCCGGCGCCCCGGGCGCCGCCGCCTCCAGTGATGCCGGGGAGGCGCGGGCCGTGCGTGGCGGGAAGCTGGGAGCTGCCGCCGTCAACCAGGCCAGCCTCTGGAACATCGCGAACATCCTGACCATGATCCGCCTGGTCCTCGTACCGGGCTTCGTCGTGCTGATGCTCATGGACGGCGGGTACGACCCGGTGTGGCGTGCCTGGGCATGGGCCGCCTTCGCCGTCGCCATGATCACCGACGTCTTCGACGGTCACCTGGCCCGGACCTACGACCTCGTCACCGACTTCGGGAAGATCGCCGACCCCATCGCCGACAAGGCGATCATGGGTGCCGCGCTGATCTGTCTGTCCTACCTCGGCGATCTGCCGTGGTGGGTGACGGGAGTCATCCTCGGCAGAGAGCTCGGGATCACGCTCCTGCGCTTCATCGTCATCCGGTACGGAGTCATCCCCGCGAGCCGCGGCGGCAAGCTGAAGACCCTGATCCAGGGCATCGCCGTCGGCATGTACGTCCTGGCGCTGGAGGGGTGGCTGGCCACTCTGCGGTGGTGGGTGATGGCCGCCGCGGTCATTCTGACCGTGGTCACCGGATTCGACTATGTGAGACAAGCCATTGTGCTGCGCCGGCGCGGAACCGCCGAGCGCGAAGCCGCAGCGGAGGGAGTGGAGCATTGACTTCCACGGCTGCCGAAGTGCTGCGACTACTGACGGTGAGGGGTGAGACGCTCGCCGTCGCCGAGTCGCTGACCGGCGGTCTGGTCGCGGCCGCTCTCACCGCGGCCCCCGGCTCCTCCCAGGCGTTCCGGGGCTCCGTCACCGCCTACGCCACCCAGCTGAAGCACCAGTTGCTCGATGTCGACGCCACCCTGCTGGAGCAGCGCGGGGCGGTGGATCCGCAGGTCGCGGCCCAGATGGCGGAGGGCGTCCGCAAGGCGCTCGGCGCCGACTGGGGAATTTCGACCACCGGAGTCGCGGGCCCCGACCCCCAGGACGGCCAACCCGTCGGCACGGTCTACGTGGCCGTCACCGGGCCGTCCGCAGCCGATTCCGGCGTATCAGGTGGCGGGAAAGTGTCGTCGTTGCGGTTGAACGGCGGCCGGGCGGAAATCCGTATGGAGAGTGTACGGAGCGTACTCGCACTGCTTCTCGAGGAGCTTGCGGGCGAACAGACCGGAAATGAGCGGGCACAGGATACGGAACAGAACGGGGGGACCTGATGTTTACAGCCCTGAGTGAACACAACAGCGCTCCCCGCACGGCCGCAGCGCAAGGCGGTACGGTGGGGCGTGAAGGATGCGGCTACGCGGTCCGAGGAGGGAGCCACCGATGATTCTGCTCCGTCGCCTGCTGGGTGACGTGCTGCGTCGGCAGCGCCAGCGCCAGGGCCGTACTCTGCGCGAAGTCTCCTCGTCCGCCCGAGTCTCACTCGGCTATCTCTCCGAGGTGGAGCGGGGGCAGAAGGAGGCTTCCTCCGAGCTGCTCTCCGCCATTTGCGACGCGTTGGACGTACGGATGTCCGAGCTCATGAGGGAAGTGAGCGACGAGCTCGCCCTTGCCGAGCTGGCCCAGTCCGCAGCGGCCACCGAGCCGGTGCCAGCACCAGTGCGTCGACCGATGCTCAACTCCGTCTCGGTGGCCGGTGTACCGCCGGAACGGGTCACGATCAAGGCACCCGCCGAAGCGGTGGACGTCGTCGCGGCCTGACCTGCCGCGACGGTGTGCATGAGGTTCGGTGCGTGCCGGTGAAGAAGTAGCAGCGAGACGGGAGCCCCGGGTGGGGTCTCCAGGGAGACCTGGGGGCGCCGGCCGGGGCTTTCGCATTGCGCCCGTCGCGGGGGCCGGGGTCCTGTGCCGCCCCGTTTGCCGGGGTGGTGGTGTGCGGTCATGGTGGAGGGGCGAACGGGGACCTGCGCGCGATTTCGATCGTCTGTGCGGGCGCACGGGGGCGTACGGTCGTCTCTAGAATCCGGAGCTGCGCTGATGTACGTGGTGAAGAGCCCGCTGTCCGATGCCGATCTCAGGACCGTCTCCGAGGCGCTGCAGGGCGCCCTCGTCGATCTCGTCGACCTCTCCCTGGTGGCCAAGCAGATCCACTGGAACGTGGTCGGGCCGCGGTTCCGCTCGGTCCATCTCCAGCTCGACGAGGTCGTGGACACCGCCCGGCTGCACTCCGACACGGTCGCCGAACGCGCTTCCACCCTCGGTGTCTCACCGGACGGGCGGGCCCGGACGGTGGCCGGGAGCAGCGGGATCGGCCCGGCCCCGGACGGCTGGGTCAAGGACGCGGACGCGGTGGGGACCCTGGTCGACGCGCTCGGCTCGGTGATCACCCGGATGCGGACACGGGTGGAGAGCACCGCGGAGGCGGATCCGGTGAGCCAGGACATCTTCATCCAGATCACGGCGGATCTGGAGAAGCACCACTGGATGTTCCAGGCGGAGAACGGATAGCGCGACGTCGTCCGGCGTCGCGAGCCGGTGCCGGGCTTCCGTGCGCTCCCGCCTCGGTGGGTCGTGCGCCCCCCGGCCGGCGCGTGCGGTGGGGGCGTGAGGACGGCGGTGAGTGGCTGCGGGGCGCATCGTGTGCCCCGCGGGCTCGGTCCTCGTGAGAGAGGCGTGCGTCCCTGTGCCGGTGGTGCGCCCTCTCCGCCCGTGACGAGGGCCGTCTAGCGTCGTTCTGGGGGCCCGGAGGCCTTGGAGGTGGCGGCCAATGCGGATAGTTCGCTGGGGGGCGGCTCTGGGGCTCGGTGCGCTGTGGTGGTGGGGTGTGCTGCGGCTCGCGCTGGTGCCGGACGCCGGCGCGGTGGAGGGGGCCGTCGCGGCCGGGGGGTGGGGGCTGAGCCTCCTTCCTGTGCACTGCGTACCGAAGGGACGGGCGCCGGGACGGCCGGGGGGCGCGTCAGGGGGCGCGGGGGGTGGTCCGGTTCTGGAGGGCGCGGTGGGGGCCGCGGTCACCAGGGCATGGCCACCCCGCCGTTCGGGCGGAGGATCTGACCCGTCGTGAACGCCGAGGCGTCGGAGGCGAGGTGCAGGACGGCGTGCGCGATGTCGTCGGGCTCGCCGACCCGGCTCAGTGGTGACAGCCGGGCCATGAAGGACTCCGTCCGCGCCTGTGCCTCGCCGTCGTGGCGATCGGTCATGGGCGTACGGATCCAGCCCGGGGCGACCGCATTGACGCGGATGCCGTGGGCGCCGACCTCGGTCGCCAGGGTCTTCGTCAGCTGGACCACCGCCGCCTTGGTCACGCCGTAGCAGAGCAGCCCCGGACCGCCGGTGTCGACGGCGCCGGAGGCCATGGTGACGATGCTGCCCCGCGTCCCGTCGTCGATCATCCGGCGGGCCGCTGCCTGGCAGGCATGGAGAACCCCCTTGAAGTTGACGCTCCACACCCGTTCCAGGTCCTCGTCCCGGGTCTCCAGAACCGGGCTGCTGTGCATGATTCCGGCGATCGCCGCCATCACATGGAGCCGCTCGCAGGCGGCGACGGCCCGTGCGAGCTGGGCGCGGTCGGTGACGTCGAGGTGGTGGGTGTGGGCGGTGGCGTTCCTGGCCTTGATGAGGGTCGCCGTCTCGTGCAGGCCCTGTGCGTCGCGGTCCGCGCAGTGCACCGTCGCGCCCGCCTCGGCGAGCAGCACGGCGGACGCGCGGCCGATGCCACTGCCGGCGCCGGTGACGAACGCGGTGCGGCCGGTGAGGTCGTACGCCGGGATGGGCATGACTCGACGGTACGAGCGCATCTGACGGTCCGTCAATTAGGTGTGCGGCGCTGAACTCGGTTGCTCGGGCGGGGAGTTCGTGTGGTGCTCGGGGCCGGCGCCGGGCCCGGCTGGCAGGTGGGGCACCAGTAGGTGGGGCGTTCGCGGGAGCCGTCGCCCTGGTCGGCCACGCGAACGGAGGTGTGGCAGCGCAGACAGGGGCGGGGGGCCCGGCCGTACACGAACAGGTCGTGGTGGCGGTGACCTGTCGTGTTGCGGATCGGGCGGTCGCGGTTGGCTTCGAGGAGCTTCTTGGCGAGGGCGGGCAGACGGGCGGCGAGATCCTCAGGGAGGGCGCCGGCGGGGAGCCAGGGGGTGACTCGGAGCAGGAAGCACAGCTCGCTCTTGTAGACATTGCCGATGCCCGCCAGATTGCGCTGGTCCAGGAGGGCCTCGCCGAGGGCGCGGTCCGGGTCGCTCAGGAGGTTGGCGAGGGCCCGGTCGGGGTCCCAGTCCGGGCCGAGCAGGTCGGGGCCGAGGTGGCCGACGGCGCGGTGTTCGTCGGTGGTGCGGATCAGCTCAAGTACGGGGAGGCGGTAGCCGACGGCCGTGCGCTCGCTGTTGCCGAGGATGGCGCGGATCTGGTGCGCCGGGCCGCCGCGCCAGCGCTCGCCGTTGGCGTACACCTTCCAGGACCCGTCCATCCGCAGGTGCGAATGCAGCGTCAGGCCGCCTTCGACGCGGGTGAGGAGATGCTTGCCGCGAGGGGTGACGTCCAGGACGGTACGGCCGGTGAGGTCGGCCGTGGCGTACTTCGGCACGCGGAGGTCGGAGCGGGACAGCACCTTGCCGGCGAGGGCGGTGTGGAGTCGCCTCGCCGCTTGCCAGACGGTGTCACCTTCGGGCATGGGTCAAGGGTGGCATGGGTTCGGTGGTGGGGAGTGGGTAGCCGGTGCCGGTGCCGGTGCCGGTGCCGGTGCCGGTGGCTCGGGGTGGGTGGGGTCGGTTCGGGGGCAGGGGTCTCGCGCTCGGTGATCATGCGCGGATGCGGAGGCCGCGCGGGGTCGCGATGAAGCCCGCCGCTTCCAGGAGGGGGCCGTGGGGGGAGGTGAGGGCGGAGGTGCCGTTCACACGCTCCACCGTGACCGTGCCGAGGGAGCCCGCGCGTGCTGCCGCTGCGAGGGCTTCGGCGGCCGGACGGAGGCGGGGGTCGTCCATGGGCCTGGCGTCCGGGTCGGCGGGCCAGGCCAGGAGCGTCTTGCCGCCGCGCTCCATGTAGACGGTCAGCTCGCCGTCGACCAGGACGACCAGGGAGCCCGCCTTGCGGCCCGGTTTGTGTCCGGCCTCAGTGGGCGGATCGGGCCAGGGGAGGGCGGCGCCGTAGGCGTTGGCGGGGTCGGCCGCGGCCAGAACGACGGCTCTGGGGGAGGGGGTGGTGCGGGTGCGGTGCGGGTCGCGGCCGGATCGGGCACGGGGGCTGAAAGGGCCGTCGGGCCCGCTGCGGCCGTAAGGGGTGCCGCCGTCGGTGTGAGCGAACTCCTGGTCGTGGATACCGGGCTCGCCGTGTGGGTCGGCGTCCAGGCCGGCGGGGGCGCCGAAGGAGGCGGGGGCGAACGGGTCGTCGGGGCCCGGGCTGTGGTGGCCCGAGCCGTCGAGGAAGTCGTCCCAGGGGGTGGGGGCCTGGGGTGTGCCGGGAATTTCGGGGGAACCGTTCGGGGCGGGGCTTCGCCAGGGCTCGTTCCGGTCGCGGGCGTTGGACACCGCGCGAAGGCGGTCCACGGCGCCGTCCATCGCGAACTGGGCGGCGCCCAGACCCTCGACGACATAGCCGCGGCGGGCCTGGCCGCTCTCCTCGAAGACGGACAGCACGCGGTAGACCGCGGAGAAGCCCCCCTCGACGCCCTCGGCGGCCACGGCACCCCGGGTCACGACACCGTGGCGGTCGAGCAGTGTGCGGGCCAGGGCGTGGGCGCGGACGGTGGGGTCGGGCTCGTGGGCGGGGAGGAGGGACCAGCGACCGGCGACCGTGGGCGGTCCCGTACGGGACTGGGGGCGGGCGGCGGCGGTCAGGGACCCGTACCGGCCGCGCGGGACGGTGCGCTTGGCACGGTGGGCGGTGGAGCCCGCGGTGCGGCCCGAGCCCAGGAGGGAGCGCATCGGGGTGAGCGTGTCGTTCGTGAGCCTGCCGGACCAGGCCAGGTCCCATACGACGTCGGCCAGTTGGGGGTCGGTGACGTCGGGGTGGGTGGTCGCGCGGATCTGGTCGGCGATCTGGCGGAAGAAGAGGCCGTAGCCGCCGGAGAGGGTGGTCAGGACCGATTCGTGGAGCGCGGTCAGCTCCAGAGGATGCGCCGGAGGCAGGAGGAGCGGGGCCGCGTCCGCCAGGTACAGCGAGACCCAGCCGTCCTTGCCCGGGAGGGCCCCGGCGCCCGCCCACACGACCTCGCCGGCCGCGGTGAGCTCGTCGAGCATCGCGGGGGTGTAGCCGGCGACCCGGGAGGGCAGAACCAGCTTCTCCAGTGCGGAGGCGGGGACGGAGGCCCCCTGCACCTGCTCGATCGCGCGCACCAGTCCGTCGATGCCCCGCAGCCCGTGACCGCCGCCCACGTGCTGCCACTGCGGCAGGAACTGGGCGAGCGCGGCGGGCGGCACCGGCTCCAGCTCGTGCCGCAGGGCCGCCAGCGAGCGGCGGCGCAGGCGGCGCAGCACGGCCGCGTCGCACCACTCCTGGCCGATGCCCGCCGGGTGGAACTCGCCCTGGACGACACGGCCGTTCGCCGCGAGCCGGTGGAGTGCCCCGTCCGTGACGGCCACCCCCAGGCCGAAGCGCGCCGCTGCCGTGGCCGAGGTGAAGGGGCCGTGAGTGCGCGCGAACCGGGCGAGGAGGTCGCCGAGGGGATCCTTGACGGGCTCGGTGAAGGCTTCCGGGACGCCGACCGGCAGGGCAGTGCCGAGCGCGTCGCGCAGGCGGCCCGCGTCCTCGATCGCCGCCCAGTGGTCGGTGCCGGCGATCCGGACGCGGATGGCGCGGCGGGCCCCGGCCAGCTCCCGCGCCCACTGCGGCTCGGCGCCCCGCTCGGCCAACTCGGTGTCCCTGAGCGGGCCGAGAAGCCGGAGCAGGTCCGCGACACCTTCGGCATCCTTGACCCGCCGGTCCTCGGTGCGCCACTGCAGCTCCCGCTCCAGCTCGGTCAGAACCTCGGCGTCGAGCAGTTCGCGCAGCTCCGCCTGGCCCAGCAGCTCGGCCAGCAGCCGGGAGTCCAGCGACAAGGCGGCGGCGCGGCGCTCGGCGAGCGGGGAGTCGCCCTCGTACAGGAACTGGGCGACGTATCCGAAGAGGAGGGAGCGGGCGAAGGGGGAGGGCTCCGGGGTGGTGACCTCGACGAGGCGGACCTTGCGGGACTCGATGTCGCCCATCAGCTCGGAGAGGCCCGGGACGTCGAAGACGTCCTGGAGGCATTCGCGGACCGCCTCCAGGACGATGGGGAAGGACCCGAACTCACTCGCCACCTGCAGCAGTTGGGCCGCGCGTTGACGCTGTTGCCACAGAGGTGTGCGCCTGCCCGGACTGCGGCGGGGCAGCAGGAGCGCGCGGGCGGCGCACTCGCGGAAGCGGGACGCGAACAGCGCCGAACCGCCCACCTGGTCGGTGACGATCTGGTCGACCTCGCCCTTGTCGAAGGCGACGTCCGCCGCGCCGATCGGGGCCTGCTCGGCGTCGTATGCGGTGCCCGCTCTCGCGGGCTCCATGTCGAGCAGGTCCAGGCCCATCAGGTCGGCGTCGGGCAGGCGGAGCACGATGCCGTCGTCGGCGTGCATGACCTGCGCGTCCATGCCGTACCGCTCGGAGAGCTTCGCGCCCAGGGCGAGGGCCCAGGGGGCGTGGACCTGGGCGCCGAAGGGGGAGTGGACGACGACCCGCCAGTCGCCCAGCTCGTCACGGAAGCGTTCGACGACGATCGTGCGGTCGTCGGGGACGTGGCCGCAGGCCTCGCGTTGTTCGGCCAGGTACGCGAGGACGTTGTCGGCGGCCCAGGCGTCGAGTCCGGCGGCCAGCAGGCGCAGCCGGGCGTCCTCGTCCGACAGCGAGCCCACCTCGCGCAGGAACGCGCCGACCGCGCGGCCCAGTTCGAGCGGGCGGCCGAGCTGGTCGCCCTTCCAGAAGGGCAGGCGGCCCGGGACGCCCGGCGCGGGGGAGACCAGCACACGGTCGCGGGTGATGTCCTCGATGCGCCAGGAGCTGGTACCGAGGGTGAAGACGTCCCCGACGCGGGACTCGTACACCATCTCCTCGTCGAGTTCGCCGACCCGGCCGCCGCCCTTCTTGGGGTCGGAGCCCGCGAGGAAGACTCCGAAGAGGCCGCGGTCCGGGATCGTGCCCCCGGAGGTGACCGCTAGGCGCTGGGCGCCCGGCCGACCCGTGATCGTGCCCGCGACCCGGTCCCACACCACGCGCGGGCGCAACTCCGCGAAGGCGTCGGACGGATAGCGGCCCGCGAGCATGTCGAGGACGGCCGTGAACGCGGACTCGGGGAGGGCGGCGAAGGGCGCCGCGCGGCGGACGGTCGCCAGGAGATCGTCGAACTGCCAGGTGTCCATCGAGGTCATGGCGACGACCTGCTGCGCCAGGACGTCCAGGGGGTTGCCGGGGATCCTCATGGACTCGATGGAGCCGCTGCGCATCCGCTCGGTGACCACGGCCGACTGGACCAGGTCACCGCGGTACTTGGGAAAGACGACCCCCGTGGAGACCGCGCCCACCTGGTGTCCCGCGCGGCCCACACGCTGCAGGCCGGAGGCGACCGAGGGCGGCGACTCCACCTGGACGACGAGGTCCACCGCGCCCATGTCGATGCCCAGTTCGAGGCTGGAGGTGGCGACCACGGCCGGCAGCCGCCCCGCCTTCAGATCCTCCTCGACCAGGGCGCGCTGCTCCTTGGAGACCGAGCCGTGGTGGGCGCGGGCCAGGACCGGGGGCGCTCCCTGGGCCGCTCCCGAGCCGCCCATCAGCTCGGCCGGGCCGTGGTGCTCGTCCAGAGGCTCACCGGTGGCCCGCTCGTACGCGATCTCGTTCAGCCGGTTGCACAGGCGCTCCGCGAGGCGGCGGGAGTTGGCGAACACGATCGTCGAGCGGTGGGCCTGCACGAGGTCGGCGATCCGCTCCTCGACGTGCGGCCAGATCGAGGGGCGCTCCGCGCCCTCGTTGCCGTCCGCGACCGGGGAGCCGCCCAGCTCGCCCAAGTCCTCCACCGGCACGACCACCGACAGGTCGAACTCCTTGCCGGACGGAGGCTGGACGATCTCCACCCTGCGGCGCGGGGACAGATAGCGTGCGACCTCGTCGACGGGACGCACCGTGGCGGACAGGCCGATACGGCGGGCCGGCCTGGGCAGCAGCTCGTCGAGCCGCTCCAGGGACAGCGCGAGATGGGCGCCGCGTTTGGTGCCCGCGACCGCGTGCACCTCGTCCAGGATCACCGTCTCCACGCCCGTGAGCGCGTCGCGGGTGGCCGACGTCAGCATCAGGAACAGGGACTCGGGGGTGGTGATCAGGATGTCCGGCGGACGAGTGGACAGGGCCCGGCGCTCGGCGGGTGGGGTGTCCCCGGAGCGGATGCCCACCTTCACCTCGGGCTCGGGCAGCCCCAGGCGCACCGATTCCTGGCGGATACCGGTGAGCGGACTGCGCAGATTCCGCTCCACGTCCACCGCGAGCGCCTTCAGCGGGGACACGTACAGGACCCGGCAGCGCTTGCGGGGGTCGGCCGGGGGCGGGCTCGATGTCAGCTGGTCCAGCGCGGCGAGGAACGCGGCCAGTGTCTTGCCGGAGCCGGTCGGGGCCACCACCAGCACGTCCGAGCCCTCGCCGATCGCCCGCCAGGCCCCGGCCTGGGCCGCGGTGGGCGCGGAGAAGGCCCCCGTGAACCAGCCGCGGGTCGCGGGGGAGAAGCCGTCGAGGGCTCGATCTGCGGAGCTGACCATGCCCCCATCCTGCACCCGACCACTGACAATGGCCCGGACCTGCGGAAACGGAAGGGGCGGGGGCGGGGCGGCTCCGGCGGGGGCGGTGATGTCGAGGGGGTGGGCCGGTCCCGGTCACCGGGCAGCTCCGCGTACCGCCGATGCCCGTCCGCACCATGTCCGCACGCCCGCCACTGCCCCGGACTTCGTCGCCCGGACGGTCCACCCCGCAGAATGGGGGGCATGGCGGGTTCGGCGGAGCGGGCGAGGCACTGGCGGTACGCGGAACTGCCCGGTGTGGATCTGCTGCGGGCGAGCTACGTCGAGAAGAAGTTCGTACGGCACACCCACGAGCACTTCGTGATCGCGGCCATCGCCGACGGAGTGGAGATCTTCCGCCACGGAGGCGCCGATCAGTACGCCGGCCCGGGAGCGCTGGCCCTGGTCAACCCCGACACCCCGCACACCGGCCGCGCGGGTGTGCCCGAGGGCTGGCGATACGGGGCGGTCTACCCGTCTCCGGACGTGGTGGCCGAGATCGCCGCCGAGACCACCACGATCCGCGGCACCCCCGGCTTCGTCATTCCCGTGCTCGAGGACCCCTACGCCGCGGGCCTCGTCCACCAGGTCCTGCGGGCGGTCGACGAGGGAAACGCACTGGCGGCGGACACCCTGCTGCGGGTGGTCGTGACCCGGCTGCTGCGCCAGAACGGCGGGTCCCTGCCCCAGCGTGCCGTCCGCACGGCCGGCGCCCCCGTCGCGGCACGCGCGCGTGCCGTGCTCGAGGAGCGGATGGCCGACCCGCCGACCCTGGAGCGGCTCTCGGCCGACCTCGGCACCAGCCCTTTCGCTCTGTTGCGGGCCTTCCGCGCCGCTTATGGCATGCCTCCGCACACCTGGCTGACCGATGCCCGCGTCCGCCGGGCCCGCGACCTGCTCGACACCGGCACGACTCCCGCCGCGGCCGCCGTCGCCGTCGGCTTCACGGACCAGCCCCATCTCAACCGCCACTTCAGCCGCATCGTGGGCGTGCCGCCGGGCGCGTACCAGCGGGAACGCACCGGCGGGGCCGACGACGGATCGCGAACCCGGGGACGACGTACGTGAGCGGGAGGGGCGGGTGCGTGCGCGCATAAGCGCTGCGCCCACGAACGCTGCGGCCACGAGCGCTGCGGCCACGAGCGCCGCGCCCACGAGCGCCGCGCCCACGAGCTCGTGCACGAACGCTGCGTCCGCGAGTGTGAGGGCGGCGCGGGCGCGCGCAAGAACGTACAAGACCCACAGGCGTGGCCGCTCGTACCGTCCAGGGCGTGGTGACTGAACAGACTGGTCTCGTGGAGACGCAAGACAGCGGCGGCGTGAAACCCGACGGAGCCGTCGTCCGGGACGCTCTCGGCGTAGGGGTGGCGGTCGGACTGTCCGGGTTCGCCTTCGGGGTGACTTCGGCCGGCAGTGGACTCGGGCTGCTGCAGACCTGCGCCCTGAGCCTCCTGGTGTTCACCGGGGCCTCCCAGTTCGCCCTGGTGGGCGCGCTCGCGGCCGGCGGCAACCCCTTCACGGCAGCGGCCGGGGCGTTCTTCCTGGGCGTGCGCAACGCGTTCTACGGGCTGCGCCTCTCGCATCTGCTGGCCCTCCCGCGCGCGGTGCGGCCTTTCGCCGCCCAGTGGGTCATCGACGAGACCACGGCCGTCGCCCTCGCCCAGCCCACGCGTCGCGCCGCCCGTATCGGCTTCACCGTCACCGGGCTCAGCCTCTATGTGCTGTGGAACCTCACCACGCTGCTCGGCGCGCTCGGCGCCGAGGCCATCGGCGACACCGACGCGTGGGGGCTCGACGCGGCCGGGCCCGCCGTATTCCTGGCCCTCCTCGCGCCGATGCTGCGGACCACCGCAGAGCGGGCCGTCGCGGGCAGCGCCGTCGTCCTGGGGCTCGGTCTGCTGCCCGTCCTGCCCGCCGGGGTCCCGGTCCTCGTCGCGGCGGTGGCCGCTCCGGTCGTCCTCTGGGCGGAGGGGCGCCGCAGGGCCGACAGCCGGCCGGACGACAGCCGAAAAGGCGACCAGGAACACGGCGACCAGGAAGACGGCGACCAGGAAGGTGGCGACCGATGAACGTCTGGATCGCGATCATCGGCACCGCCGTCGGCTGTTACGCCGTCAAACTGATCGGCCTGCTGGTCCCCGAGGGCATCCTGGAACGCCCGCTCGTCCAGCGCCTCGCCGCCCTGCTGCCCGTTGCCCTCCTCGCCGCTCTCACGGCTCAGCAGACCTTCGCCGACGGGCACGACCTGGTGCTGGACGCGAGGGCCGCCGGGCTCACCGCAGCCGCCATGGCACTGCTCCTGCGAGCCCCGTTCCTGCTCGTCGTGGCCGCGGCGGTCGTCGTGACGGCCGGGGTGCGGGCGGTATCGGGCTGACGCCGGCTTGTCGTGGGGCACGCGCGCGTGTCGTCGATCTCGCCCTCGACGTACGCGCGCGTGCCGGCCGACCGGCCGTACGCGCGCGTGGTGTCCGTCGCGTCGAAGGTCTCAGCCGATCGACCGTCCGTACGCCCGCAACGTGCGCAGCGCCTCGATCGTCACGATGGGGCGGCTCTCCATGGCAGTGCTCGGGGCCCATTGGCGCCAGCGGATCGGCCAGCCGCCGTCCTCCGTCTGTTCGCTCGACAGGAAGTCGAGAGACCGGGACATCTCCTCGTCGGTGAACCACGCGCGTGCGAGCGATTCCGGGGTGTGCGCGAAGTCGTGCGGGTAGTGGTGCTCGCCCGGCGCGTAACCGGCGGACACCGGGTAGTCGTCCGGTCGTCCCGGATCCAGTGTGGCGAGCCGGTGTTCGCGCACCAGGCGGCCGAGCCGGTCGGCGGCGGCCCGGGCGCGCGGGCGGTCGGGCACGGACTCCAGGAACGCCACGGCGGCGTGGACCTCGTAGGGGTGCGACTTCTCCAGGGACTCGACCGCCTGCCAGCAGAAGTCGGTGGCCCGGAACAGCCACGCGTGCCACACCTGGTTGCGGTGCAGCAGGCCCACCACCGGCCCGGTGGCCAACAGATCACTGGGCGGGTCGTCGACGATCGGCACGAACGGGGCCACCGGGTAGCCACGCTGGCTGGGGTGCACGGCGGGAAGTGCACCGTCCTGGGTCGACACCGACGTCAGGTAGCGGCACACGCGCTCCACCCGCTGTCCGCCGCAGCGCCCGATCGAGTCCAGCACACGCAGCGCGTGCCCGGTGTGCAGCGGCTGGCTCACGGGCCCGCGCAGATCGGGTTCGAGCGCGTGGCCGTACCCGTCGTCGGCATTGCGGTAGGCGGACAGCGCGGTCTCCACCGCGTCGGCTCCCCCGTCCAGGAAGTGGTACGCGAAGCGGCGCTGCTCCAGCACGCGCGCGGTCAGCCAGACGAACTGTTCGGCGCGAGCCAGCGGGGTGGGCGCCGGGGACGACGAGGGGAGTGGGGATGCTCCGGTTTCGGCCATGGCTCCGACCGTAGGGCGGAAAGCGGTATCGGAAAGCCGTCCCGGCCAGCCCCACCCCCTGGGGCGGGATACTGGACTCATGCGGTTGACGGTCTTCTGGCAGCGGATGGCGGATCACTTCGGTGAGGGGTACGCCGACACCTTCGCGCGCGATCATGTGATGTCCGGCCTCGGCGGGCGCACGGTGAGCGAGGCGCTGGACGCCGGCTGGGAGGCCAAGGACGTGTGGCACGTGGTGTGCGCGACCATGGGCGTTCCGGCGGAAAACCGCTGAGAAGCAGCGGACTTCACCGGACGGATGCCGCTCGTTGGACCGGAAGACCCGGGGGCGGCGACTGACTGTCGGTGCCGTGGGCGAGACTTGGCCCGTGGCACCCACAGACGAGACCTCGCGTTTCGAGCACCAGGCAACCCCGTCCGGCACGACACCGCCCTCCGGCCCCCCGGCCGGCCCGGGACCCGGTGCCGCGCCGAGCGAGCGCATGCCGCGCTGGCTGCCGCGCGCGATGGTGCTGGCGCTCTCCCTCGTCGCGGTCTTCCAGTTCGGCAGCTGGGCGTTCCACCAGCTCATCGGGCTGCTGGTCAACATCCTCATCGCGTTCTTCCTGGCGCTGGCGATCGAGCCCGCGGTGAGCTGGATGGCCTCGAAGGGGCTGCGCAGGGGCTTCGCCACGTTCCTGGTCTTCCTGATCACGCTGATCGGGGCCGCCGGGTTCGTCACCCTGCTCGGTTCGATGCTGGCCGGCCAGATCATCAAGATGGTCGAGGACTTCCCGGCGTACCTCGACTCGGTCATCAGCTGGATCAACACGAGCTTCCACACCGAACTCAAGCGTGTCGACATCCAGGAGGGGCTGCTCCGCTCCGACTGGCTGCAGAAGTACGTGCAGAACAGCGCCACAGGCGTCCTCGACGTCTCCGCGCAGGTGCTGGGTGGCCTCTTCCAGTTGCTGACGATCGCGCTGTTCTCGTTCTACTTCGCCGCCGACGGCCCCCGGCTGCGCCGCGCGCTGTGTTCCGTCCTGCCGCCCGCCAAGCAGGCCGAGGTGCTGCGCGCGTGGGAGATCGCGGTCGACAAGACCGGCGGCTATCTGTACTCCCGCGGCCTGATGGCACTGATCTCCGGCGTGGCGCACTACGTCCTGCTGGAGTACCTCGACGTGCCCTACGCGCCCGCGCTCGCGGTCTGGGTCGGACTGGTCTCGCAGTTCATCCCCACGATCGGCACCTACCTGGCGGGCGCCCTGCCCATGCTGATCGCCTTCACGGTCAACCCGTGGTACGCGCTGTGGGTCCTCGTCTTCGTGGTCATCTACCAGCAGTTCGAGAACTACGTGCTGCAGCCCAAGCTGACCGCCAAGACCGTGGACATCCATCCGGCCGTGGCGTTCGGCTCGGTCATCGCGGGCACCGCGCTCCTCGGCGCCGTGGGCGCGCTCATCGCCATCCCCGCCATCGCCACCCTGCAGGCCTTCCTCGGGGCCTACGTGAAGCGGTACGACGTCACGGACGACCCTCGGGTGCATGGCCACCGCAGGCGCGGAACGGGCAACCTCATCGCCCGGCTGCGGAGACACCCGCACCGGGCGGCGGAGGAAGAGGGGCCCGACGGCGACGTCCTTACACGTGTGCGCAGGCAGTTGGCGGAGAGGCTCGACCAGAGGCGCGGCACGAGACCGTCGCCGGAGGACTCCGCGCACGGGCGGCGGGACGACGGCACCGCGCACCGGGAGCCGGAGGCCGAGGGGGATTCCGGCCCGGAGGACGGCACCACCCCGTAGGGCTGCCGCAGCCGCCCCCGGGTACCCCATACCCCGCGTGCCGGAAGTGCTCCGGGTGCCGCGTGGTGCGCTTGACACTAAATTCGAACATCCATTCTTATGGAGGCTCCGGCGAAGCGTCTCGGCCGTAGTTCGGCAGGGTTTTCGTGGAGAAGTGCCCGAGTTATCCACAGGCCGGGCGGGCGTCGGGGCCCATTGTCAGTGGCAGGCGTTAGCGTCTTTCACGTGAAGCGATCGACTCAAGCAAATCGGGTGGAACCCATGGCAGGAACCGACCGCGAGAAGGCGCTCGACGCCGCGCTCGCACAAATTGAACGGCAGTTCGGCAAGGGCGCGGTGATGCGCCTGGGCGAGCGGCCGAACGAGCCCATCGAGGTCATCCCCACCGGGTCGACCGCACTCGACGTCGCCCTCGGTGTCGGCGGCCTGCCGCGAGGCCGAGTGATCGAGGTGTACGGCCCGGAGTCCTCCGGCAAGACGACCCTGACCCTGCACGCGGTGGCGAACGCGCAGAGGGCCGGCGGCCAGGTGGCCTTCGTGGACGCCGAGCACGCCCTCGACCCCGAGTACGCGAAGAAGCTCGGCGTCGACATCGACAACCTCATCCTGTCGCAGCCGGACAACGGCGAGCAGGCCCTGGAGATCGTGGACATGCTGGTCCGCTCCGGAGCCCTCGACCTCATCGTCATCGACTCCGTCGCCGCGCTCGTCCCGCGCGCGGAGATCGAGGGCGAGATGGGCGACAGTCACGTGGGTCTGCAGGCCCGTCTGATGAGCCAGGCCCTGCGGAAGATCACCAGCGCGCTCAACCAGTCCAAGACCACCGCCATCTTCATCAACCAGCTCCGCGAGAAGATCGGCGTGATGTTCGGCTCCCCGGAGACCACGACCGGTGGCCGCGCTCTGAAGTTCTACGCCTCGGTGCGACTCGACATCCGCCGTATCGAGACCCTGAAGGACGGCACCGACGCCGTCGGCAACCGCACTCGCGTCAAGGTCGTCAAGAACAAGGTGGCGCCGCCCTTCAAGCAGGCCGAGTTCGACATCCTGTACGGACAGGGCATCAGCCGCGAGGGCGGCCTGATCGACATGGGTGTGGAGAACGGCTTCGTCCGCAAGGCGGGCGCCTGGTACACGTACGAGGGCGACCAGCTCGGCCAGGGCAAGGAGAACGCCCGCAACTTCCTGAAGGACAACCCCGACCTCGCCAACGAGATCGAGAAGAAGATCAAGGAGAAGCTGGGCGTCGGCGTCCGGCCCGAGGAGCCCACCGGAGAGCCGGGTACGGACGCGGCGGTCACCGCCACGCCCGCGGACGACACCGCGAAGGCGGTGCCGGCGTCGGCTGCCAAGACCGCCAAGACCAAGGCTGCGGCGGCGAAGAGCTAGTCCGTGACACGCAGAACGGACTGGGGCGAGTACGCATACCCCAGCGGCCCCGAGAGCCGGGGGCGCGGGGGTACCGGCGAGGGCATCGGGGAAGCCACCGCGGACGGGTACGGACTCGGGCCGCACGACGACACACCGTCGTACGGCACGGGCTCACCCCCCGGCGGTGCGTCCGACGACGGCGAGCCCCACGGCCAGTCGTACGACGGCGACGGCCGGGGCGGCGGTGGCGCCGGTCGGCGGGCGGACGAGGCGCGTTTCGGTGCGGGCTCGGCCGCCGGCACCCGTCGCCGCGGCGACGGCGCCTCGCGCGGTGCGGGCGGTGACGCGCGAGGGGGACGCGGCGGCCGGAGCGGTCGACGGCGTGGCTTCGGGGAACCGGGCGACGGCCCGGACGAACCGGGCGACGGCCCGGACGGCGGGGGGCCACAGGACGGGGGTTCGTCTTTCTCGTCGAGGGCCGAGAAGGGGGAGTCCTCAGGGGACCCGGCTGAGCGGGCACGCGGGATCTGCCTGCGCCTGCTCACCGGGACCCCGCGTACCCGCAAGCAACTCGCGGACGCCCTGCACAAACGCGAGATCCCCGAGGACGTGGCGGAGGAGGTGCTCTCGCGGTTCGAGGAGGTCGGGCTGATCAACGACGGCGCGTTCGCGGACGCCTGGGTGGAGTCCCGGCACCACGGCCGGGGGCTGGCCAGACGAGCTCTCGCCCGGGAGCTGCGCACCAAGGGCGTCGACTCGACACTGATCGACGAGGCCGTGTCCCAGCTCGACTCCGAGCAGGAGGAGAACACCGCGCGCGAGCTCGTCGCCCGCAAGCTGCGCTCCACCCGTGGCCTCGACCGCGACAAACGCCTCCGCCGTCTCGCGGGCATGCTCGCCCGCAAGGGTTACTCCGAGGGCATGGCCCTCCGCGTGGTCCGCCAGGCGCTGGAGGAAGAGGGGGAGGAAGCGGAGGGGCTGGAGGGCGAGGAGTACTGAGCCGAGAGGCACAGAGCTGAGCCGGGGGCTGGGCTCACTGCCAGTCGGCGGGGCGCTCCACATGCTCCAGGCGCAGCACCTGCCCCGTGCGGCTGTAGCGGCGGATACGCGGGAGGGGCGGGTAGTAGGCGTGGACCGAGATCGCGTGCTCCTCGGTGGACTCGTTGAGCACCTCGTGGACGTGGTGGCGTCCGAAGGAGCGGCCCTTGCCGGCGGACAACCGCCGTTCGCGGTCGACGCCTTCGGTGAGTTCGAGGGTCTTCCAGCCGTCGGTGGGCAGCCGGGCGGCGAGCGAGTACTCCTTGAGTTCACCCGCGGCGGTGACGAAGGCGCCCACCGAGTCGGCGTGGTCGTGCCAGCCGGTCCCGGTGCCGGGCGGCCAACCGATGAGCCAGGCCTCGCTGCCACCGGGGCCTTCGAGCCGCACCCACGTGCGGCCCTCCGGATCGAGCGGGAGCGAGGCGATCAGCTCGCCGTCGGCGGCCGTCCGACGCGCGAAGTCGAGCAGTTCCGCCTGAGTGGGACCGGAGAGGGTGGGGATGGGGGCGGGGGGAACAACGGGGGACACAGACACGGGTACCGTCCTGAAGTGCGTTCGCTCGGAAAGCGCGCGGAGCACACGAGTGGCGCGCGGGAGGCGAAGGGATGCCGAGGGATGCGAGTTCAGCAGGACGGACGACACACGCAGCCCGCATAGCGGACGAGGTCCATATGGACCCTCCGCCACAGGCGCGTCGAGGTGTCGGTCACGACCCGGAGTAGACCATGACAGCGCGGAGCGGTCAACTGAACGTCACTATGTGGACACACAGTGACGGTCGCCACCTCCGACCGGCCCGGGGCCCCGGGCGTCTCAGTGCGAACCCGATGCCGCCCCGGTCGTCTCGGACCGCTGCTCCGCCACGCCCAGCGTCGCCGCTGCCGCCGTGTACAGGTCGGCCGGGCGGACACCGCTCAGGGCGGTGACCAGGTATCCGTCAGGACGGACGAGGAGGACGGTGTGGGCGCCCGCGCCCGGGTAGGCCTCGGCGACCAGCAGCTCGGCGGGATGCGGCAGGGCGGAGACGGCGGCGGCCAGGCGGGGCATGATCCCGGCGCTCATCCAGTGCTTGCGTTCCCACACCCCGGTACCCGGCGCGACGAGCACCACCAGGAGCGCCCCGCGCCCGAGCCGGTCCCGCAGCGGCACGAAGGAGCCGTCCTCGGCGGTCACCTCCACGTCCACGACCTGGGTGCCCGGCAGCGTCTCGATCGGCGTCTCCGCGTCGGAAGGCGGAGGCATGAGCGGGGAGTCGGAGTACGCCCCCGGCGCACCCAGCGCCCCGCGCCCCAGGTGGCCGTCCGAGAGCAGTGCGTCGTGGCCCCGGGAGGAGCCGGGGACGTACGAGCGCAGCCCCTTGCCGCCACGCAGCAGGGGCAGCACCTGGTCGGCGGCGCGCAGCCGGGTGGCGACGACCGCGCGCCGCTCCGCCTGGTAGCTGTCGAGCAGGGCTTCGTGCGGGCCGTGGTGCCAGGCCAGAGCGAGTTTCCAGGCGAGGTTGTCGGCGTCCCGCAGGCCCTCGTCGAGGCCCTGGGTGCCGAGCGCACCGAGCAGATGCGCGGCGTCCCCGGCCAGGAAAACCCGTCCGACCCGCCACCGCCGGGCGAGCCGGTGGTGCACGGTGTGGACACCGGTGTCGAGCAGGTCGTACGGCGGTGTGGAGCCGCCCGTCCAGCCGGCCAGGGTCTCGCGGACGCGGGCCACGAGGAGTTCGGGTGTCACGAGGTCCTTACCCGGTGGCAGGAGCCAGTCCAGGCGCCAGACCCCGCCGGCGAGCGGCCGTGCGGTGATCTCCCCGCCCGACGGGCTCGATGTGCGCCACGGCGGCATGCGATGCAGCAACGCTTCGCCGGGCCAGGGGAGTTCCGCACGGAGTGCCGCGACCGCGTGCCGTTCCACCGCCGTACGGCCGGGGAAGCGGATGTCCTGGAGCTTGCGGACCGTCGAGCGCGGGCCGTCGCAGCCCACCAGGTAACTGCCCCGCCACCAGGTGCTCTTGGGGCCGCGGCTGTGTGCCGTGACGCCGGACTTCTCCTGTTCGATCGCGTCGAGCCGGCTCTCCACCGCGACCTTGACGAGCCGCTCGCCGACGATGGCCTCGCGCAGGGCGGCGGTCAGGACGTGCTGGGCGATGTGGAGCGGCGGGAGGTCGGCGGAGCCCTCGACGACCTCCTCCGGACCGCCGCGAACCCCCTTCGAGTCCTCCCGGGGCGGAGCGTCCTTGTCGTCGAAGCCGGCCTCGTCGAACCGGACCCGACGCATCACCTGCTTGCGCCGCATCGACCGCCATCCGGCCCAGCGGTAGCCGGACCGGGAGAGCGGGACGCCGGACAATCGTTCCAGCAGCGCGGCCGTGTCCTCGTTCAGCACCACCGTCCGCGCGAGCCGCTGCTCGTCCTTCCCCGGCCCCTCGTCGAGGACCACGGACGGCACCTCCTGCCGCGCCAGCGCCAGGGCGAGCGTGAGCCCCACGGGCCCCGCTCCGACGATGATCACCGGATCCACGGCGCGGCGCCCCCTGCCCGACGTGACGTCCCGGCGGACGTGGGTGAACAGGAAGTTGGAGCAGGGTGCACGATCACAGAACGTATGCAACCCATTGCCGGTGCTTGCGTCAAGTGACGGAGGGCAGTGGCGATCATGCCACTGCCCTCCGGGGAACGAATCGGGGGACATCCTGGGCGGATGTCACCTGATCATCTGTCAGGTTCCCCCGCCCGCGCCGGTCGCCGCGGTGCCCTGAACCGTCTCGGGAGCGAGAACAGCGCCCGTCGACTTCTTGGCCCGCCGCAGCCGCTGCTCCAGCCAGCTCGCGAAGCTGGTGATGATGAAGTTCAGGACGATGTAGACGATCGCGACGACGACGAAGCTGGGCACGACGTTGGCGTACACCGCCGCCAGTGTCGCGCGTCCGCTGAGCAGTTCGGTGAACCCGATCATCACGCCGCCGAGCGCGGTGTCCTTCACGATGACCACGAGCTGGCTGACGATGGCCGGCAGCATCACCGTGACGGCCTGCGGCAGCAGGATGGAGGACATCGTCTGGCCCTTGCGCAGACCGATCGCCTGGGCGGCCTCCGTCTGGCCCTTGGGCAGGGCGAGGATGCCGGCGCGCACGATCTCGGCGAGGACCGAGGCGTTGTACAGCACCAGACCGGTGACGACCGCCCAGAGCTGCCGTTGCTCGGTGGTGACTTCCAACGAGCGGGCGATGACCTCGTTGGCGAACAGCATCAGCAGCAGGACCGGGATGGCCCGGAAGAACTCGACCACCGCACCGGCCGGGATGCGGACCCACAGGTGGTCGGAGAGGCGCGCGATGCCGAAGAGCGCGCCGAGGGGCAGGGCGATCACGATGGAGAGCGCCATGGCCTTGAGCGTGTTGGCGAGACCGGGCAGCAGATACGTCGTCCAGGCCTCGGAGGTGAAGAACGGCTTCCAGAGCTTCCACTCCAGCTGGTTCCTGCTGTCCAGCGCTCCCCAGAGCCACCACGCGAGGAGGGCCAGCAGGACGACGAAGACCACCGTGAGGATCACGTTGCGCCGTTTGGCCCGGGGGCCGGGGGCGTCGTAGAGAACGGAACTCATCGCTTCACCGCCAGTCGCTTGCTCAGCCAGCCGAGGATCAGGCCGGTGGGAAGGGTCAGAACAACGAATCCGAAGGCGAAGATCGCGCCGATGAGCAGGGTCTGTGCCTCCTTCTCGATCATGCCCTTCATGAGGTAGGCGGCCTCCCACACACCGATCGCCGCGGCCACGGTCGTGTTCTTGGTGAGCGCGATCAGCACGTTGGCCAGCGGTCCGATGACGGCCCGGAACGCCTGCGGCAGCACGATGAGGCCGAGGACCTGGGTGAAGCTCAGTCCGATGGCGCGAGCCGCCTCCGCCTGGCCGACGGGCACGGTGTTGATGCCCGAGCGCAGCGCCTCGCAGACGAATGCCGCGGTGTAGGCCACGAATCCGAGAATGGCGAGCCGAAAGGCCGTGGCCTTGACGTCGTTGCCCGCTCCCATCGTCACCCGGAAGATGTCGGCGAGGCCGAGCGAGGTGAAGACGATGATGACGGTCAGCGGGATGTTCCGCACGACGTTCACGTACACGGTGCCGAAGCCGCGCATCAGGGGTACGGGGCTCACGCGCATGGCCGCGAGCAGCGTCCCCCAGATCAGGGAGCCGATGGCTGAGAAGACGGTGAGCTTGACCGTCATCCAGAACGCACCCAAGAAGGTTGGGTCGTTGTAGTTTGAAAGGAAGTCGAACACTGTCTCCCGCGCTTCCGGGTGTGTGGCGTACGAGGCAGGCGACGCACCGCGCCGCCGCCTCTACCGCACGGTGCGGCGGGCGGCGGCGCGACTACGAGAACCGCGCTGGGTGCGGATGTCCGCTTACTTGATGTCGCCGATCTTCGGGGCGGGCTCGTTCTTGTAGTCGGCCGGGCCGAAGTTCTCCTTGACCGCGGTCTCCCAGGCGCCGTCGCTGACCATCTTCTCCAGGGCGGCGTTGATCTTGTCGACGGTCGCCTTGTCGCCCTTCTTGACACCGATGCCGTAGTTCTCGTTGCTGAGCTTCAGGCCCGCGAGCTTGAACTGGCCCTTGTAGTTGTCCTGGGCCGCGAAGCCCGCGAGGATCGAGTCGTCGGTGGTGACCGCGTCCACGGCGCCGCTCTGCAGACCGGCGATGCACTCCGAGTAGCCGCCGTACTCCTTCAGCTGAGCCTTCGGAGCGATGTCCTTCTTGACGTTCTCGGCCGAGGTGGAGCCGGTCACCGAGCAGAGGGTCTTGCCGTTGAGGTCCGTGCCCTTGCTGATGTCCGAGTCGGCCTTCACCAGCAGGTCCTGGTGGGCCAGCAGGTAGGGGCCGGCGAAGTCGACCAGCTTCGCGCGCTCGTCGTTGATCGAGTAGGTGGCCGCGATGAACTTGACGTCGCCGCGGGCCAGGGCGTTCTCACGGTCGGCGCTCTTGGTCTCGACGAACTCGATCTGCTTGGGCTCGTAGCCGAGCTCCTTGGCCACGTACGTCGCCACGTCCACGTCGAAGCCGGAGAAGGAACCGTCGGGGTTCTTCAGGCCGAGACCTGGCTGGTCGTACTTGATACCGATCTTGATCTTGTCGCCGCCACCGGAACCGGAGCCCGAGCCGCTCTCGTTGCTGCTGTCGTCGCCACCGCAGGCGGTGGCGGTCAGGGCGAGGACGAGGGCGGTGGCCGCCGCGGCGGAGACCTTGCGGAGCTTCATGGTGAACATCCTTTGACTGGTGAACAGATGCGGACCGTCATGGTGCGGGTGCCGGGGGCCGAGATCGGCGTCGGCAGGGCCGTCAGTGGTGCAGGATCTTCGACAGGAAGTCCTTGGCCCGGTCGCTGCGGGGGTTGCTGAAGAACTGGTCCGGCACCGCCTCTTCGACGATGCGGCCGTCGGCCATGAAGACCACCCGATTGGCGGCCGAGCGGGCGAAGCCCATCTCGTGGGTGACCACGACCATGGTCATGCCGTCCCGGGCGAGCTGCTGCATGACTTCCAGGACCTCGTTGATCATCTCGGGGTCGAGCGCCGAGGTCGGTTCGTCGAAGAGCATGACCTTGGGGTCCATGGCCAGCGCCCGCGCGATGGCGACACGCTGCTGCTGACCGCCCGAGAGCTGTGCGGGGTACTTGTCCGCCTGGGTGCCCACGCCGACCCGGTCCAGCAGGGTGCGGGCCTTCTCCTCGGCCTGCTTCTTGTCGGCCTTGCGGACCTTGACCTGCCCCAGCATCACGTTCTCGAGCACGGTCTTGTGCGCGAAGAGATTGAACGACTGGAACACCATGCCGACGTCCGCGCGCAGTCGGGCGAGCGCCTTGCCCTCGGCGGGCAGCGGCTTGCCGTCGATCCGGATGTCGCCGGAGTCGATCGACTCCAGCCGGTTGATGGTGCGGCACAAGGTGGACTTACCGGACCCGGAGGGTCCGATCACCACGACGACCTCGCCCCTGGTGATCGTCAGATCGATGTCCTGGAGTACGTGCAACGCGCCGAAGTGCTTGTTGACGCTCTTCAGGACGACCAGGTCGTCGGCCGCGGGCACCGCGTCCTTGACCACCGAAACTTCGGTCATCGCTTTAAGGCTCCGTCCTCCTCGGTTTCGGAGGACAGTAGTGACCCGCGACGACCAGCGTCATTACATCTGAGCGAGAATTGAGCATAACGATCTGGTAGCCGGACGATCACTGCACGTGACGGGCCTGCGCGGGACGTTCCGGCTGTGTGACGGAACCCGTGCGGAACTCGTACGGCCTTGACGGCGTCCTCACTCATCAGTGTGACGGCGAAGAGGGCGATGCGCGCGTGCCCGGGATGCGGGTCCGCGTAATGTGTGCCAGCCGGGGCGTACAAATGAACGAAACGCGAGAGTCGGACGCGAGGTCGCGGCGCGGTGGCCCTCCAGGATGTGAGACCGGACGCGAGGCCGGGCGTGAGACCGCACGCGAGGCCGGACGGGTGAGACCGCACGCGAGGCCGGACGTGAGACCCCACGCGAGGCCGGACGTGAGACCGCACGCAAGACCGCAGCAAGACACCGAACCGAACCGGAAGGGGCCGGAATGAGGCTGCTCCTCGTCGAGGACGACAACCACGTCGCCGCCGCCCTGTCCGCGGTCCTGGCGCGACACGGCTTCGACGTCACCCACGCCCGCAGTGGCGAGGAGGCCCTCCAGGCGCTCGTCCCTGAGGGAAACGGCTTCGGGGTCGTCCTCCTCGACCTCGGCCTGCCCGACCAGGACGGCTACGAGGTCTGCGGCAAGATCCGCAAGCGCACCAGCACTCCGGTGATCATGGTGACGGCCCGCTCCGACGTCCGGTCCCGGATCCACGGCCTCAACCTGGGCGCGGACGACTACGTGGTCAAGCCGTACGACACCGGTGAGCTGCTCGCCCGTATCCACGCCGTCGCCCGCCGCCGGGCCCCCGACGAGGCCGCGGCGCCCGGCGACAGCGGACTGCGCCTCGGGTCCGTGCTCATCGAGCTGCCCACCCGCCAGGTCAGCGTCGACGGCACGGTCGTCCAGCTGACCCGCAAGGAGTTCGATCTGCTCGCGCTGCTGGCGCAACGGCCCGGGGTGGTGTTCCGCCGCGAACAGATCATCAGCGAGGTGTGGCGGACCAGCTGGGAGGGGACCGGCCGCACCCTGGAAGTGCACGTGGCCTCCCTGCGGTCCAAGCTGCGGATGCCTGCCCTGATCGAGACGGTGCGCGGGGTCGGCTACCGGCTGGTCGCCCCGACGCCGTAGCGTGCCCGCGTGCGCACTCGTCTTCTTCCGCTGCTCATCGTCCTGATGGCCGCCGTGCTGCTGGCTCTCGGCGTCCCGCTGGCGGTGAGCCTGGCGGCGGCGCGGCAACAGGAGGTGGTCGTCGACCGCATCGACGACACGGCGCGTTTCGCGGCGCTGGCCCAGTTCGTCACCGAGTCGCCCACCGGTTCCCGGACCAGCGGCGCGACCGACGGCCGTCGTGAGACGTTGCAGCACGAACTCGATCAGTATCACCGGGTGTACGGAATCAAGGCCGGTGTCTTCTACCGGGCCGGGGGCGGGCGGGCGATGGCCAACGCCCCCTACAACTGGGAAGTGCCCTCCGAGGGCGAGGGGCTCGCCGCGTTCGAAGAGGCGCTGCTGGGCCGTCGCCCGCACAATCCGGACCAGGTGTGGCCCTGGCAGCGCGGCCGGCTCGTCGTCGCCTCCCCGGTCATCCACGACGGCGACGTGATCGCCGTCGTCGTGACCGACTCGCCCACCGGGCAGATGCGCTCCAAGATCCTGCGCGGCTGGCTGGTCATCGGCGCCGGCGAGTTCGCCGCGATGCTCCTCGCCGTCGGCGCAGCGCTGCGGCTGACCGGCTGGGTCCTCAAACCGGTGCGCGTCCTCGACGCCACGACCCACTCCATCGCCTCCGGGCGGCTGAAGTCGCGGGTCGCCGTGGCCAGTGGGCCGCCCGAACTCCGGCGGCTGGCACGGTCGTTCAACGAGATGGCCGACAACGTCGAGGACGTGCTGGAGCAGCAGCGCGCCTTCGTCGCCGACGCCTCGCACCAACTGCGCAATCCCCTCGCCGCGTTGCTGTTGCGCATCGACCTCCTCGCCCTCGAACTGCCCGAGGGCAACGCGGAGATCGCCTCCGTGCGCACCGAGGGCAAGCGCCTCGCCCAGGTCCTCGACGACCTGCTCGACCTGGCCCTCGCCGAGCATGTCGAGGCTGATCTGCGGCTCACCGACATCGGCGAGCTGGCCGCCGAGCGGGTGGCCTCCTGGTCGCCGGTCGCCGACGACAAGGGGGTGGCGCTGATCGGCGACTGCCCCGCCACCACCGCCTGGGCCGACCCGGTCGCCCTGTCCAGCGCCCTGGACGCGGTGATCGACAACGCCCTGAAGTTCACCCCCGCCGGGGAGAGCGTCGAGGTCCGGGTCGCCTCGAACGGGCAGGTCTCCACGGTCGTCGTCACCGACGCCGGGCCCGGCCTCAGCGACGAGGAGCTGGAACGGGTCGGCGACCGCTTCTGGCGCAGCACCGCGCACCAGAACATCAAGGGTTCGGGCCTCGGGCTGTCCATCTCGCGGGCGCTGATCGTCGCGGGTGGCGGCGCCATCGCGTACGCCCACCGCGAGCCCCACGGGCTGAAGGTGACGGTGACGGTGCCCCGGACGCGCCCGACGGATTGAGCGGGCCCCTGAGTGCCTCCCGGCCCTACGGCTTGACCGACCGGTAGTACTCCTTGGCGCCCTTCTGCAGGTACAGGGGGTCCGTGTAGATGGCGGTGCGCAGGTCCACCAGCTGTGCCGCGTGCACGTCCTTGCCGATCCGGTCCCGGTTCTTGATGACCATGCGGGTCAGCCACTCGGTCAGCCGGGGATCCATGTCCTCGCGGGTGATGAGCAGGTTCGCGACCGTGATGGTGGGCACGGTGGAGTTCCGCAGGATGGAGGGGTAGGCGTCGGCGGGCATCACGGCGGCCCGGTAGTGGAGGAAGGAGTCGTCCTCGCCGTGCAGCTTCGCCACCAGGTCGCTGCCGATCGGGACGAACCGGTACTCGTACCCCGTGGCCGCCAGGTCGGACAGACCCTTCGTGGGGAGTCCGCCCGACCAGAAGAAGGCGTCGATACTGCCGCGGCGGAGCGCGTCGGGGCTGGTGCGGATGGTGTCCGGCTGTGACCGGATGTCCTTGTCGATGTCCAGCCCCTCGGCGGCCAGCACGCGTTCCGCTATCAGCCGTACGCCGGAGCCCCTCGGCCCGACGGCCACTCGTTTGCCCTTCAGGTCCGCGATGGACTGGATCGGGGAGGTGACCGGGACGACCACCTGCACATAGTCGTCGTACAGCCGTGCCAGGCCCCGCAGCTTCCCGCCGCCGGGCCTGTGCTCGTCCAGGTACGTCTGCACGGCGTCGGCCGCGGCGATGGCGAAGTCGGACTCACCGGTGGCGACCCGTTCGACGTTCTCCTGGGAGCCGTCGCTGGATTTCAGGTCGATCGTCAGGCGGGGCATGTCCTGGGCGATCGCGGTCTTCATCTCCTGGCCGTACTGCTGGTAGACGCCGCTGTCGGCACCCGTGCTGAGCGTGATCGTCCCGCTCGGCGGATCCTCGCGCGGCCACAGCCACCACGCGAGCAGCCCGAGGACCACCAGCGAAGCCACCGAGCCCAGCAGCGCCTGCCGCGTGCCGATGCGTGGGAGTACCTGGACCATGCGCGAAATCCTGCCAGGTCACCGGGCGGGCGGCCAGGATCGGACTCATCCGGTGCGAGGCTGTGACCTCGGGGCCTCGGGACCTCGGGACTCGGGACCTCGGGACCTCGGGACTCGGGACCTCGGGACCTCGGGACTCGGGACCTCGGGACCTCGGGACCTCGGGACCTCGGGACCTCGGGACCTCGGGACCTCGGGACCTCGGGACCTCGGGACCTCGGGACCTCGGGACCTCGGGAC
>NZ_JBSFCF010000050.1:43923-65529 GCF_053593335.1 Streptomyces sp. NPDC002324
CCTCCGGACCTCCGGACCTCCGGACCTCCGGCGAAGCCGGGTCGATAGGGTCGCCGGATGAGTTCCTCTCCCGCTCACCTGGTCCGCGAGTTCCACCGGGCCTTCGGCCTCGACGCCCGGACCGCCCCCACCGAGGTGTCGCCCGAGCTGGCCGCCCACCGCGGCGAGCTGCTGGCCGAGGAGGCCGCGGAGGTGGCCGAGGTGGCGGTCGACGGCCCGCTCGACCGGCTGGCCCACGAGTTGGCCGACGTCGTGTACGTGGCCTACGGCACCGCCCTCGTCCACGGCATCGACCTCGACTCCGTCATCGCCGAGATCCACCGTTCCAACATGACCAAGCTGGGCCCCGACGGCCGCGTCGCCCGCCGGGACGACGGCAAGGTGCTCAAGGGGGACCACTACCGGGCGCCCGACGTGTCGGCGGTGCTGCGCCGACAGGGGTGGACCGGCGGAGCCGCCTGACAGACGAGCGCCCCCGGTCGCTGCCTTAGGCTTACGGAGTGACCAACAGCAGCGACCGGAGTCAGGCAGTGGGCGTCAAGACATACGAAGTACGTACTTATGGATGTCAAATGAACGTCCATGACTCCGAACGCCTGTCCGGACTTCTGGAGGACGCCGGATACGTCCGCGCACCCGAGGACGCGGGCGAGGGCAACGCCGACGTGGTCGTCTTCAACACCTGCGCCGTACGCGAGAACGCCGACAACCGCCTCTACGGCAACCTCGGCCGCCTCGCCCCGATGAAGACGGCCCGCCCCGGCATGCAGATCGCCGTCGGCGGGTGTCTGGCCCAGAAGGACCGGGACACCATCGTCAAGAAGGCACCCTGGGTGGACGTCGTCTTCGGCACGCACAACATCGGCAAGCTCCCCGTCCTGCTGGAGCGCGCCCGCGTCCAGGACGAGGCACAGGTCGAGATCGCCGAATCCCTGGAGGCCTTCCCCTCCACGCTGCCGACCCGCCGCGAGAGCGCCTACGCCGCCTGGGTCTCCATCTCCGTCGGCTGCAACAACACCTGCACGTTCTGCATCGTCCCGGCCCTGCGCGGCAAGGAGAAGGACCGCCGTACCGGCGACATCCTCGCCGAGATCGAGGCCCTGGTCGCCGAGGGCGTCTCCGAGATCACCCTGCTCGGCCAGAACGTGAACGCGTACGGCTCCGACATCGGCGACCGCGAGGCGTTCAGCAAGCTGCTGCGGGCCTGCGGAAAGATCGAAGGCCTGGAACGCGTCCGGTTCACCTCGCCCCACCCCCGTGACTTCACCGACGACGTGATCGCCGCGATGGCCGAGACCCCGAACGTGATGCCGCAGCTGCACATGCCGCTCCAGTCCGGCTCGGACACGGTTCTCAAGGCCATGCGCCGCTCGTACCGCCAGGAGCGCTACCTCGGGATCATCGAGAAGGTCCGCGCCTCCATCCCGCACGCGGCCATCACCACCGACATCATCGTGGGCTTCCCCGGCGAGACCGAGGAGGACTTCGAGCAGACGATGCACGTGGTCCGTGAGGCCCGCTTCACCCAGGCCTTCACCTTCCAGTACTCCAAGCGCCCCGGCACGCCCGCCGCCACGATGGAGAATCAGATCCCCAAGCAGGTCGTGCAGGCCCGGTACGAGCGCCTCGTCGCCCTCCAGGAGGAGATCTCCTGGGACGAGAACAAGAAACAGGTCGGCCGCACCCTGGAACTGATGGTCGCCGAGGGCGAGGGCCGCAAGGACGGCGCCACCCACCGCCTCTCCGGCCGCGCCGCCGACAACCGCCTGGTCCACTTCACCAAGCCCGACCAGGAGGTCCGCCCCGGTGACGTCGTGACCGTGGAGATCACGTACGCCGCCCCGCACCACCTGCTTGCCGAGGGCGCCGTCCTCGACGTGCGCCGCACGAGGGCGGGCGACGCATGGGAGAAGCGGAACGCCGCGCCCGCGCAGACGCCTGCGGGTGTGATGCTGGGGCTGCCCAAGATCGGGGTTCCGGAGCCCCTGCCGGTGGCGGCCACGGGTGGGTGCGGCAGCCACTGAGCGGCCTCGGGTCCCAGGCTCCGTAGACGCTTCGTAGGCGTCCGGCCCTGCCGCGCCCCGGGCTCCGGGCGGCACGGCTGCCTCCGCGCTCCCGGGCGGCACGGCTGCCCAGCGCCCGTCGGGGCGGCACGGCTGCCCCCACGTCCGTCGCGGAAGTTACCCTGCGGATCATGCTTGTAGCCGCTGCCGTGTGCCCCTGCCCCCCGCTGCTCGTGCCGGACCTCGCCGCGGGAGCCGCTCCCGAGCTGGACCCCGCGCGGGACGCCTGCGCGGACGCGCTCGGGGTGCTCGCCGCCGCTCGGCCCGACCGGCTGGCCGTCGTGGGCCCCGGCGGGCGGAACGCGACGTATCCGGAAGGGGCGCGCGGCTCCTTCCGGGGCTTCGGCGTGGATCTGGACGTCCGGCTGGGACGAGGGGCGGGGGACTCGCCGGCCGAGCTGCCCGCCTCCCTCGCCGTGGCCGCCTGGCTGCTCCACCGCACCGGCTGGGCCGAGGCTCCCGTGGAAGGGCTCGGCGTGGCGGAACCGCTCCCCGTCGAGCGGTGTGTCCAGGCCGGCCGGGACATCGCCGGGACGGCCGGGCGGGTGGCCCTGCTGGTGATGGGCGACGGCAGCGCGTGCCGGACGCTGAAGGCTCCGGGATATCTGGACGACCGTGCGGCCGGCTTCGACGCGGAGATCGCCCGTGCGCTCGGCGCCGCCGACATCGCGGCCCTTCGGGCGCTGGACGACGGTCTCGCGCGCGAGCTGATGGTCTCCGGCCGTGCCCCCTGGCAGATCCTGGCCGGCGCCGCCGAGAGCGCGGATCTGGGCGGCAGCCTGCTGTACGACGACGCGCCGTACGGGGTGGGCTACCTGGTTGCGGCCTGGTCGTAGGCCGGACACGGCGGACGGCCGGGAGCGCGAGGCACTCCGCGGCCGTCCGACGATGTGAAGGTGTTCAGGAAGCCGGTGGCGGTGGTGTGGCGCCGCCGCCCGGAGGCGGGGGCGTGGGGCCACTGGCCGCGGGCGGGGTGGTGCGCCCACCGCCCGTCGGCGAGGACGTCCCGCCCCCGTCGTCATGGTGCGCGAGTCGGTCCATGGCGTGCTTCGCCTTGCCCGTGCCCGACTGGATCCGGCCGCTGTACTTGCCCTTGGTCTTCTTGTCGACCGTGTGCGCGGCCTTGTCGAGACCGTGATGGATCTTGTCCTCGTGCTTCTGTGCGAGGTGCGAGACCTTGTCCGTGGCCGGGGAGAGTTTGGATTTCAAATTATCCAGCAGACCCATGGTTCACCTTTCCGCGCGGGGCAGTCATTTGCGGGCGCCCTCACCGGCCTCGTTGTCGGCCGCCTGGTCGGCGGTCTGCTGCTTGGGGATCTCCACGTCGTCCGCCGCCTCGACGGTTTCCGCCGCCTGCTCGACGGACTCGTCCGCGGTCGCGGCCTCCGGTTCGGGCTGGACGGCCTCGGTGGATCCCTTCGCCTCGTCCGACTTCTCCGCCTCGGTCTCGGCGCTCGGCGCGGATGTCGTCACGACGGCCTCGTCCGCGTCCTTCGCCTTGCGCCGGAACAGTGAGAAAACGCCCATCTCAACCTCAATGCTAATCATGCGGGCTAATTCCCGCGCTCTCCCGGAGCGTCCCATTGCGTCATCCGGGCCGCCGGAACTCGCCTCCGGCGCTTCGAACTCGCAACACGCAACGACCCCGGCTGCCTCGCGTCACGTAGCTCGTTCGAGAAGAGGTGCCGACATTTGCGAGACTGGGGCGGTGAGTAGCGCAGTTCCCCCTTCGCGGGTCATCGCCGTCGTCGGACCGACCGCGGCCGGAAAGTCCGATCTGGGCGTCTTCCTCGCCCGGAGCCTCGGCGGCGAGGTCGTCAACGCCGACTCCATGCAGCTCTACCGGGGGATGGACATCGGCACCGCCAAGCTGACCCCGCAGGAGCGCGACGGAGTCCCGCACCACCTCCTGGACATCTGGGACGTCACGGCCGCCGCCAGCGTCGCCGAGTACCAGCGGCTCGCCCGCGCACGCATCGACGCCCTGCTCGCCGAGGGCCGCTGGCCGATCCTCGTGGGCGGCTCGGGGCTGTACGTCAGGGGGGCCGTCGACCACCTGGAGTTTCCCGGCACCGACCCCGAGGTCCGGGCCCGTCTGGAGGAGGAGCTGCTCCTGCGCGGGTCCGGCGCGTTGCACGCCCGGCTGGCCGCCGCCGACCCCGAGGCCGCCCAGGCGATCCTGCCGAGCAACGGCCGCCGGATCGTGCGCGCCCTCGAAGTGATCGAGATCACCGGAAAGCCGTTCACGGCGAATCTTCCGGGCCATGACTCGGTCTACGACACCGTCCAGATCGGTGTCGACGTGGCGCGTCCCGAACTCGACGAGCGCATCGCCCGCCGAGTCGACCGCATGTGGGACGCCGGTCTGGTCGAGGAAGTGCGCGCCCTGGAGGCGCAGGGGTTGCGTGCGGGGCGCACCGCGTCGCGTGCGCTCGGCTACCAGCAGGTCCTCGCGGCGCTGGCCGGGCAGTGCACCATGGACGAGGCGCGAGCCGAGACCGTGCGTGCCACCAAGCGCTTCGCGCGCCGCCAGGATTCATGGTTCAGACGCGACCCGCGGGTGCATTGGCTCAAGGGGGGCCTCGCCGACCTGACGGAACTCCCGCAGCTCGCACTGGCGTTGATCGAACGACCGGTCACAGCCTGATCACGTCATGGCATCGGGTCGCCCCGGCGGTCATCCCGGCCTCCGGGGGCGTGCCATCATCGAGCTTCGATCGACCAAGTGGAGTCCGAGTTGGGAGGGCGCGTGGCGATGGAGGCCGGCCCTCGCGACACCGCACACGGCGCGGAGCACGACGCCGCGGAGGACGCGGATCAGCTGGTTACCGAGGGGTACGCACTGGATCCCGACGACGACCCGCTGAGCCCCGACGGTCCCGACGACCAGGCTCCCGGTGGTGTGAGCGACGACGGACCGGAACCGGACGAGATGACCGGGCCGGAGGTCGAGGTCGAGCTGCGCCCCCAGCGCAGGCTGCGGCTCTGGCAGCTCGCGCCCATCGTGGGTCTCGCCGCGGTCGGCTCCCTGATGTTCGCCTTCCCGCTCGCCTTCGAGTTCGGTGACGGCGGCGCCGTCGTCGCCATGCTCGGCCTGCTGATCTGCGCCACCGCGGCCGGCTGGGGCATGATGGCCGCCCGCCGCGTCGGTTACACGTGGCCCGGACTGCCCGCCCGCGGCTCCGGCCGCCGCCCGGACTGGCGGATGGCACTGCTCTACATCCTGATCGTGGCCGCCGTCGTGGTCCTGGCCGTGTGGCGGGTGGCGCGGCTCCGCTAGCGGGTGCGGCGAAAGTCCTGTGCGGCGCCCGGTGACGGGCACGCCACCATGGGGACACACCGCTCCGTCGCGCGAGCACCGCCCGCCCGCGCTCCACGCAGGCACCCTCGTCCTGCGTCGCTCATGACACCACCGTGCTCCCGTACGATCGAGGAATGAGCACGCGGATCGCCTTCCTCAAGGGGCACGGGACCGAGAACGACTTCGTGATCGTCCCGGATCCCGAGAACGCCATCGACCTCTCCCCGGCCGCCGTCGCGGCCCTCTGCGACCGCCGCGCGGGCATCGGGGGCGACGGTGTGCTGCACGTCGTACGGTCCGCCGCGCACCCCGAGGCCAAGGATCTGGCGGCCGACGCGGAGTGGTTCATGGACTACCGCAACGGCGACGGGTCGATCGCCGAGATGTGCGGGAACGGCGTCCGCGTCTTCGCCCGCTACCTCCTGCACGCCGGTCATGTCACCGAGGGCGACCTCACCGTCGCCACGCGCGGGGGTGTGAAGAAGGTCCACATCGACAAGGACGGTGACGTCACGGTCGGCATGGGGGGCGCGCGCCTCCCGGAGGGCGACGTCACGGTGAGCGTCGGCGAGCACAGTTGGCCCGCGCGCAACGTGAACATGGGCAACCCGCACGCCGTCGCCTTCGTGGACGACCTCGCGCAGGCGGGCGACCTGCTCTCCCCGCCGCCCTTCAGCCCCGCCTCGGCCTACCCGGACGGCGTCAACGTCGAGTTCGTCGTCGACCGGGGCCCCCGGCACGTGGCGATGCGCGTCCACGAGCGCGGCTCCGGCGAGACGCGCTCCTGCGGCACCGGCGCGTGTGCCGTCGCCGTGGCCGCCGCCCGCAGGGACGGGGCGGACCCCGCCGTCACCGGCGCTCCGGCGACCTACACCGTCGAGGTGCCCGGCGGCACGCTGGTGATCACCGAACGACCCGACGGCGAGATCGAGATGACCGGGCCCGCGGTGATCGTCGCCGAGGGCGAGATCGATGCCAAGTGGCTGGAAACAGTGGCGCGTTGAGGTGTGGTAGGGCTTGAATCGGCGGCCTCCGGAGGGCGGACGTCGTCAACATCCAAGCCCGCCGTACGTCCAGAGGTGCGAATCCATGGTGCACTCCGGGTGGGGTGGCTCGAAACCGCAAACCGTGGAGTCTTCCCTCTAATGGGTGATCCGTTTCACGCTCGGCGAGAGGCGGTCGGACGGGCGTGATGGGCTCGGTAGCATCAAGCACCGGCACGGACGGGGGAACGACACGATCCCCTGAGCCGCCGCACGCCATGGGGCACCCGTCCGCCGGTCCACGCAGCCGGAGGTGCCCATGAGCGCGGAGGCCACGAACCCCGCCGTATCGCCCGCCCCTGCGCCGCCACCAGCGCACCGCAGGAAGGGCCGACCTCGTATCGACCTGCGCCGTCTGGGCCGCGCCGCACTTCTGGGCCCGACGACACGCGACCGGTTGCCCGACGCGATCGGCCATGTCGCCGACGCGCACCGCGCCCACCACCCCGACGCCGACCTCGAACCGCTGCGCCGGGCGTACGTCCTCGCCGAGTCCTCGCATCGCGGCCAGATGCGCAAGAGCGGCGAGCCGTACATCACCCACCCCCTCGCCGTGACCCTGATCCTCGCCGAACTGGGCGCGGAGACCACGACCTTGACGGCCTCTCTGCTCCACGACACCGTCGAGGACACGGATGTGACCCTCGATCAGGTGCGCGAGGAGTTCGGCGAGGAGGTGCGGTACATCGTCGACGGCGTCACCAAGTTGGAGAAGGTGGACTACGGAGCCGCCGCCGAGCCCGAGACCTTCCGCAAGATGCTCGTCGCCACCGGCAACGACGTCCGGGTGATGTCGATCAAACTCGCCGACCGGCTGCACAACATGCGCACCCTCGGCGTGATGCGTCCCGAGAAGCAGGAACGCATCGCCAAGGTCACCAAGGACGTTCTGATCCCGCTCGCCGAACGGCTCGGCGTCCAGGCGCTCAAGACCGAGCTGGAGGACCTCGTCTTCGCGATCCTCCACCCCGAGGAGTACGCGCACACCCGCGAACTCATCACGGAGAACGCGGCGCGCGAGAGCGACCCGCTCGCGGAGATCTCCGACGAGGTGCGCGGCGTCCTGCGCGAGGCCGGCATCCAGGCCGAAGTACTCATAAGGCCGCGCCACTTCGTCTCACTGCACCGGGTCTCGCGAAAGCGCGGACAGCTGCGCGGCTCCGACTTCGGCCGGCTCCTGGTCCTCGTAGGCGAGGACGCCGACTGCTACGCGGTCCTCGGCGAACTGCACACCTGTCTGACGCCCGTGGTCTCGGAGTTCAAGGACTTCATCGCCGTACCGAAGTTCAACCTCTACCAGTCGCTGCACACCGCCGTCGCCCGCGCCGACGGTCAGGTCGCCGAAGTCCTCATCCGCACCCACCAGATGCACAAGGTCGCCGAGGCCGGCGTCATCGCGCTGGGCAATCCCTACGCCGCCCCCGCGGAGGAGCAGACCGACGGGGAGGGCGAGCGCATCGACCCCACCCGCCCCGGCTGGCTCTCCCGGCTCCTCGACTGGCAGGAGGCGGCACCGGACGCGGACATGTTCTGGTCCACCCTGCGCGAGGACCTCGCCCAGGACCGCGAGATCACCGTCTTCCGGCCCGACGGGGGCACGTTGGGGCTCCCCGAGGGCGCCAGTTGCGTGGACGCGGCGTACGCGCAGTACGGCGAGGACGCGCACGCCTGCATCGGCGCCCGCGTCAACGGCCGCCTGGTGAGACTGAGCACCGTCCTGAAGGACGGCGACACCGTCCAGCTCCTCATGGGCCAGGACCCGGCCTCCGAGCCCTCCAGGGAGTGGCTGGAGCACGCCCACACGCCCGGCGCGCGCATCGCCATCCAGCGCTGGCTCGCCACCCATCCCGCCCCCGCCACCGAGGAGGGGCACGAGGAGCACGACGACGCGCGCAAGGACGGGACACCGGCCCTGCGCCCCGCCATCGACGAGCCCGCCGCCACCTCCGACACCGTCGGTGCCGTGGTCGTCGTCGACAGGCCCGGGGCGGCGGTACGTCTCGCCGGCTGCTGTACGCCCGTACCGCCCGACGAGGTCACCGGCTTCGCCGTCCGCGGGGGAGTGGTGACCGTGCACCGCGTCGCCTGCCCCGCCGTCACCCGCATGAAGAACCTCGGGCGCCCGGAGATCGAGGTGCGCTGGGGGGACACCACCGAGTTCCGGGTCACCCTCGTCGCCGAGTCCTTCCAGCGGCCCCACCTGCTCGCCGACCTCACCGAGGCCATCGCCCTGGAGGGCGTCGCCATCGTCTCCGCCACCGTCGAGCCGCCGACCCAGCAGCGCGTCCGCCACACCTACACGCTTCAACTTCCGGACGCCGCCCACCTCCCCGACCTGATGCGGGCCATGCGGAACGTACCCGGCGTGTACGACGTGGGCCGGGCCCAGCACCAGGCGGCGGCCGCCCAGTGACCACCGCGCGGACGGGCCGTGACCCCCGGGGGTGAAGGCGGCCCGGCGGACGGCCGGCCGCTCGTTCGGGTGGGACCGCTGCGCGTCGGCCGCGCACGGTGCGGGCGCGCTGGTAGCGGTGGTCCATGCCGCTCATCCCACGCTCCAGGAGCCGCCGCGTCCAGGCCGCGCTGCTCGCCTCCGCCGTCTCCGTCTGTCTGATCGCCGCGAGCGCCCCTACGCCCGCCGTGCCCCTCGGCGTCGGCGACCGCCTCTTCCCGCACCTCGGCAACCCCGGATACGACGTGCGGTCGTACGACCTCTCCTTCAGCTACCCCGGCAGCAACCGGGAGCCGCTCACGGCCGTCACCACGATCGACGCCCGGACGACCTCCCGTCTGGAACGGGTCAACCTCGACTTCTCGCACGGCAAGGTCGGCTCCGTCGAGGTCGACGGGGAACCCGCCGCCTTCACCAGCGCGGGCGAGGATCTGGTGATCACACCCTCGGAGCCGCTCCCCGAGGGCAGCCGCACCCGCATCACCGTGCGGCACACCAGCGACCCCGTGTACACGGGGAGCGAGGAGGGCGGCTGGCTGCAGACCGCCGACGGGCTCGCGATGGCCAACCAGGCCGACGCGGCGCACGTGGTGTTCCCGTGCAACGACCACCCCTCCGAC
Source organism: Streptomyces sp. NPDC002324 (assembly GCF_053593335.1). Classification (NCBI taxonomy): domain Bacteria; kingdom Bacillati; phylum Actinomycetota; class Actinomycetes; order Kitasatosporales; family Streptomycetaceae; genus Streptomyces; species Streptomyces sp. NPDC002324. The sequence continues at coordinate 53,403 of NZ_JBSFCF010000050.1, forward strand.
AAGGCCATGTTCACCGTCCGCGTCACCGTGCCCGACGGCTACACGGCCGTCTCCAACGGCCTCGCCACCGGCACGGACCGCGCCGCCGGAACCACCACCTGGACCTACCGCACCCAGCACCCCATGGCCACCGAACTGGCCCAGGTCTCCATCGGCCGCTCCGCGGTCCTGCGCCGGACCGGACCGCACGGCCTGCCCGTGCGCGACGTCGTCCCCGCGAAGGACCGCGAGAAGCTCGAACCGTGGCTCAGGAAGACCCCCGCCCAGATCGAGTGGATGGAGGACAGGGTCGGCCCGTACCCCTTCGAGACGTACGGCGTGCTGATCGCCGAGGCGCAGACCGGGTTCGAGCTGGAGACGCAGACCCTCTCCCTCTTCGAGCGCGAGCTGTTCGTCCGGCCCGAGTACCCGAAGTGGTACGTCGAGTCGATCATGGTGCACGAGCTGGCCCACCAGTGGTTCGGCAACAGCGTCAGCCCCCGCACCTGGTCCGACCTGTGGCTCAACGAGGGACACGCCACCTGGTACGAGGCCCTGTACGCCGAGGAGGTCGCGGGCAGGACGCTGGAGGCGCGGATGAAGGCCGCGTACGGCGCCTCCGACCGCTGGCGGACCGCCGGGGGCCCACCCGCCGCACCCAAGGAGGCCAAGGACGGCCAGAAGATCGGCATCTTCCGGGCCAACGTCTACGACGGGGCCGCGCTCTTCCTCTACGCCCTGCGCCAGGAGATCGGCGCCCCCGCCTTCGACCGGCTGCAGCGGGCCTGGGTCACCGTCCACCGGGACGGTGTCGCCTCGACCGCCGACTTCCGGGACCTCGCCTCCGTGATCGCCGGACGCGACCTGGGCCAGTTCTTCCACGCCTGGCTGTACGAGGTGCGGACGCCGCCGATGCCGGGCCACCCCGACTGGAAGTCGGCCCCGGCGCCGGCCCCGGCGTCGGCGACGCCGGCGAAGGGGTAGCCGGGACCAAGTCGGGGTGTGGCCTCGGTACGGGGGTGTGGCCCGCCCCGGTATGGACGGGAAATAACCCGGGTGACGAGACGGGGCGTACCGTGCGACCATCTTCGGGTCGGCGACGGGGGAATCTCCCGGAAGCCCCGGGCGTTGTCACCCTTGACAGGTCGCGATCCGTTTTCGTGATCCGCCGCCCTTCGGTATCCCTATCGACGTAAGGACCCAATGACCTCCTCTTCTTCCCCTTCCCAGGCCGCACAGAGCGCCTTCGCGCAGAACAACCCCGAGAATCTTCGGGCCGATGCCCTGATGGAAGAGGACGTCGCCTGGAGCTTCGAGATCGACGGAGAGCGGGACGGCGACCAGTTCGACCGCTCCGACCGCGCGGCTCTGCGCCGTGTCGCGGGCCTCTCCACCGAACTCGAGGACGTCACCGAGGTCGAGTACCGCCAGCTCCGCCTGGAGCGCGTCGTACTCGTCGGTGTCTGGACCACGGGAACCGTGCGGGACGCGGAGAACTCGCTGGCCGAGCTGGCCGCCCTCGCGGAGACCGCGGGCGCGCTCGTGCTCGACGGCGTGATCCAGCGCCGCGACAAGCCGGACGCGGCCACCTACATCGGCTCCGGCAAGGCCAACGAGCTGCGGGACGTCGTCCTCGACTCGGGCGCGGACACCGTCATCTGCGACGGTGAACTGAGCCCCGGCCAGCTCATCCATCTCGAAGACGTCGTCAAGGTCAAGGTCATCGACCGTACGGCCCTGATCCTCGACATCTTCGCCCAGCACGCCAAGTCCCGTGAGGGCAAGGCGCAGGTCGCGCTCGCGCAGATGCAGTACATGCTGCCGAGGCTCCGCGGCTGGGGTCAGTCACTGTCCCGTCAGATGGGCGGTGGCAAGGGCGGTGGCCTCGCCACCCGTGGTCCCGGTGAGACCAAGATCGAGACGGACCGCCGACGGATCCGCGAGAAGATGGCGAAGATGCGCCGGGAGATCGCGGAGATGAAGACCGGCCGCGAGATCAAGCGTCAGGAGCGCCGCCGGAACAAGGTGCCTTCGGTCGCCATCGCCGGTTACACCAACGCCGGCAAGTCCTCCCTGCTCAACCGCCTCACGGGCGCGGGTGTGCTGGTGGAGAACGCCCTGTTCGCGACCCTCGACCCGACCGTGCGCCGGGCTGAGACCCCGAGCGGGCGGCTGTACACGCTGGCGGACACGGTCGGCTTCGTACGCCACCTGCCGCACCACCTCGTCGAGGCGTTCCGCTCCACGATGGAGGAGGTCGGTGACGCCGACCTGATCCTGCACGTGGTCGACGGCTCGCACCCCGCGCCGGAGGAGCAGCTCGCCGCCGTGCGCGAGGTCATCCGTGACGTGGGCGCGACCAAGGTCCCCGAGATCGTGGTGATCAACAAGGCGGACGCGGCCGACCCGCTGACGCTGCAGCGGCTGCTGCGGGTCGAGAAGCGCTCCATCGCGGTCTCGGCCCGATCCGGCCAGGGCATCGCGGAACTCCTCGCCCTGATCGACAACGAACTGCCGCGTCCCTCGGTCGAGATCGAGGCGCTCGTGCCGTACACCCACGGCAAGCTCGTCGCCCGCACCCACACCGAGGGCGAGGTGATCTCCGAGGAGCACACCCCGGAGGGCACCCTGCTCAAGGCCCGGGTGCACGAGGAGCTGGCGGCCGACTTGGCGCCGTACGTCCCGGCGGCGACGCTTTGATCGTCTGAGGTCCGACCGTTCGCCTGCGGGTGTCGGGTGCGGGTGCGTGGGATTGCTCGCGCAGTTTCCCCGGGCAGTTCCCCGCGCCCCTGCTTTCAGGGGAGCGGGGTCGTCGCCTTCCGGGCCCGCAGGCCTGGTCTTGCAGGGGCGCGGGGAATCGCGCGAGAAGCCCCACCGAACCCGCAACCGCAACGCGACCCGAAGGCCCGCCCCCCTCCGCCAAGGGGGGCGGGCCTTCGGCATGCGAGCGTGACGCTGCCGTCAGCGCCTGCCCGGCGTCACCGCGCGAACTTGTCACTCACCGCCTGGTACACACCCTCGGCCTCCTTGCCCAGCCTCGGCCCCGCCAGCCAGCCGGCGCTCGCCGGACCGATGGAGGTGTTGGACACCAGCGCGGGCTGCCCGTCCGAACCGGTCGCCACCCAGCCGCCGCCGGACGAACCGCCGGTCATGGAGCAGCCGATGCGGTACATCGTCGGGTCGGACTCGACGAGCGAGAACCGGCCGGGCTTGTCCTGGCACTGGTACATCGTCTCGCCGTCGTACGGAGCCCCGGCCGGGTACCCCGTCGCCGTGATGCTCTTCACCTGCGGCACGGCCGGCGCGTCGAAGTCCACCGGCAGGGCCGAACCGACCATCTCCTCCAGCGACTTGCCCCCGCTGCCCTCCTCCGGCGTCACATGGATCACCGCGAAGTCGTACGGCGCACCGTCACCGCCCGTCTGACCGCCCTGCTCGATCCACTGGTCCGAGGTCTGCGCCCAGTCACCCCACCAGACCCCGTACGGAGCGACCTCCTCCTTGGTGGCGGTCGCTCGCTCCGACGCCGACCTGCCACTGTCGTTGTACGAGGGCACGAAGGCGATGTTGCGGTACCAGCCGCCCGCCTTTCCGGCGTGCACGCAGTGGCCGGCCGTCCACACCATGTTGGACTTGCCCGGGTTGGCCGGGTCCTGGACCACGGTCGCCGAGCAGACCATGGTGCCTTCGGGCGCGTCGAAGAACACCTTGCCCGCCTCGGGGACGTTCGCGTGGTACTTCGCCGACACCGCCGTGGCGTCGACGGGCCGCGGCGTCGGGTCGGTCACGCCCTGGTCACCGGTGAGATCGCTCTCGTCGACCTCCTTCTCCGGCTCCTCGGCGTCCCGCATCCGATCCGGGTCCCACAGGTCCTCGATGATCGGGTTGACGTAGTCCTCGGCCTCGCGCAGCCAGTCGTCCTTGTTCCAGTTCTTCCAGGCACCGCCCCGCCACTTGTCGAGATCGATCCCGTGTTCCTTGAGCTTGTCCTTGATGTCGTCCGGAATCCGGATCTTGCCGTCGCCCGCGCTGCCGCTGTCCTGCGCGGACGCCGACGCGTCGGCGTTGGCCGTGGTGTCACCCGAACCGCACGCGGTGGCGGTCAAGGACAGAACCGTGGCAAGGCCGACCGCGGCCACGACGGGGGAGGTTCTGCGGCGCGTGCTCCTCCCACGACGAGCGGTGAAGAGCGGTCGTATGGGTCGCATGGTCTGAACTCCCCCTGGGGCGTGTGAGAACTCTGTGCTGCCGAAGCGGATCGCGCACGGTCATCCGCGCGCCACCGCCTCCTTGTACGTAAGCGACACGGCATCGCGCGGCTCCGTACCTCGGTTTCTTCGTACGTAGTCGTCCTACGAGGTCGTCCCACGTGGTCGTCCTACGTGATCGCCGTACGCAGTAGCCGTACGCGCGGCTCGCCACGAATCCCGCCGAGCCGCGTCCTGCGGAACGGCACCACACACTATGCGGTCGTTGTGGGGGACATCCGATGGAACGGCAACGGTTCCGTCACGGCAAGGATCTTCGTCCCACCCGCTTCCCCGTGCGAGTCCCGTCGTTGGTAGGTGCGGGGGACCCGCCGGTGCTCGGTGACCCCTGCCAACTCGCCTTCGAACAGCGGGAGGAAGTGCAGTCGTGGCGGTGACCGAGTCTGCGGTGACGCCGGTGGGGCGTGAGCCCGAGCGCGCGCGTTCGGGACACGAGGACGAACGGGCGCGCACACGACGGGAACACGCCGGCGCGCGCTCGACGCACGAGGGGATCCTGCGGCGGCAGACCGCCCGAGAGTCGGCGGCGCGCACCTACGCGCGCGCCCTGCCCATCGTGCCCGTGCGCGCACGCGGGCTGACCATCGAGGGCGCCGACGGCCGCCGCTATCTCGACTGCCTGTCCGGCGCGGGCACCCTCGCCCTCGGCCACAACCACCCGGTCGTCCTCGAAGCCATCCGGAAGGTGCTCGACTCGGGCGCTCCGTTGCACGTCCTCGACCTGGCCACTCCGGTCAAGGACGCCTTCACCACCGAGCTGTTCCGTACCCTTCCCCCGGGGCTCGCGGACCGCGCCCGCGTCCAGTTCTGCGGACCCGCCGGCACGGACGCGGTCGAGGTGGCCGTCACCCTGGTCCGGGCGGCGACCGGACGCACGGGAATGCTCGCCTTCACCGGTGCCCACCACGGCGCGACTGCCGAGGCACCGGAGGCGTCCGGAGGCGTCCACGACGCACGGGTGACACGTCTGCCCTACCCCCAGGACTACCGCTGTCCCTTCGGTGTCGGCGGTGCACGCGGTGCCGAACTCGCCTCCCGCTGGACCGAGTCGGTCCTCGACGACGTCACGTCCGGCGTACCGCGGCCCGCGGGCATGATCCTCGAACCGGTGCAGGGTGAGGGCGGTGTCAACCCGGCGCCGGACGACTGGCTTCGCCGTATGCGTGAGATCACCGCCGCGCGCTCGATCCCGCTGATCGCCGACGAGATCCACACCGGTGTGGGCCGCACCGGCCGGTTCTGGGCCGTCGAGCACAGCGGCGTCGTCCCCGATGTGATGGTCCTGTCCAAGGCCATCGGTGGCAGCCTCCCGCTGGCCCTCGTGGTCTACCGCGACGACCTCGATGTCTGGCGACCGGGCGCCCACACGGGCGCCTTCCGCGGCAACCAGCTGGCCATGGCCGCCGGAACCGCCACCCTCGCCCACGTCCGGGAGAACGGCCTCGCCGCACGTGCCGACTCTCTCGGCGCCCGCATGCTCACCCAACTCCGTGGCCTCGCCGACCACTTCGCCTGCGTCGGCGATGTACGAGGACGGGGGCTGATGCTCGGCATCGAGATGGTCACCCCGGGAGCCTCCTTTCCCTCCGGCGACCCGGGCCCGCCCCCGCCCGCCCCCAGCCTCGCCGCCGCGGTCCAGCGCGAGTGCCTTCGCCGTGGCCTGATCGTCGAACTCGGCGGCCGCCACGCCGGCGTCGTCCGCCTCCTCCCGCCTCTCACGATCACCGACGAACAGGCGGACGCCGTACTCGACCGTTTGACGGACGCGATCGCTTCGGTAGCGGCCGCCGCCGAGGACCGCGTCCCGGTGAGCCGGCAGCCCGAACAAGCCGGAGGCCCCGCAGACCCGCCCGGCGGCTGAGCACCGAGTCCACGCGCCACTCCGCCCGATACAGCCCCCACCTCGTCCGCGAACCAGCCACGCACCCCAGGCACCGGCCCGCCCGGCCACCACCCCCAGACTCCACCGAAAGAGCCCCGGAAACACCATCGCCTCGCCTCCCTCCACAGCCCGCCGTCCGCACCACCTTCCACCTCCGCACAAGCACCCGGTCCCGCTCGACCGCACACGCCCGCGACTGCCCTCCCGCACGAGCAACCCCAGGAACCGCCTTGAAGCCGCCGCCAGCCCCCGAGGCCCGCACCCACGATCACGACACGAACAACCGCACTCCCCTCACCCCTGGCCAGCCCGGCGACGAACAGTCGCCCGCTCATGTGGAAACGAGGTCCGACCAGGTCGGACCGGGGTTCGGGCAGGTCGCACCGGGGTTCGGGCAGGTCGAGCCGAAGTCCGACCTCGCCGCCCTGGGCTCCGGCCAGACCACCGTGGGCTTCGGCACGGCCGCCCCGGGCGCGGGCTCGGCCGCCCCGGCACACGGCCAGGCTCATCGAGGGGCCGCTCCGGTCGGGCAGCGGCTCGGGCAACCTGAACCGGGATCCGGTCACGCTGAGCCCTTGTCCGGCCAGGCCGAACCAACGCCGTGCCGCACCGAGCCGGAACCCTGGCGAGACGAGCCGCTTCCGTACCCCGTGGCTCCGGTCCCTCGCCAAGCTGCGCCCACTCGCACACCGGTCCCACCACGTGTCGACCGGCTTCAACCGGCCCCCGGCCAGGCCGACGAAGCCCGCACCAGCGAGTCGCCGGACAGCCCCCTCACCGACCCTCTGCTCCACCCCGACCCGCACACCGCGGCCCAAGCCGCAGCGATCGAGAATCTCCTGCGCTGCTGGGTACGCGAGCACGACCTCACCTCCCCCCACGACGGCACCCTCCGCATCCCCCTCCCCACAAGCGCCACGGCGCTCCTCGCCCCCGTGCGCTACTGGTCCCTCAGCGGCTGGCACCGCTTCGGTCCGCCACGCCTCGCCGACACCCCCGAGAGCCCATCCCTTCTCGACGCGGCGAAAGTGGCGGCTCTGCTGGTCGGTGAGGCGACGGCGCGAGGCCCGCTCAGGACGGACACGCACGAGCCCCGACCCACAGCGACGCACGCCCCCACCACACCCCCATGCCCCACGAGCGGCCCGGAGAGCACCGATGCGCTCACCCGGCTCGACCATCCACACGGGCCCTCCCACCGGCCCGCCCCCGTCGACCGGCCCGGCCGATCCGGACAGTTCGACCAGCCCGATCAGCTCGACCCACTCGATCTGGTCGGACGAGTCGCCGACTCCACCCGACGCGTCGCCATGTTCATCGCCGAGCGCCGGGTCGGGCCCGCCGACGGTCCGGGCCGATTCCTCGCTGCCGAGCAGGCTCTCGTCCTCGGCCACCCCCTGCATCCGACCCCGAAAAGCCGGGAGGGCCTCTCGGAGCTCGAAGCGCGGTTCTACTCACCGGAGTTGCGTGGCTCCTTTCCCCTGCATTGGTTGGCGATCGCCCCCTCGGTCATGTCGGCCGACTCGGCATGGACCGAGCGCGGTCGTGCTGTCCGCGCCGAACAGCTGACCGCTCGGCTGGCAGGTCCGGGACTGCCACTGCCGGAAGGCCATGGCGCCCTGCCCGTGCACCCCTGGCAACTTCGCGAGATCCGCCGTCGCCCGGCCGTCGCCGCTCTGTTCGACGCCGGCCTGCTCAAGGACCTGGGACCGCACGGCGACCCATGGCACCCCACCTCCTCCGTTCGCACCGTTCACCGCAATCACGCCCCCGCGATGCTGAAGCTCTCGCTGGGCCTGCGCATCACCAACTCCTGTCGCGAGAACCTCCGCAAGGAACTGCACCGCGGTGTCGAGGTCCACCGCCTGCTCCGCACCGGCCTGACCGCGCAGTGGCAGGCGTCCCACCCCCGGTTCGACATCGTCCGTGACCCGGCGTGGCTGGGCGTCACCGCACCGGACGGCGGCCCCTTGCCCGGCCTGGACGTGATCGTCCGGCACAACCCGTTCGGCCCGACGGACGACGTGGCCTGTGTCGCGGGGCTCGTCTCACCGAGGCCGTACCCCCATGCCGAGTGGCGAGCCCCCCACTGCGCGGACCATCGCGGTACGCAACACGACAGCTCCGAGGGGCATCAGCCGCAGTACCCCGTCAACACCCTCCGGCAGGGCCCCGACACCGCTCAGGAAAAGCACCTCACCGTCGGGTCGCGACTCGCCGATGTCGTGACCCGCCTCGCCGGACGCATCGGCCGGCCCCGAGGAGCCGTCGTCGTCGAGTGGTTCCTGCGCTATCTGGAACAGGTCGTGCGGCCCGTGCTGTGGCTGGACGGCGAGGCAGGGATCGCCCTCGAAGCCCACCAGCAGAACACGCTCGTCCTGCTGGACCCGGACGGCTGGCCCATCGGTGGCCGGTACCGCGACAACCAGGGCTACTACTTCCGCGAGTCCCGCCGCGCGGATCTCGCAGCCCGACTGCCCGGCATCGGCGAGCGCAGCGACACCTTCGTCTCCGACGAGGTAGCCGACGAACGGTTCGCCTACTACCTCGGCATCAACAACGTGCTCGGCCTGATCGGTGCGTTCGGCTCGCAACGCCTCGGGGACGAGCGACTGCTGCTGGCCGCCTTCCGCCGCTTCCTCTCGCACGCGGCCACCGGCCCCGGCCGAATGAACACCACCCTGCCGGCCCGGCTGCTCGACTCACCTGTTCTGCGTTGCAAAGCCAACCTCCTGACCCGCCTGCATGGCCTCGACGAACTCGTCGGCCCCGTCGACAGTCAGTCCGTCTACGTCACCATCGCCAACCCCCTCCATCGCTGACCGGGCCGTTCGCCGCTGTGCGGCCCCGCTCGGCTTCGTCATCCCGACTCCCTCCGGCCCCGAGGAACATGACCCACCCGATCTCCTGAGAGGAACGTCGCCGTGGCTCCCACCGACGCGAGCACCGACGCGAGCACCGACACCGGCCCAGCCTCGGCCTCGGCGAACAATGAGGACACGCTCGAACTGCGCCTGCCCGACGACTTCCTCGCCCTGCTGTCCGAGGACGGCGGCGCGCGCGGCGGTGAGACCGAACCGGCGCACCAAGGCCCCCGGGCCGACGGCGAACTGCTCGACCACCTCGCCGACTGGGGGCCGGTCGTCACCCCCGCAGGCACCCTGCACCTGGTCCCTGTTCGCCTCGCACGGGAGCTCCCGCTGATCTCCCGCTGGATGAACGACTCGACCGTGGCCTCCTACTGGCAGCTCGCCGGACCCGAGGACGTGACCGCGGACCACGTCCGCACCCAGCTCTCCGGTGACGGCCGCAGCGTGCCCTGTCTCGGAATGCTGGACGGCACCCCCATGAGCTACTGGGAGATCTACCGGGCAGACCTCGACCCCATCGCCCGCCATTACCCCGCCCGTCCCCACGACACGGGAGTCCACCTCCTCATCGGACCCGTGGCCGACCGGGGGCGGGGTCTGGGAACCACCCTGCTCCGCGCCGTGGCCGATCTCGTCCTCGACAGAAGACCTTCCTGCGCCCGCGTCGTGGCGGAACCCGACCTTCGCAACTTTCCCTCCGTCTCCGCGTTCCTGAGCGCCGGTTTTCGGTTCTCCGCAGAGGTCGACCTGCCCGACAAGCGGGCCGCCCTCATGATCAGAGACCGGCTCCTTCGCGATCTGATGTAGATCCGATGTGGATCTCCTGTGACGCCGTCACTTTTGGTACACCGCCCGCGCCGGTCCGGTTCCCGATCACCGTCGACGAGATGTCCCGCCTTCGAGAATCCGCCTGGCCCGACGAAGAGAAACGGCCTTGATCCCGCACCTCACGCCCCGTGCTTCCGCCTGGATAACCCGTTTGTCAGTGGTGAGCCGTAGGGTGGTCGCGCTATGACGAAGCCCTCACTCCACGAACTCCTGCACGCCGCCGTCGCCGCTGTCGGCGGTATGGAGCGCCCCGGCCAGGTGACCATGGCCGAAGCCGTCGCGGAGGCGATCGACGACGGCTCCCATCTGCTGGTCCAGGCGGGCACCGGTACCGGAAAGTCGCTCGGTTACCTGGTGCCCGCACTCGCGCAGGGAGAGCGCGTCGTCGTGGCGACGGCGACTCTGGCGCTGCAGCGCCAGCTCGTGGAGCGGGACCTGCCGAGAACGGTCGACGCGCTGCACCCTCTGCTGCGCCGCCGCCCCGAGTTCGCGATGCTCAAGGGCCGGTCGAACTACCTGTGCCTGCACCGCCTGAACGAAGGCGTGCCCCAGGACGAGGAGGAGGGCCTCTTCGACCAGTTCGAGGCGGCCGCACCCTCCAGCAGGCTGGGCCAGGACCTGCTGCGGCTGCGGGACTGGTCGCAGGAGACCGAGACCGGCGATCGTGACGACCTCACCCCGGGCGTCTCCGACCGGGCGTGGGCTCAGATCTCCGTGTCGTCCCGGGAGTGTCTGGGGGCATCGAAGTGCGCGTACGGCGCCGAGTGCTTCGCCGAGATGGCCCGGGAGCGGGCCAAGCTGGCCGAAGTGGTCGTCACCAATCACGCGCTGCTCGCGATCGACGCCATCGAGGGGGCGCCGGTCCTCCCGCAGCACGAGGTGCTGATCGTGGACGAGGCGCACGAACTCGTGTCACGGGTGACCGGCGTGGCGACCGGCGAGCTCACCCCGGGCCAGGTCAACCGTGCTGTGAAGCGGGCGGCGAAGCTCGTCAACGAGAAGGCCGCCGACCAGCTCCAGACCGCCGCCGAGGGGTTCGAGAGGGTCATGGAGCTGGCTCTGCCGGGCCGTCTGGAGGAGGTCCCCGAGGATCTGGCCTACGTCCTCATGGCGTTGCGTGACGCCGCCCGCACGGTGATCTCGGCGATCGGCAGCACGCGCGACAAGTCCGTCCAGGACGAGGACGCCGTGCGCAAGCAGGCGCTGGCGGCCGTGGAGAGCGTGCACGACGTGGCGGAGCGGATCAGCAACGGCTCCGAGTGGGACGTCGTCTGGTACGAACGCCATGACCGGTTCGGCGCGTCCCTGCGCGTCGCCCCGATGTCCGTGTCGGGTCTCCTCCGGGAGAAACTCTTCGCGGACCGTTCGGTCACCCTGACCTCGGCCACGCTCAAGCTGGGCGGCGACTTCAACGGCGTCGGCGCTTCACTGGGTCTGGCGCCGGAGGGCACCGAGGGGGACGACCTTCCGCAGTGGAAGGGAGTGGACGTCGGATCGCCGTTCGACTACCCGAGACAGGGCATCCTCTACGTCGCCAAGCATCTGTCGCGCCCCGCGCGGGACGGCGACCGGGCGGACATGCTGGACGAGCTCACCGAGCTGATCCAGGCGGCGGGCGGCCGGACCCTCGGTCTGTTCTCCTCGATGCGGGCCGCCCAACTGGCGGCGGAGGAACTGCGGGTCCGGATCCCCGAGTACCCGATCCTGCTCCAGGGCGAGGAGACGCTCGGCGAGCTGATCAAGGGCTTCGCGGCCGACCCGAAGACCTGTCTCTTCGGCACGCTGTCGCTCTGGCAGGGCGTCGACGTGCCGGGTCCCAGCTGTCAGCTGGTCGTCATGGACAAGATTCCCTTCCCGCGCCCCGACGACCCCTTGATGAGTGCCCGGCAGAAGGCCGTCGAGGAGGCGGGCGGCAACGGCTTCATGGCCGTCGCCGCCACCCACGCGGCCCTGCTGATGGCCCAGGGGGCCGGCCGCCTCGTACGGGCGCAGGGAGACCGTGGCGTGGTCGCCGTACTGGATCAGCGGCTGGCGACCGCGCGGTACGGCAGCTACCTGAAGGCGTCACTGCCCGACTTCTGGTACACGACGGACCGTAACCAGGCCCGTAGGTCGCTCGCCGCTATCGACAGCGCGGCGAAGGCCAAGGAAGCGGGGGTGGAAGCCGAGACGGCGGAAGCGTGACGAACGGTCGGGGGGGGGGGGGGGGCCCGCGTGGCCGGGCGCGGGGGCGTGGGGGGGGCTGGTCGCGCAGTTCCCCGGGCCCCTGAAAAGCAGGGCTGCGGGAGCTGGGTCTTCAG
>NZ_JBSFCF010000051.1:0-63970 GCF_053593335.1 Streptomyces sp. NPDC002324
CCGATCGGGTCCGGTGGGGCTTCCCGCGCAGGGCCTGGTGCTTTCAGGGGCGCGGGGAACTGCGCGAGAAGCCCCACGCACCCGCACCCGACAACGCACCCACCCCGCCCATCAACACCCGTGCCGGTCCCGCTCCGGCGAGTACAGGTGGCTGTCCCGGAACTGCTCCGCCCCCAGCGTCCGCCCGACCATGATCACAGCCGTACGCAGCACACCCGCCGCCTTCACCTGCCCGGCGATCTCCTCCAACGTCCCCCGCAGGATCAGCTCGTCGGGCCGCGAGGCATACGCGACGACCGCGGCAGGACAGTCCGCCCCGTAGTGCGGCACAAGCTCCTCCACGACCCGGTCCACGTACCGCGCGGCCAGGTGGAGCACGATCAGCGCCCCGCTCCGGCCTAGCGTGGCCAGATCCTCACCCGCCGGCATGGCCGTGGCCCGCTGCGCGATCCGCGTGAGGATGACGGTCTGCCCGACCGTCGGCACGGTCAGCTCCCGCTTCAGCGCCGCCGCCGCGGCGGCGAACGCGGGCACCCCCGGCACCACCTCGTACGGCACTCCCGCCGCGTCCAGCCGCCGCATCTGCTCGGCGACCGCGCTGAACACGGACGGGTCCCCCGAGTGCAGCCGGGCCACGTCGTGACCCTCCTCGTGCGCGCGCACCAGCTCGGCGGTGATCTGGTCCAGATCGAGCTGAGCGGTGTCCACCAGCCGTGCGTCCGGCGGGCATTCCGCCAGCAGTTCGCGCGGGACGAGGCTGCCCGCGTACAGGCAGACCCCGCAGGCGGCGAGCCTGCGGGCGCCCCGGACCGTGATCAGGTCGGCGGCACCGGGGCCGGCGCCGATGAAGTACACGGTCATCTGTCTGCTCCCGAAGCGGTGTCGGCGGTGTCGGCGGTGTCGAGACTGGTCCTGCGTACGGCCCACTGGGTCACCGGCATCGCCTGCCGCCATCCGGTGAAGCCGCCCACGGGCACGGCGTGCGCCACGGAGAGCCGCACCAGCTCCCCGCCGTGGCGGCGGTGGGCTGCGGCGAGGACTGCCTCGGACTCCAGCGTGACGGTGTTGGCGACCAGCCGCCCGCCCGGCGGCAGGGCCTGCCGGCAGGCGTCGAGGAGGCCGGGCGCGGTGAGCCCGCCGCCGATGAACACGGCGTCGGGCGGCGGCAGTTCGGCCAGGGCGGCGGGCGCGGCCCCGGTGACGACCCGCAGGCCGGGCACGCCGAGCCGGTCGGCGTTGCGGGTGATGCGTGCGGCGCGCACCGGGTCGCGTTCGACGGTGAGCGCGCGGCACGTGGGGTGCGTGCGCATCCACTCGATCGCGATCGAGCCCGAGCCGCCGCCGATGTCCCAGAGGAGTTCGCCGGGTGCCGGGGCCAGCGCGGCCAGCGTGGCGGCGCGGACGTACCGCTTGGTGAGCTGCCCGTCGTGCTCGTACGCCTCGTCGGGGAGGCCGGGCCCGGCACCGAGGCGGAGGGCGTCCGGGGCCCGTCGGCACTCGACGGCGACGATGTTGAGGGGGTCGCCGGGCGGGTGCGCGGGCTCCCAGTCGTCGGCGGTGGTCTCCTCGCCCGTCCGCTCCTTCTCGCCGCCGAGCTGTTCCAGGACCCGCATCCGGCTCGGTCCGAAGCCCCGGTCCCGCAGCAGGGCCGCGACCTCGGCAGGTGTACCGGCGTCCGCGCTGAGCACGAGGAGCCGTCGGCCGTCGTGCAGGGCGGTGGCCAGGCGGGCGGCGGGCCGGCCGACGAGCGTGACGACCTCGACGTCCTCCAGCGGCCAGCCGAGGCGGGCGGCGGCGTAGGAGACGGAGGAGGGGTGCGGCAGGACGCGCAGCCGGTCGCCGGCCTCCTCGGCGAGGGCGCGGCCGATGCCGTAGAACATGGGGTCGCCGCTGGCCAGTACGGCGATCCGGCGGCCGGAGTGCGCGGCGAGCAGGGCGGGGACCGCGGGCCGCAGGGGCGAGGGCCAGGTGATCCGCTCGCCCGCGCACTGCGGCGGCAGCAGGTCGAGCTGCCGGGGGGCACCGATCAGGACCCCGGCCTCGCGCAGCGCCGCCCGGGAGGCGTCGGGGAGGCCGCGCCAGCCGTCGGCGCCGAGCCCGACGACGGTGACGGCGTACGGCGGTCCTGGTCGTGCGGGGGTCACTGCGCGGTACCTCGGGCGGATCGGGGACGGTTCTCGGGGACGACAGAGGCGCACTCTACTGGGCGGTGACCTGCGCACCCGTGCCCGGGTGCGCGGGAGCCGGCCGCCGCGCTCCCGCGCCGCGCCCGGTCAGCGGGCCCAATGGGTGATGTCGCGGAAGCGGGCCTCGGCGCGGCCGGAGCCGTGGTGGTAGACGCCGTTCTTGAAGTAGCGGGTGGCGGGGCCGCGGTCGGCGACCGTGAGGACGAGGGCGTTGTCGAAATAGACCTTGATGGTGCCGGTTCCGCCGCTCGCCTCGTGGGCGACCTTCACGTTGAACCAGGTGTCGTAGGCGTCGGTCTTGAGGACCGTGCCGTCGTAGCGGCGCACGGTGCCGCCGCCGGTGTCGTGGACGTTGAGCATGATGTCCGTGGCCGGGGTGCCCGAGGGGCGTCGGGTCCGCAGGATCTGGACGAAGGACGCGCGGTCGGTGCCGGCCGGGAGGTAGACGTCGGCGTCCCACATGCGGTCGCCGGTGGTGTAGTCGTTCTTCCAGCGCATCTCCGTGCGCGGGCCGGTGGAGCTGCCCTGCTCGAAGGGCTCGTCGGTGGCGTACACCCACATACGGTGGACGCCCCCGGTGTGGCTGTGGCGGTCGCTCAGGTCGAGGTTCCAGGGCTTGTGCCAGCTGTACGTGAACGCGGTCCGGGTCCAGCCGTCGGTCGGGTCGGCGGCCGGGACGGCAGTCGGGGGTGGGGCCGGGACGGCGGTCGGGTCGGCGGCGGGGGCAGCGGCGACCGTTCCGCCGGCCAGCAGACCCGCTCCCGCCCGCAGGACGGTTCGTCTCTTCATCAGCCTTGTCCTTCCGCGACAGGAAACATCGGAGGAGTGCAAACGTCTGGACCAGGTGCCAGAGTGAGCATGGAGGTCAATTCCCCGGCGAGACAGGCTAATTCAGGCCCATGTTGCACGGGATCCTGCCATCGGCCGGCCCATTGACAGACCCCTCAGCCCTGCCTAGGTTCGCCGATACACCCGATGTATCGATGATCCGTCAGGTATGGAGGACGATGATGACCTCACAGTCGGGGAAGCACTCCCCCCTGCCCCGCCGTGCCGTGATCGGCACCGCGTTGGGCGGCGCGGCAGCGGCGGCCCTGCCCGGAACGGCCCATGCCGGACCGCCCTTACCGACGGCGGCACCGGCCACCGGAGCCGATGCGCCGGCCGCCCCGGGGAGCAGACGCCCCTGGCAACTCCGCGACACCATGACCACCGACGGCTCCTGGGACCGGTTCCTGCGCGAGCAGGACCTGCGCTGGAGGAGACTGCCCACCCGCTGGTACGAGGGCCCGTTCCTCGGCGACGGGCTGCTCGGCAGCATGATCTATCAGGAACCGGACGCCAACCGGATCCGGTTCACCGTCCAGCACGGCCGCGTCCAGGACCACCGGCCCGAGTTCGGCAGCGGCTGGGGCACCTGCCGGCTGCCGGTCGGCCACCTCACGCTCGACCCGGTCGGCACCATCACCGCCGTCGACTGGCGACTGAGCCTGTGGAACGCCGAACTGACCGGCACCGTGACCACCACCGCCGGCACCCTCACCCTCTCCGCCCTCGTCCATGACGAGGTGCTGGCCACCCGCGTGACGGCGGCCGGCGGCGAACGTGTCGTCTGGACCTTCCACCCCGAGGAGGCCGTCAGCCCCCGGCGGATCAGCGAGGCCCCGCCCGCCGGCTACACCGCCCACCCGCCCTGGACGACCCGGACCACCGCCGACGGCACCGAACAGGTGCTCCAGCCACTCATCGGCGGCCAGACCGCCACCGCCTACCGCCACGTCAGCTCGGGCGACAGCGACGAACTGCTGCTCGCCGTCGGCCACAGCGCCCCCTCCACGACCGCCGCCGAGGCCGACTCGCTACGGCATCTCCGGCGCGCCAAGTCGTACAACACCCTTCGCCGGCGGCACCGCGACTGGTGGCACGCCTTCTACCCCAAGAGCTTCGTCTCGTTCCCCGACGAACGGCTGCAGAGCTTCCACTGGATCCAGCTCTACAAGGTCGCCTCCGCCAGCCGCGCGGGCGGCCCCGCCATGGCCACCTGCGGCCCCTGGCTGGAACCGACCCCGTGGCCGGCGGTGTGGTGGAACCTCAACGTCCAGCTGGAGTACTGGCTCGTCCACGGCTCCAACCACCTGGAACTCGACTCGCTCGCCACCACCGTGCGCCAGAACCAGGAACAGCTCATCGCCAACGTGCCGGCCGCCTACCGCGCGGACAGCTCCGGTGTCGGCCGCAGCTCGGACATGTTCGCCACCCGGAACGTGGGCCGACCGGGCACCGGCGCCGAGGTGGGCGACCTCACCTGGGCACTGCACAACGTGTGGCTGACCTACCGGCACTCCATGGACCAGGCCTTGCTGCGCGACACGGTCTTCCCGGTACTGCGCCGGGCGATCAACTACTACCTGCACTTCCTCACCCCGGGCAGCGACGGCAGGCTGCATCTGCCGAGCACGCTCTCCCCCGAGTATCCGGTCGTGCCGCCGCAGGACACCAACTACGACCTGGCCCTCATCCGCTGGGGCTGCCGCACGCTCATCGATTCCGCCGAACTCCTCGGTGTGGACGACGAGTTGATCCCGCGCTGGCAGGAGGTGCTGACCCGGCTCACCCCGTACCCGGTCGACGGCAACGGCTTCATGATCGGCGCCGACACCCCGTACGCGCAGTCCCACCGGCACTACTCGCACCTGCTGATGGTGTATCCCCTGTACCTCGTCAACTGGGAGCAGCCCGAGAACCGTGACCTGATCACGAAGTCGGTCGTCCGCTGGCACGCGCTGCCCAGCGCCCACCGGGGCTACAGCTACACGGGAGCCGCGTCGATGTACGCGATGACCGGCGACGGCGACACCGCGATCAGCTATCTGCGGAAGTTCTTCGACCCCACCACCCGCTACCCCTGCCGGCCCAACACCCACTACACCGAGGCCGGTCCGGTGATCGAGACACCGCTGTCCGCCTCGCAGTCGCTGCACGACATGTTCTGCCAGAGCTGGGGCGGCGTGATCCGTGTCTTCCCCGCCGTCCCCTCCGCCTGGGCGGACGTGACCCTGCACGACTTCCGCACCCAGGGCGCCTTCCTGGTCAGCGCCGTCCGCAGGGCGGGGGCAACCCGGTTCATCCGGATCAGGAGCCTGGCCGGTGAACCGCTGAAGCTGCGGCACGGGCTCGCCGGCCGCCTCACCGTCCTCCTCGACGACGGCACACCGGCCCGCACCGACGACCTGGGCGACGGCACCCTCGCCATCGACCTGCCCAAGGGCCGCGAGGTCCTCGTCCACTCCGGCTCCCGGCCCGACCTCGTCATCGAGCCGGTCGCCGTCAGCGAGCCGGGTGCCGCCTGGGGACTGCCGTAGAAGCCACCGTCCGAGGGCCACGTACACAGCAACAGGGAGGACTCTCATGGCGGTTCCGATCAGGACCGCGGTCGCCGGGCTCTGCGCCGGGCTGATGGCCACACTGCTCACCACCGTGCCCGCACGGGCCGAACCGCACGACCGCGCCTGGACCGTGTCCGCGACGGCGCACGCACCCCGCGCGCGGGTGTCCCTGGACTCCACCACCGGCGCCCTGAGCCTGACGGTGTCCCGCGGCGGCCGTACGGTGATCGAGCCGTCGCCCGTCGGCATCGTCACCGAACGGGCCGACCTGTCCCGGGGGCTGCGCTTCCTGCACCGCAGGGACAGGGTGATCGACGAGCGGTACCGGACGAGGGCCGGCAAGCGGCTGGAGCGCCGGGTGCGGATGGACGAGAGCCGGCTGTCGTTCGCGACCACCGCCGGTGCCCGGCTCGACCTCGTCGTCCGCGCCTCCGCCGACGGCGTCGCCTACCGGTACGTCCTGCCCGCCGGGTACGGCGACGTGCTCGGCGAGACGTCCGCGTTCAGCCTTCCGGCGGACGCGCAGGCCTGGCTCGGCACCTACCGGGCCGACAACGAGGGGCAGTTCGTCCAGTACACCGCCGCGAGCGCGCCCACCGGCTCGTACGCGGACCAGGCGCTGTTCGCGACCGACGGCGGCTACACCCTGCTCGCCGAGTCCGACCTCACCGGCGCCTACTCCGGCGCCCGGCTCACCCACGAGCAGGGCACGGGCACCTACCGGATCAGGCTCGCCGACGACCGGGTCGGGACCGACGGCCCCCTCGCCACCCCCTGGCGGGCCATGGTCACCGGCGACCTCGCCACCGTCACCGGCTCCACCTTCACCGACGACCTGGCCCCCGCCTCCAAGGTCCGTGACCCTTCCTGGATCCGGCCCGGCACCGCCCTGTGGACCTGGCTCGCCGGCGGCCGACCGGCCGGCCAGAGCCTCGCGGCGCAGAAGGAGTACGTCGACTACGCCGCCGAACGCGGCTGGCCCTACGAGGCCGTCGACGCGGGCTGGTACTTCAGGTCGGACGCCTGGGACACCACCGACCCGGACTGGCAGACCAACAGCTGGATGCCCGAACTCGTCGCGTACGCGCGCGCCAGGGGGGTCGGCATCATCGTCTGGATCCACCAGCGCGACCTCGACACGGCCGAGGAACGCGCCCGGTGGCTGCCCACCCTGGAACGCTGGGGCGTCAAGGGTGTCAAGATCGACTTCATGGACTCCGAGGCGCAGGCCACGCTCCGCTGGTACGACGCGATCCTCCCGGAGACCGCCGCCCACCACCTCCTGGTCAACTTCCACGGCTCCACGATCCCCAAGGGCATCCAGCGCACCTGGCCGCACGTGATGACCCTGGAAGGCGTCGCGGGCGAGGAGAAGCGCACCAACACCGCCGCCCACCTCACCACCCTGCCCTTCACCCGTAACGTCATCGGCTCCATGGACTTCACCCCCGGCGCCTTCCAGCGCGTCGGACTGCGCCCCAACTCCGACGCGGCCGAGGTGGGGCTCTCCGTCGCCTACGAGTCGGGCCTGCAGATGTTCGCGGGCACCCCCGAGTCGTACGACGCCCGCCCGCTCGCCCGCGCCTACTTCGACCAGGTCCCCGCCGCCTGGGACGACACCCGGCTCCTGGCCGGACAGCCCGGTCGGGAGGCGGTGCTCGCACGCCGCAGCGGCGACCGCTGGTTCGTCGGCGGGGTGTACGCCGGCGCGGCCCGCACCGCCGAGGTGCCGCTGTCCCTGGGCTCCGGCCGCTGGCTGGTCGAGACGGTCCGGGACGGCGCCGACGGCCTCGTCCAGGACCGACGGGTCCTGCGCGGCGGCGACCCGCTCGCCGTCGACGTCACCGCCAACGGCGGTTTCGCCGCCCTGGCCTGCCCGTGGCGCCCGGGGGTCGCCACCTGCTACCGCTGACGCGGCCTCGCCTGCGGGCGCCCGGACCCGCTCAGCCGGGTGTCAGAGTGCGGACCGGGGTGCCGGCGAGGAAGGCGGTGATGTCCTCCACCGCCTCCGTGTAGAAGGTGCGGTAGTTCCGCTCGGTGACATAGCCCAGGTGCGGGGTGGCGAGCACGTTCGGGAGGGAGCGCAGAGGGTCGTCGGCGGGGAGCGGTTCGGTCTCGAAGACGTCGAGACCGGCGCCGGCGATCCAGCCCTCGCGCAGGGCGCGTTCGAGGGCTGCCCGGTCGACGATGGCGGCTCGGGAGGTGTTGACGAGGTGGGCGTGCGGGCGCATCGCACGCAGTTCCGGCTCCCCGAGCAGGCCGCGGGTGCGGTCGGACAGGACGAGGTGGACGGACACGAAGTCGCTGCGGCCGAGCAGATCCGCCTTGCCGGCGGCGAGTTGGGCTCCCACCGCGGCCGCCCGTTCGGCGGTGAGGTTCTGGCTCCAGGCGAGGACCTCCATGCCGAAGGCGTTGGCGACGCGGGCCACCCGGGTGCCGATCCTGCCCAGTCCGAGCAGTCCGAGGGTACGGCCGTGCAGGTCCTGCCCGACGGTGGACTGCCAGGGGCCGCCCTCGCGCAGCACCCGGCTCTCCACGGTGAGGTGGCGGGCCAGGCCGAGGAGGAGCGCCCAGGTCAGTTCGACGGGCGGGGTGGGGCTGCTCGCCGTACCGCACACGACCACACCCTGGGCCCGGGCCGCGGCGAGGTCGATGGAGGCGTTGCGCATACCGGTGGTCACCAGCAGGCGCAGCCGGGGCAGTCGGCGCAGCAGGTCGGCGTCGATGGGGGTGCGTTCCCGCATGGCCACGACGATCTCGCAGTCGGTGAGTTCGGCCACGAGCCCGTCCCGGTCGGTGATGTTCTCGCGGAGCGTGCGCACCTCGACCCGGTCGGCGAGGGGGCTCCAGTCGGCCATGGTGAGGGCGGCGCCCTGGTAGTCGTCCAGCACTGCGCAGTGGAGGGTCATACGGGCAGTCTGCCGTTCGCCGCCCCGTAGGCAGGAATGTGATCCACGCGACATCACCTTTGATTCAAATTTGAATCATGCAGGGCTATGGTCGACACGACAGTCACTTCAAATCTGAAGCAACGGTCGCAGCGCCTTGACCCCCGCCCCTTGGAGTCTCCCCATGCCCACCTCCCTCGGCCGCGCCTCCACCGACGCCGCACCCCGCTACGCCAAGCAACTCGCCTCGCACTTCGGCCGGAAGATCCCCACCGAGCAGACGCCCGAAGGCGGCCACCGCCTCACCTTCGAGCAGACCGATGTCCTCCTCCAGCCCGCCGATGACCACCTCCTGATCCGCGTGACCGCACCCGACGCGTCCGCGCTCACCTCCATCCGCGAGGTCGTGGGCAGCCACCTCGAACGCTTCGGCCAGCGCAACGAACTGTCCGTCACCTGGGAAGAGCCCTCCGAGAGCTGACAGGCGAGAGCCGACGGCCGCGGCGGACATCCGGCCCCCACAGACCCGTCCCGACCGATGCGCCGACGCCACGCGACGGCACGCGGGCGGAGGCGCGCTGATCGCGTTCGTGGCCGCCCCTGGCCGCTCGTGGCCCGCCCGTTGCCGATCGTCACCTTCGCCGCCACCACCCTGCTGATCATCGGCGGCTGGAGCCTGGGCCATCTGCTGGGATCCGGCGGCGGACCGATGAAGCCGGTGGTCTTCTTCACCAAGTCCTCGACCCTCGGCACCATCCGGATCCTGCTGGTCCACCTCGCCTCCGACATCGCCCTGCCGCTGTACTACCGCAGATACGGCCGCGGGAGTTCCGGGTGGTCCGGCACCTCGTCCTGCCCGCGCTCGGCACCCTGGCGATGCCGGACCCGCTCCACTACCTCGCCAAGCCGGGCCGGCCCGGCCCGTACAGCTGGTTCCCCTACGCGGCGCCGGCCGCGCTGCTCGCAACCATCGGCTACGCGGCCCTCCTGGTCCGCCGCGACCCGACCCTCGCCGACCGCGTCGGCACCGTGGTCGCCGACGCGGACCGAAGCGCGGGGTCGCGGCTCCTGGTCCTGGGGCGCGCCCGATCTACGCCGACCACAGCTGGAAGGTCCGCGTCTACCAGGTCGACCTGCACGGCGCCACCGACATCCGCGGCCGCGACTCCCTCTCGCCCCGTCCGCACCGCCTGTCCGGGCCGTGCGGCCGGTGCGGCCCGTGCGGCCGGTGCGGCCGGTGCGGCCGGTGCGGCCGGTGCGCACAATGCTCGTGACCGACCTGTCGGATGTACCCGGGCTCCCGGGTCGACAACGTCGAGGGCATCACCCTCGGCCCCCGCCTCCCCGACGGCCGCCGCACCGTCGTCCTGGTCTCCGACGACCATTTCGCCGCCCGCCAGGTGACCCAGTTCCTGGCCTTCGCATCCGCCCAGGCCGTTCTGGGCGGACGGTTCGACGGATCGACGGGGCCCTGGTCCCGCCCGGCCGGTCCACACGAGCGGCGTCGGCGCCGCCGGCCTCGCCCAGGGCGAAGCGCGACGGCGCCGACGGTTCCGAACGATGTCGGGTCAGTGCTCCGAGTCGGGGCCGAGGCAGGCAGGTGCCGGCGTCAGCTCCTGGTCCATTGCTGGTTGTTGCTGCCGTTGCAGAGCCAGACGTCGACCTGCGTGCCGTTGCCGGTGCCCGCTCCGGCCGCGTCCAGGCACAGTGCCGGGTTCGCGACGCTGGTCACGGAGAGGTCCGCGTTCACGTTCCACTGCTGTGCCGCCGCGCCGGTGCAGTCGGCGATGACCACGGGGTCGCCCGCCGTGGCTCCGGTGCCTCCTACCGTCATGCACTTGTTGCCATAGACAGTGAGCTGTTTGTCCGCGTTCCAGTTCCAGATCTGGTTGCCTCCGGAGTTGCAGTCCCAGAGGTCGAGCTGGGTTCCGCTCTTCGTGCTGAAGCCGGGCACGTCGACGCAGCGGCCCGAGCCCACGCCCCGCAGGACCTCACCGGGAGGCGCGGGCGGCAGGTCGTTGACCGGCGGGGTCTTGCCGAAGCCGTAGCCCCAGCGCAGCAGCGCGACTCCGGTCTCGCTGTTGTTCACGAGGTTGCCCTTGGCGTCCAGCGACTGGATCGAGTAGGCGTCGTCGAACCGCAGCCCCGGCCAGTAGACCAGGCCCATCCCCTTGCTCCGGGCGGTGTTGGCCACGGCCGCGAGGTACGAGGTGTAGATGTTGCCGTTCCAGGCGCCGTAGTTCAGGCCGATGGTCATCGGGGCGCCGGCCTCGTCGATGATGGTCCGGCCGGCGTACTTGCCGATCCGGGCCTTGAGGTCGGCGGTCCATTCGGACTGCTTGGTGTAGCTGTTCCAGAAGCCGTAGAAGTGCAGGGACAGCAGCGTGCCGCGCAGTTCGCGGGCCGCGCCGACGCCGGTGACGTTGTCGTTGTAGCCGGTGCCGCTGATCACGACACGGCCGCGCGGGACGTCCTTGTACTGGGCCAGCCAGCCGCTGGTGACGGACACCCACTGCTTCAGCGTGTAGCCGTGCGGCTCGTTCATCGGCTCGAAGTAGACCCGCGGGTTGTGCTTGTACTCCCGCACCACGGTCTTCCACATCTTCTTCCAGGCGGCCGTGTCGTCGACCAGCCCGTCCTTGCTGGTGTCGGCCTCCCAGTAGCTGACGATGACCTTGTCACCGTAGGCCGTGGCCGCGTCGATCGTCGCCCGGTACGACTTCCACCAGGTGGAGTTCACGGTCGCCGGGTTGATCGGCAGACGCAGCGTGTTGGCGCCCAGGTTCTTCTTGAAGCCGCGCACCATCTTGTCCGTGGTGCGGTACACGGTGCGGTAGTTGTCGGTCACCGCCAGCCCGCTCGGCACGACGGCGTCACTGGCGTAGTTGTCGCGCGGGTCGGCCCAGTTCACTCCGCGGAAGTCACTGGTACCGCCCTTCGGCTTGGGCTTCTCCGACGCGTGCGAGGCGGCTGACGTGTCGGCGGCCGACTGGGCGAGGGCAGGAGGGGCAGCGCTCAGGAACATGAGCGTCGCACCTAGGCCGGCCATGAGCACGGTGGCCAGCCTTCTGGACCTCGTCGGGGTCTTGGTCATGTCGTCTCCAGTGACAGGAAAGCGCGGAGGGCGGAGTGCGGGTTCGTCACCTGAGCCGAGGCACTGATGATCCTGATGAACCAGGGTCCGGTACGGATACTCGGACCCATTCGAACCGGCCATGTTTACGTAACCATGGCGGAGATTGGCACGGCACGCGCATGGGCGACAAGACCCGTGACCGTTCCGAAATACGACGCGGTCCCCTCACCGGACCCGGAGCGGTCCACCGGTCGATGGGGGCGAGGGCGGCTGTTCGACAGGCCGTCCCACACCCACCAGACATATGCCGCACAGGGTTACATCCTTGGCCTGCCGCCGCATGGAGCTTCATCGGCGAGCCGGGTACCGGAAAGGCGACGCACTTGCCGGAGAGTTGATCCAGTTGCTGCAACTCGCGGCGCACGGAGCCGAGTTCGGCGGCCGGGCAGCCAGGTCGAGCGGCACGTACCTTGCACGCCTCGCCCATGCCCAGGGCCGCCGACGGGCACTCCCTCGGCCACGGCCGTGCGGTCGAAGTACGAGGGCCACCATGCCGCACAGCCGGTCCCGGCGGCCGTCCACGGAGCCGCGCGGGCCGGCCGCGCCCGTGTCGGCCGAACAGCGACGCGTGTGCCCGACTGCGCCCGGAGCCTCGACAGGCGGCCCTGCCTGTCACAGTCTCTTCCCGCCAGGTGGCCTGAGGGCGGCACGAGAAGCGACTGCGACTACGGTCAGTTGACGGATTCCGCCTTCTGCGCCATGCCGTGCGACCGGGCGGTCACATGGTGGGGCAACGGGATCTTCTGCGCGAGCTTGTCGCCCTCGACATCGAGGTCGGGAAGCAGGCGGTCCAGCCAGGCGGGGATCCACCAGGCCTTCTCCTGCGCGAGTGCCATCGTGGCCGGGATGAGCGTCATGCGGATGACGAAGGCGTCGGTGAGGATGCCCGCGGCCAGCGCGAAGCCGGCTTGCTTGATCATGGGCTGGGCGTTGAAGACGAATCCCGCGAACACGGAGACCATGATGGTGGCCGCCGCGACGACGACGGAGCCGGCACGAGCGAAACCCGTGACGGTGGCGTCGCGCGGGGTGGCGCCGTGGACGTGTGCTTCGCGCATGGAGGTGACCAGGAACATCTGGTAGTCCATGGCGAGCCCGTAGAGGATGCCGGTGATGATGATGGGCAGCAGGCTGACGACGGGAGCGGTGGCGTCGAGTCCGATCAGGTCCTGTAGCCAGCCCCACTGGAAAACGGCCGTGGTGAGGCCGAAGGTGGCGGCGATGCTCAGCAGGAAGCCGAGGGTGGCCATCACCGGGACCAGGAAGGAGCGGAAGACCAGGAGGAGGACGATCAGGGAGAGTACGAGCACGGTCGCCACGTAGAGGGGCAGGACGTCGGCGAGCCGGTCCGAGATGTCGATCGCGAGGGCGGTGAAGCCGGTGATGCCGATCGCGGCGCCGTGGGTGTCGCTGATCTGCGGGCTCTTGTTCCGTACGGCGGTGACGAGGTCCTTGGTCGCGTCGTCGTTGGGGCCACTGCCGGGAATGAGGCTGAGGATGGCCGTGGTACCGGTGCTGTTCATCCCTGCCAGTGAGACCGCGGTCGCGCCCTTGATGTCCTTCAGCTCGGAGGTGACGGCGGCAAGCGTTGCGGGAGTGAGGGGTTGTTCCTTCGCGGTGGGGCTGACGGCGACCAGGAGCGGGCCGTTGTAGCCGGGCCCGTAGGTGTCGCTGACCAGCTCGTAGCTCTGGCGCTGCGCGGTGCCGCCGTTGTAGCTGGCCCCGGAGGGCAGGCCCAGCTTCATGTCGGCGGCAGGCACTGCCAGAACCGCGGGAACAAGGAGCGCGATCGCGAGAGCGGGGTACCTGTGGCGCACCAGGCGCGCTCCCCAGCGGGTTGCCCGCACGGGTGCGGCGACGGCTTTCCGCTGCCGCGCCGTGTTCCGGGTCCGGCTGGAGCAGACGCGTTCCTTGACCAGACCCAACAGCGCCGGGAGCAGGGTCAGGGCGAGCAGGACGGAGATCGCGATCGTGGCGGCGGCGACCACGGCCATGGTGCTGAGCAGAGTGATCCCGACGACCAGCAGCCCCGTCAGGGCGATGACGACGGTGGTGCCGGCGAAGAAGACCGCGCTTCCGGCGGTGCCGATGGCGCGGCCGGCCGCTTCGTGCGCGTCCAGCCCGTCGTCCAGAATCAGCCGGCGCTGCCTGTTGACGATGAACAGGGCATAGTCGATGCCCACGGCCAGTCCCAGCATCAGTGCCAGTACCGCGGTGAGCGAATGGATCTCGAAGACGGTAGAGAGGGTGAAGGCGCCGCCCACTCCCACCGTGACACCGACCAGGGCGATGACGAGGGGCAGGCCCGCTGCCACGACCGACCCCAAGGTGATCAGCAGGACGACGGCCGCGACGACGACGCCGACGATCTCCCCGACGCCGACGACCTCGGGGATCTCCATCATGCTCGCCGACGGCAGGACCTGGAGACCGCCGGGTGCGGACTCGCGTTCAGCGACCTCGACGGTGCTGTCGATCGTCCCGGAGGGAAGCTCGTAGGTCTGCTCGTCGAACTGGAACTGCATCAGAGCCGTCGAGCCGTCGGCCGAGACCGTGACTCCCGCCACCGGCCGACCGTCGGCCTGGAACGGTACGGGGGTCTTGGCGGAGGGTGACTGTCCGGCAGCCTGAGCCACCGCCGTCTGGGCCCGCAGCAGCGGACTGCTCTCCCCCTTGGCGGCTTCCCGCGCCAGGACCTTCCTGGTGTCGATGACGTGGTCGTGGCTGTAGACGGCGTCCACCGCCGCCATCAGGGCGGTACGAACGCCCACGTCGTCGATCCGGGCTCCGTCCGGGGCCTTGAAAACCAACATGCCCTGGCCCCCGGACGCTTCCGGCAGAGAGGTGGCCAGATCGTCGATGACCTTCTGGGACGGGGTGCCGTCGATACGCACCTCGTTGCTGAGCTTGACCGGGCTGGTCACGAGAAGCGCCACGACGGCCGCCACCACGGCCAGCCAGCCCACGATGACATACCAGGGTTTGCCGTAGGCAAACCTTCCCAGCCGGTAGAACAGGACGGACACAGTTCTCTCCCCTTCTCCATGCGCCCTCGACGGACGGCACGGCACGCGAAGTGAGAGGCTACTATCAAAACGATAGGGAACTATCATCCGGGGTGCGGATAGCCTTTCCGGAGCCCGCCGGAGCCCGCCGGAGCCGGCCGGAGCAGAGAGGAACCGCACATGGCGACCACGAAGGACCGCGCGCCCCGGCGCAGAGTCGACGCACGCTCCAGCGTGGAGCGCATCACCGCCGCCGGGCGCACCGTGCTCAGCACGGGCGAAGCCTCCCTGGAACAGATCGCGGCCGAGGCCGGCGTGGGCATCGCCACCCTCTATCGCCACTTCCCAAACCGGGAAGCCGTCGTCCGGGCCGTCCTCGACAACATCCTCGAAACCGACCTGCTCCCCCTCATCGACGATGCCGCGGACGCACCCCACCCGCGCCAGTCCCTCCAGGACATCGCCACACATCTGCTCAGCCTGATCGCTCAGGAACAGGGACTGGTCACCTTCGCCGGTAACTTCACCGACATCGCCATGGACGCCCTCCAACGCCTCAGCGACTCTCTCCACGCCCTCCTGCTGCGCGCGCAGCAGGAGGGCGAGATCCGTCCCGACCTCACCGCGGAAGACATCCCGCGCTTCCTCGTGATGGCCGTCGGCGGCCTCGCGCTGCCGGGCACCGCTCCCTCCCTGCGCGCCCGCTTCATCGCCCTGCTCTTCGACTCGCTCAACCCCGCCAACGCAACTCCCCTGCCCCCGCTGCGGCCCGGAGAGGGCGATCTGCGCACCGCGCTCAGCAACGTCGCACGCACCTGATCCCGCAGCCGCCCTCCGCCGAGTCGAGAGCCTTCTTGATCTCCACCGCGTACATCCCGGGATTCGCCGCGTCCTCCTAGGACTTGACCACCGTGCCCGGGTAGTCCGCCGATGCCGCCGCCTCGGACTTCTCCTTCGCCTCACCCGTCAGCGGTGTCTCCACCACGTCGCCGCCTGCCGCTTCCCCGTTCGCGGCGCCGCCCTCGGCGGGAGCGGCAGCCTGCGCATCGCCGACGGCGAAGTCAGCGGAGTCGGGTCACGCCCCCACAGCCGACGAGCGCGAGCATCAGCACGGCGGCGGGAACGGCGGCCACGGCGCGACGGGGCATTGCACGCATCAGGTGCCTCCCGAGCGGTCGCGCCTGTGGAGTCCGGGAGACCGAACTTCCGGGGGGTGCCCCTATGTGTCTGGTCAAGGTCCAAGGCCAGTAGGTTCGTGCGGCCGAGGGCCACGGCCTTGGCCCCTTCCCAGCCCGGACGTGGGCGGTGTCCAGGACGACGCGGGTGACGTCGACGAGGCCGGTGCCGTCGAGCCGGTGAAGCACGGCCTCGTGCGGCCGCCCCCGGACGCCGGCTCTTGACCAGATCAGGAACTTCCAGGCCGGCTGGAGCACGCGGTGACCACGGTGACGGTCGAGGGGTTCCTGGCCGCCTCGAAGGACTGAGGCGCCAGACGTCGAGGTGAGTGACAGCTGAGGTGTCCCGGCGATCCGGCCGACCGTCAGGGCGAGGTGCCCGTCGGGGGGACGAACAGCAGGCTGTCCCCGGAGTGGAGGACCGCGAGGACGCCCGCTGCCGCGAGGAGGGCGGCCAGGACCGGAGTCAGACCGGCCATCCACCCGCGACCGTGACCGAGGGTGGGAGTGGGGAGGAAGGCCGCGGGCAGCGCGAGCGCGAGCAGGAGCAGGGCGAGCTGGGAGAAGGGGTTGGTGGCGTAGAGGGCGGCAGCTTGGAGGGGGTGGTGCCAGGAGCCGAGGTAGCGCGCCCACATGACCGCTCCGGCGAGCGTGGCGGACAGTGGCGCCGCGTACAGGGCGTCACCGAGGCCTGAGGCGCCCTTGAGGGCGAGCAGGGCGGCCAGAGTGGCGAGTCCCGCGCAGGTTGCCGCCCAGCAGTCGAACTGGGTGGCGGACAGGGAGCCGCCCTGGGGCACCACCGGTTCGTACGCCCATCGAGCGGCCACCGCCGCGCCGGCTGCCGCTGCCACCGTCCACACCACGTGCCGGCCCGTCGTGACCCCGGCGCCGGGTGGCGGGAGGGTCCGGTCGCCCCGCAGGGCGAGCCAGAGAGCGAACAGGGCGACAACGGCCAGTCCCAGTGCGGTGGAGTCCGCCGAGGCCGAGTACATGCCGCTGAGCGCGAGCGCGTCGACCGCCTTCCGCCAGCCGGACAGTCCGAGGAAGAGGGCACTCTCCTGCGCGATCCGCAGGGCGCCGGTGAACAGTACGAGGTTGACGCCGACGGCTGCGGCCCATCCCCACCGTGAGCCGGGCGCTGCGCCGCCGCGACGGACCCACAGCCGGGCGAGAGCCGAACTCAGCGCACCCGCGCCCGCCACGGCCAGCGGCAGCGTCACCACCAACGGCCACCGGCCCGAGGGGCCGGCCCCACTGGTGCCGGTGCTCTGCAACTGCGCCACCAGCCCCACGGGCATACTCGCTGCCAGGGCCAGCAGGGCTCCACGGGGGACCGGCCCGGCACCGCCCCCGGCCGGAGCACCGCGCCACACCGCGATGCCCCATCCGACCGACAGCAGCGATCCGGTGACCAGGGCGCTCAGCAGCAGCGCGGGCCCGCCTGTCAGCGATGTGCCGGTGAATCCGGCCTGGGCCAGGTCGACGGTCGCGTTCATGACCATCGCGCTGAGCAGGCCGGTGACCGTGACGTCGAGCAGTGACACGGGAAGCGGCAGGCGCGCCTGCCGCAGGGCGGCCAGTCTCCGGGCCGCCGTGGGGTGGGTCGCACGGGCGCGGTCCACCCACGACATCGCCGGCGACGGCTGCCCGGCCAGGAGCGACTCCAGGGGCTCGCGGCTCCGGCCCCGCAGCGAACGCAGGTCGGCTTCGTGCTCGCGCGAGCGCAGCACGTGTTGCGAGATGAGAGCCGCGACGATGAGCAGCAACAGCGCCCGTACGCCGTACTCTCCCCAGAAGGAGGTGCCGAGCACGGTGAACGCACCCCGACGCTCGTGGTACCGGTCCCGCACCACGATGGTGACCGTCGGCACCAGAAGAACCGGGGCGAGCGCCCACCACACGCCGCGGGTCAGCCACACCGAGGTGACATCGCCCGCGGCCACATGCGCCAGCTCGTGCCGGAGGATCGCGTCGGCCTGCGCGGGCGGCAGGTCCCGCACCCCACGGGGCAGGACGATCCTGGTCCGGCCCGGCCGGCCCGCGGTGAACGCCTCCTGAAGCCACACCGAACCCCACATCACGACGGGCACCCGCCGGACGCCCATCTCGGACGCGGCCAGGGCCGCGCGGTGCTGCCACTCGGCCGGTGCCTTCACCAGCGGACCCGCCTGCCGCATCAACCGCCGGGGCAGCACCCACAGGCTTGCCACTCCCAGGAGCAGCACCGCGAACGATCCCGACAACGACACCAGGGCGAGTCGCAGCTGCACCGGCCGGGTGCAGTCCTGGACGTAGGTGTTGCGCGCGAAGTCCTGGGAAACGCCCTGGCCGGGTACGGCCCGGACAGCCCCGTCGATGCAGCGCAACGTGGTCGACGCCCACGAGGTCCCGAGGAGTTGGTTGTGCATGATCTGCCCGGCGAAGGCGCCGGCGAGCAGCAGGACGGCCACCAGCAACAGGTACCGGGCACCGGCCGAGGAGATGACACCCGGCCAGTGCCGCGAGGTCGGCCGGCTCTCGGCGGGGGAGGGCGAGAGTGGGGGAGGTCCGGAGGTGGCGGTATCGGTCACGGTGCCGCGTCACCCCGTTGACGCAGGACGTCCAGGATCGCGTCGGCAAGATCACGGGCCTTCGCCTCGTCCATGCGCATCCCCACGGCCCAGCCTGTCAGCAGTGTGCGCAGGACCTGTTCCTCGTCCGGGTTCAGCCGGGCCGTGGGAGTCGCGGTGGTCACCGCCGCCGAAGCTGTCGCCCCGTCGTGCGGGGTCACCGGGGTCGCCGTGTCCGCGCGGCGTTGTTCGAGCAGACAGGTGACCTTGCGGCGGGTGGCGTCGCTGATGACGTCGAGTGCGCCGTTGACGACCCGTTCGGCCACGAGCCCCACCAGCAACGACACCACCGGCAACACGTAGGGGACGGCCGACTGCAGGATGACGCCGCTGCCCACCTTGGGCCGCAGCTGACGGGACCTCAGGACACCGTGGGGGTCCTTGCGGAACTCCGCCAGCACAGGGTCGAACTCGGCCCTGTCCTCGGGATGGGCCGAGACGAACACCTCACGGCTGAACCGGGTGAACACCTCCCAGCCCCGCACGCTGCCGGCATCCGCGTCGTCGTCCGGCAACGGAATGGAGATCGTCGGCTGTTCGGTCCTACGCCATCGGAACACACTGCCCCCGTTGATTGTCCGTCAGCCCACGCCGGGCGCGACGGCGAACCCACGACAACGTAGCGACCCGGAAACCACCAGTGACGGCATTTCGGCAGAACTGCCCCTGTAGCGGACTCCTGAACGGCCGAGGGGGGGTGGAACGCCGGAGTGCGCACGCCGGTGGCACGGGAAGCATCTCCGCATCCCCGTCCCGGCGAGCAGCCGAGGAGTTGGGGCGACGCCCCCTCACTCCACGCCCGGCAGCCCCAACCCATCCAGCGTTACTGCAGGTCAGCGAGCCCATGAGCATTCTCGGTCGCGGTGGTCGAGGTGTTCTCATCCGTACAAGGTCCGTGACAGGTCTGCGGCGGGGAAGCAGGTGCAGGAGTCCGGGCCTTCGGCCCAGGGCAGGGCGATCGCGCGTTCGACGGAGGTCTACAACGCGAAGAAGGCGGCGCCCGAGGGGTCGGGCGAAGGCGGAGCGGATCGCGAGGTACGGGGCGATGCGGTTCGCGGAATACGCCGCGGAGTGGAAGGCCGGCCAGCGGGATCTGGGGCCGGCTTCCGTGGTGCATCCGGAGTCGCTGCTGAACATCCCATCTGCTGCCGGGCAGCCGGCGGACGGACACCTTCGACCACAAGGGGTCGAGGGCTTCATCCGGAGCATGGAGCACAACGGGGTCGGCCTGGCCGCCCAGGCGAACGCCTTCGACAAGCTGAAGGCGGTCCTGCTGGACGCGAACCGGCTCGGGCTGTTCGACGACAACCCTGTGGCCGGCATCAAGCCGCCGCAGTAAGACCCCGAGCGGGTGGTGATCCCCTCTGTCGGGCAGCTGCGGCTTGATGCTCCGCCAGGAGGGTGCGCAGTCCCAGCGTTGGAGGGTGGCGGCGGTCGGTCCGGCGTTGCCCCGCGCCGATGACCACCGCGTCGAAGTCCGTCGTGGCTACTGTTCGGCGGCCTCTCGGGCGATCTGCTCGAACTGGGCGCCCATGGCCTCGCCGAGCGCCTGGGCGGCGGAGAGCGGGCGCACCATCACCGTGAACTCGTCGATCTTCCCGTCGTCGTCGAAGTGCAGGAAGTCGCATCCCTGGAGCTGCTTGCCGGCGACAGTGGCGGTGAAGACGAAGGCGTGATCGCGGCCGTCCGGGTTGGCGATCTCACGGATGTAGGTGAAGTCCTCGAAGACCCGGAGCACGCCGCGCAGGATCGCCGCGGTGATCGCCTTGCCCGGGTACGGCTTGAAGGTGACGGGGCTGGTGAAGACGACGTCGTCGGCCAGCAGAGCGGCCACGGCGTCCAGGTCGCCGCTCTCGACGGCCTTGCGGAAGGGATGCATGAGCCCACCTTTGACAGTCAGCTGATAGTCAGCAATGTGAATAGGTGTATTGGAGATTAGGGGGCCCGCCCAGGCTTGTCCACAGGAAAGGGGTCATCATGGTCATCATTAGTCACCTAGTTGACTAATCTGCTAGCGTCCATCCATGGCTTTGCGGAACGCGGTGATGGCCGCGCTGTTGGAAGGCGAGGCGTCCGGGTACGACCTCGCGAAGGCGTTCGACGCGACGGTCGCCAACTTCTGGATGTCGACGCCTCAGCAGCTCTACCGGGAGCTGGATCGCATGGAGGCCGAAGGACTCGTCACGGCCCGCGTCGTCGAGCAGAAGCGCCGCCCCAACAAGCGACTGTTCTCCTTGACGGAGGCCGGGCGGAAGGCCGTCCATGCCTACACCGCCGAGCCCTTGGGTAAACCGGCGGTCATCCGGGACGAGTTGCTTGTCAAGGTGCAGTGCCTGGACTCGGGCGACATGGAAGCGGTCCGGACCGCCGTCACCGAGCGCATGGAGTGGGCCACCGCCAAGCTGGCCCGCTACGAGCGGCTCCGGCAGCGCCTGCTCGACGGGCGCTCCGAGGAGGCGTACTTCGCCGAGGCCGAGCGCATCGGCCCGTATCTCACCCTGCTGCGCGGGATGTCGTTCGAGCGGGAGAACCTCCAGTGGGGGGACATGGCGCTGCGCAGGCTCGAACAGCGCACGGCCGCGCTCCAGGCCGACGGCTGACAGCGGCGGTACCACCTACGCAGTCAGTCAACAAAGTGACTAGCTGGACGGTCGTGAGCAGCCCGGCCGTCTCAGGGGTCGTCGGTCTGTGTCCGAGCGAGGACCGGCTGCGGTTCCTTGTCGGCGGGATCGCGATGCAGTCCGTTGCGGTCGTAGAACCGGGTCACGCCGAAGCCGAAGAGGCACGCGCCCGCGAGTCCCAGGCCCAGGATCACCCTGCCTCGGGGCAGTCCGGCGTCGCCCTGGGCGTCGTAGGGAAGGATGGAGCGGACGACGCCGGTGATCTGACGCAGGTCAGCAGCAGGAGCACGGCGACGGCCGGCTCCGCCTGAGCGGTCAGCTCCCCGCCTACCTGCGCATAGGCCGCCGCAGGCCGGAGCATCACACCGATGGGCAGGTGTCCCCGGCGGACGCGGCCACCGGAAGCAGCGCCGGCCGCTTGGCCTGGCGGCCGTCGCCGGAGGAGCGGCCACGCAGGCGGCGGCCGACCCAAGGGCCGAGGAAGGTGCCTGCCCAGCGCACCTCGGCGCCCACGGTCCTCCAGACGGAGATGTCCGTCTCCTCGGCCGGAAGGGGAAGGGTCCACTTGTCGTCGCTGCCCGGCAGACCGAGCGCCTGGGCCACGGCAGCCGCGATGCGCGCGTGTCCCAGCGGGCCGGCGTGCAGCCGGTCGGCACTCCACAACCGCGGATCGGTCGCCGCCGCGTGCGCGGCCGTCTCCGCCACCACCACGCCGTGGCGGTCGGCGGCCTCCCGGATGCGCGCGTTCAGTGCGAGAACACGGTGACCGATCGGGCGGGCCAACGGCGTGATACGCCCGACGTCGGGAAACATGAGGGTCGCGACGGTGGCGCCCTGCGCCGTGAGGGCGGCGAACATCGCCTCGACATGGCCGGCCACCTCGTCGAGGTCACAGCTCGGGCGCAACGCATCGTTGACACCAGCCACCACGGTGGCGAGGTCGGGCCGCATCGCGAGAGCCGGAGCCAGCTGCTCGGCGCGCACCTGACCGGCCTTCCGGCCGCGCACGGCGAGGTTGGCGTAGAGCAGGCCGGGGCTGTGGCGGGCGACCCGCTCGGCGAGCCGGTCCGCCCAGCCCCGAGGAGCACGGACGTCGTCGCCGTCCCCGAGCCCCTCGGTATGGCTGTCGCCCAGGGCGACATAGCGCAGATACCCACTGCTCGACACGGGCCGACCGCCTCTCGTCAACACTGCTGATAGACGTGGCACACGGCCATCGCTAAACAACTAAGCACCTAGTCGCATTGTTGAATATGAGGATAGCCGCGGGCTCACCTTCCTGCAAAGTGACGCCGCTCAGGCAGGCGCTGGGCCGCGAGGGCGGTCCACCGCCGCAGTCCACCGCCCTGGTCCCGCGCCGACCTCACCACCCGTTGCCTCTTCAGACCTGAGCACCGACCACGGTCTGCGCCGGCACCTGAGCGCCCGGGTCGTCAACGGCATGCACGACGAGGACGCGGTCGGCTCCACCACCACCCGCCGTTTCGCGCCGAACCGCCCGTACCGGGTCACCTTCGACGGTGGCGTCCACGGCCCGGGCGACAACGCCTCCTGCCGGGCCGCCACGCCCCCGGCTCACCTCCGGCTCTTGAGAGCCGGGGACGGAGTTCGCCCGGCCGATCGGCCGGGAAGGCCCGCCGATGGCGGCCGGGCGCTCGGAGCGGGCCCTGTCGAGGGGTCAGGCGAGGGAGATGACGACGGACTTGGTCCTCGTGTACGCCTGCAGCGCCTCCGGCCCGGATTCGCGTCCGTAGCCGGACTGCTTGACGCCCCCGAAGGGCACGGCGGGATCGAGCATGGCCCAGTCGTTGACCCAGACGATGCCGGCGTCCAGTCGCGCGGCGACCCGATGGGCGCGCGCCAGGTCGGAGGTCTGCAGACCGGCGGCGAGTCCGTACGGCGTGCTGTTCGCCAGCGCGATCGCCTCTTCCTCGGTGTCGAAGGGCTGAACCGTCAGCACCGGGCCGAAGATCTCCTCCTGGACGGTGCGGGCATCGTTGTCCAGGCCGGCGATGACGGTGGGCTTGAAGTAGTGACCGCCGTTGAGTTCCAGGCGCTCACCGCCGACGACGATGCGGCCGCCGTCCTCGACGGCCGCCTGCACGAAGCGCTCGACGTTCTCCACGTGCCGCTCGCCGGCCATCGGCCCGACGACGGTGGCCGGGTCGAAGGGGTCGCCGACGGGGACCGCCGGAACCGCGTCGGCGAGGATGCCCAGCGTGGTGTCGTACAGGGACCGGTGGACCAGCAGTCGGGGTCCGCCCATGCAGAACTGTCCGGTGTTGAAGACGAAGGCCTTGATGATCGCGCCGATCGCCTTCCCGACGTCGGCGTCCTCGAAGACGATGTGCGGCGCGTTGCCACCCAACTCCATGGTGACCGGCTTGAGTTGCTCGCCGGCCGTGCGCGCCGCCAGGCGGCCGACCCTCGTCGACCCGGTAAAGGCGATCTTGTCGACGCCCGGATGACGCAGCAGTGCCTCACCCAGGACGGGGCCGCTGCCGGTGACGACGTTCACCACACCCGCGGGAACGCCGGCGTCGGCGAGGATCTCCGCCATCAGCAGCGCGCTGAGAGGGGTCTCGTCGGCCGGTTTGTGGACGATGGTGTTGCCGGCCGCCAGGGCGGGGGCGAACTTCGACGTGCTCAGGATCAACGGGAAGTTGAACGGGGTGATCGCTCCCACCACGCCGATGGGCTCCCTGCGGGTGTAGGCGTGGGAGGGCAGGGAAATCTCTCGCGTGGCCCCGTCGATCGACTGTGCCAGCGCCGAGTAGTACTCGTACGTCTCGGCCACGGTCTCCACGTCGACCGCTCGGCTGAGCGAGACGGGCTTGCCGACGTCGAGGCTCTCGACGGCGGCGATCTCGTCCGCCCGTTCGCGCACCAGATCGGCCACTCGGTGCAGCACACGGGCGCGCTCGCGGGCCGGCGTCCGGGGCCACGGCCCCGCGTCGAAGGCCTCGCGGGCGGCGGCCACCGCGACGGCGAGATCGGTCCCGTCGGCCTCCGCGACCGTGGTGACGACTTTGCCGGTGGACGGGTCGATGACGTCGCGCCGCTCCTTGGACTCCGCGTCCCGCCACTCTCCGCCGATGAACAGCCTGCCCGGTTCGATGTGCGGTCGCTGCACGCTCATGCCCGCTCGCCTTCCCGGTGCGGCGCGACGCCGTCACCGTACTCACGCCGGTCGCGCCACTGCGACCGCCAGGTTTTCGGATGATGGCCCAGCGGTGACGGCCTGGACAGAGAGCCGGGAGGCGAGCGCCGGAAGTAAGGACGAATGACGTATCCCGTGCGCGACGTTCGGCCTTGCGAGGTCGGTCCGGTGTCGAGTGGCGCGCCTTCGCGGTCGTGCTCCCACCGGCCCGGCGGCTTTCCGTCCGATGGACCGAGGAGAGTCAGGACATTCGTCGCTGTGCACATGTACTTGAACTCTCAAGAATTGATCCAGGAGCCCAGCCGGACCGGCACGGCCCGTCTTGTTTTCCGTGGAAGGACGATCGATGACAAGTTCTCTCGCACGCAGGCAGCTTCTCGGCGCGGGCATCGCCCTGGGGGCGACGGCCCTGATCGGTGGTACGGCACAGGCCGCCCCGGGCACCGCCGGATCCTGGCCCGGGGAGTTCTCGCTGCCCAACGGCTGGGGGCCGGAGGGAGTCGCGATCGGCTCCGGGCCGTACGCCTACTTCGGATCGATCGCCACCGGCGGCGTGTACCGGGTGAACCTCGCGAGCGGCAAGGGCAAGGTCGTCCACCGCGGCCTGGGGCGCATGACGGTCGGCCTGAAGGTCGACACCTGGGGCCGGCTGTTCCTGGCCGGCGGCAGCAGTGGTGAACTGCGGGTCGTCGACGCCCGCAGTGGTGCGCTGCTCGCCAACCACGTGGTCGCCGGAGAGAACGGTTTCGTCAACGACGTCCTGCTCACCCGCGACGCCGCATGGTTCACCGAGTCGTTCAGCGCACAGTTGTTCAAGCTGCCCCTGGGCAGGCAGGGCCGCATCGGCGCCCCGGAGAGCCTCACGCTGAGCGGTGACTGGGTGCAGTCCGGTTTCACGTCCAACGGCATCTCGCTCACCCCCGACGGGAGCGCCCTGCTCGTCACCAACGCGGCCGCGGACGGCGGATCACTGATGCGCGTCAACCCCCGCACCGGCGTGGCCCGCAAGGTGGACCTGGGTGACACGACGCTGCCCAGCGGCGACGGGCTGGTGCTCATCGGCCGCACGCTCTACGTGGTCCAGCCCAACCCCAACCAGGTGGACGTGATCCGGCTCAACCGGTCGGGCACGAGGGGCACCGCGATCGGGGTGATCAGGGACGACCGCTTCGACCTGCCCACCACGGCTGCCGCGTACAAGGGTCGGCTCTACCTGCCCAACTCCCGCTTCACCACCCCGGACCGGGACGAGAACACCACTTACAACGCGGTGTCCGTGCCGTTGGTGTGACGTACGGCCGGTGTACGGCCGGACCTCGTCCGCTCGAAGCGGGCGGGGTCCGTTGCCCTGACGTACGGCCGCACTCGCCGTTCATATCGCCCGCAAAGCTGCCAGCAGTACCTTTCCCAGAGAGGTCCGCAGAGCCGGAAACAAACGAACCCGGCCCTACCGGCCGCAGACCAACGGCAAGGTCGAACGCTTCGACCGCACCCTGCTCGACGAGTGGGCCATGTCCGCCCCTGCCGCTCCGAGACGCGGGCAGGGGCCTGGCACGTGTCCGCGATGTGGTCGTCGAACGCCGCGAGGCCTTCCCCCACTGGCTGCACACCTGCAGTCACCACCGCGGACACACCGCGCGGAAAGACCAACCACCCGCCGGCCGCGTCCCCGACCTCACGGGTCGATACACCGCGCTCCCGGCACGGGTGTGCCGCGCGACGAGGCCTGCCCTGGACACCCTTCGCACCGGGGCGCGTCAGCCAGCGCGGTAGCGGAGTCCGTCGAGCAGGAGGTCGAGCATGCGACCCGCGCGGTCGCGCAGCCCTTTGTCGCTGGTGATCAGCAGAACACCGCCGAGGCTGAAGCCGACGTCCAGGGGGTCCACGTCCGAGCGCAGAACTCCCACTTCGGCCCCGGCGTGCAGCAGGGTGCTGATGGCGGTGCTGATCCGTTCCAGACTTTCGGCGAACGGATCCTCGTCACGGGAGGCGATGACGGCCCTCAGCGCGTCCGCCATGCCCTGCTTTACGGCCAGGTAGTCGATGAACAGGTCCATCCACTGCCGCATGGCCTGGTCGGGAGGGAGTTGTGCCAGCAGTTCCGTGGCGCTGTCGCAGACCCGGGCGAGTTCGTTGCGGTAGGCGGCCTCCAGCAGGGCCTCGCGGGTGGGGAAGTGCCGGTAGAGCGTTCCGATGCCCACGCCGGCTTCCTTGGCGATGGCCTCGAGGGACACGTCCGTGCCGACCTCGGAGAACGCGCGCCCCGCGACTTCGAGCAGGCGTTCCCGGTTGCGTCTCGCGTCGGCACGCAGTCCACGTGTGGTGCTGGTCACAGCTTTCCTTCCTCTGGACAATCGGAGGACCCTCCGCTTATGGTTCAAGCAACCGGAGGAACCTCCGCTTCGAGCGTAGCAAACAGGGAGCATTGCGAGAATGGCCACGAGGACAGGCATCACCACTCCGTTCACCAGCCGGTCCACGGCTTCCGACGTCATCGCGGGCGTCGACCTCACGGGCCGCCGCGCCATCGTCACCGGGGCCGCGTCCGGCATCGGCGTGGAGACCGCCCGGGCGCTCGCCGGCGCCGGCGCGGAGGTCACGCT
This sequence comes from Streptomyces sp. NPDC002324, assembly GCF_053593335.1. Taxonomy (NCBI): domain Bacteria; kingdom Bacillati; phylum Actinomycetota; class Actinomycetes; order Kitasatosporales; family Streptomycetaceae; genus Streptomyces; species Streptomyces sp. NPDC002324. The sequence goes on from NZ_JBSFCF010000051.1 coordinate 26,770, forward strand.
CGCCGTACGGGACACCGAGGCCGGCCACCGCACCGCCGAGGCCATCCGGGCCACCACCGGCAACGAGGGCGTACGGGTCGCCGCGCTGGACCTGACCGATCCGGCGTCCGTCCGGGCGTTCACGGCCGCGTGGCAGGGTCCGCTGCACATCCTTGTCAACAACGCCGGGGTCATGGCCGCCCCGGAGAGCCGCACACCCCAGGGCTGGGAACTGCAGTTCGCCACCAACCACCTGGGGCACTTCGCCCTGACCACCGGACTGCACGGCGCGCTCGCCGGGGCCGGCGGTGCCCGCGTGGTGTCCGTGAGTTCCAGCGGGCACCTGTTCTCGCCCGTCGTCTTCGACGACCTCCACTTCACCGAGCGGCCCTACGACCCGTGGCTGGCGTACGGGCAGTCCAAGACGGCCAACGTGCTGTTCGCGGTCGAGGCCGGCCGGCGATGGGCCGACGACGGGATCACGGCCAACGCGCTGATGCCCGGCGGGATCCAAACCAACCTGGGGCGCTACATGGACGAAGCACAGATGGGCCTGTTCATGACCCACCTGCAAGCCCTCCTCGGCGAAGGAACGCCCCTGCCCGAGATGTCTTTCAAATCGGTCGAACAGGGCGCCGCGACCTCCGTCCTGCTTGCCGCCTCACCCTTGCTCGACGGCATCAGCGGCCGGTACTTCGAGGACTGCGACGAAGCCCCACCGCACCAGCCGGGCACCAACACCGGGGTCGCGCCGCACGCCCTGGACCCGGAGGCGGCCGAGCGACTCTGGCAGGTCTCCGAGCAGCTCCTGGGCTGACCTCACGCCGCTAGCCGACCACGACTGCGCCTGCGCCTGCGCCTGCGCCTGCGCCTGCGCCTGCGCCTGCGCCTGCGCCTGCGCCTGCGCCTGCGCCTGCGCCTGCGGATACCCGTAGCAGCCCTTCCAGCCCTTTCACCCGGGCCGACCCTCGACCAAATACTTGAAACTTCAGTTGAAATTTTCAAATACTTAGGGAGACACCATGGCAGGCAGTATCCGCAGGCACTGGAAGCGCTGGCTCATCGCCGGTGCCGCGACCGCCGCCGTACTGGGCACGGCCGGCCCCTACGTCTACATCAACTACGTCCAGGACGAGCCACCGGCCGCCCTCTCGCTCGACAACCCGCCAGGCTCGGATTCCTCCGGCAGTTCCTCAGATTCCGGGGAGCAGGCCGGGCAGGAGGGTGTCGAGGGCGCCTGGCGGGTGGGCAGCGGCTCGCAGGCCGGCTACCGGGTCGACGAGGTCCTCTTCGGCCAGAACGTCACGGCGGTGGGCCGCACCGAGGAGGTCACCGGCGAGCTGGAGATCAAGGGCAACCGGGCCCTCAGCGGATCCTTCACCGTCGACCTGGCCTCGGTGAAGAGCGACTCCGACCAGCGCGACGGCCAGTTCCGCGGCCGGGTCATGAACACCGAGCGGTACCCCGAGGCCACCTTCGAACTCACCGAGCCCGTCGACTTCGGGTCGACGCCGGAGGTGGGCGAGCAGGTCAGCGCCGAGGCCACGGGCGAGCTGACCGTCCACGGCGAGACCAACCCCGTCTCCTTCGACCTCGACGCCCAGCGCACCGCCGACGGCTTCCGGGTCAACGGCTCCATTCCGGTCACCTTCGCCGACTACGGCATCGACGCACCCAACTTCGGCGGGATCGCAGTGGAGGACGAGGGAGACATCGAGTTCCTCCTCACCTTCGACCGCGCCTGAGCCCATACGGGCCGGAGGGCCGCACGGGCCCCCTCACTCCCGCCCCATCTCCCACCAGACACCCAACGACGCGTTTCACCGCTGTCCGCACGCATTGGAGATCCTCCATGTACAGCACCGCCCGGTCGAACAGCGCCACCCGGCTGACCCGTAAGGCCATAGCCACCCTCCTGGCCGCGGCGACCGTAGGAGCAGTGGCCGCCTTCGGACCCGACGTCTTCGCACCCGCCGGCAACGCCTCCGCACCGTCCCACAGCGGACCGGCCCCCGGCCTCGACGCGGCGCACACGAGCCCCGCCACGCAGGAGCGCAACAAGCGCGTCGCCGTCCAGGTCCTCACCCAGCTCTTCGAGGAGGGCAACCTCGCGGTCGCCGACCGGTACATCCGCGAGGACTACATCCAGCACAACCCGGCCGCCCCCAACGGCCGGCCAGCGATCAAGAACTTCATCCGCGACTGGACCGCGCGATTCCCGGACCACCAGTACAACGTCAAGCGGGTCCTCGCCCAGGGCAACCTGGTCCTGGTGCACTCCAACCCCGTCTACGAGCCCGGCACCCGTGGCGTGGCCGTGGTCGACATCTTCCGCTTCGACCCCAGGAGCGGCATGATCGCCGAGCACTGGGACACGGTCCAGGACGTGCCGGCGACCACCGTCAACGGCAACGACATGTTCGGTACGGTCAGCAACCCGCACACGAACCAGCCCAGCGGCCCCCGCTGGCAGACACACCTCAGCGAGAAGATCGCCACCAGCTACTTCGACACCCTCCTCGTCGACAAGAACCCCGACGCCGTCAAGTACCTCGCGCCGGAGTACTACCAGCACAACCCGACCATCCCCAACGGCTCGGCCGGCCTGCGTGAGCAGTTCACCGATTTCTTCCGCCAGTTCCCGAACCTGATCGTGGAACGCAAGCGCGTCATCGCCGACAAGGACTACGTCGCCATCCACGCGCACTACCGCCTCAGTCCCGAGGACCGTGGGCAGTCCGTCGTGGACATCTTCCGGGTCCAGAAGCAGAAGAACGGCGAGCTCAAGGTCATCGAGCACTGGGACGCCGTACAGGACGTCCCTGCCACCTCCGCCAACGACAACACGATGTTCTGACCTCTCCGATCATCGCGGCCCCGTGGCCCGTCACCTGCCGGTGACGGGCCACTCATCTCTCGGCAGCGGACATGAGTCCGACCGAGTCACCCCATTGCAGCTCGCATGCAGCCATCCAAGGTCTTGCTTTACCAGTCACTCATGCACCGCTGTGCCCGCTGTGCCCGCTGTACGGACGATCGCCCGTACAGCAGTCGAGCCCGGAGCGAATCGAGGAGGATTGCATGGCCTTTTCGTGACGGAGGACAACCTCAGCGACCTGGCGGTGAAGCGGTGGGCCACCGCTCACTCGCCCCGGCTCGCCGAGCTGATGACGGCGCTGGTGCGGCACATCCACGCGTACGCCCGCGCGGTCCGGCTGACGGAGGAGGAGTGGGCGGCGGCCGTCGAGTGGCTCACCTCGACCGGGCGGATCAGTGACGACAAGCGCCAGGAGTTCATCCTCGCCTCCGCGTACGGGAGCGCCTCTTCGTCGAGGGCCCCGAGCAGCCGGTGCGGCGTGCCGCGCTGGAACAGCACCATGTCCCCGGACACCAGCTGCACCCAACTCGCCGCCTGGGGCCCGGAAGAACCGTCCTTCGCCACGGAACTCATGGTCAGCGAACTGGTGACCAACGCCGTCCGCTACGGCAAGGAAAGGCGGCCACGGCCTGCTCCAGCTCGCCGAGCGCTGGGGCGCACGGCACATCGCGAGGGCAGGGCCATGTGGGCCGAACAGGCCCTCCCGGGCAGAGGCGGTTCCGAGCTCAGATCTGTGGCGGCGGGCTTGAGACCGTGGAGAGAGGAGATCACCCGGGCCGGCTCGGGGCTCGCGGAGCACGCTCAGTCGATGAGGGCGGACTGACCTTTCGGCTCCTGTCCTTCGCGTCGCAGTCTGGAAGGTGACGTGTCGAACCACCGACGTACCGCACGAGTGAGGCTGGACTGTTCCTGCATTCCCAGGCCGGCCGCGATCTGCGAGAAGGACAGGTCGGTCGTCGTGATCAAGTCCAGGGCCTGGCTCCTGCGTACACGATCGACGACGCCGGAGAAGGTCGTGCCCTCCTTGGACAGGGACCGCTGCAGTGAACGCGGGTGGAGACTCAGCAGGCGCGCGACTTTCGACAGGTCCGGACCGCTGGATCCGAGCTGTTCGCTGAGAATCGCCGCGACCAGGTCCGACATCGGCATGTGCTGGTGGCCGAAGTGCGTTTCGAGATGGTCCATCGCGATGTCGTGAAGCAGGTCATCGCCGCCGCTGACCGGTGTCGAGAACAGTTGGCTCGGGACGCGCAGGACCGCGCTCGGACAGTCGAATCTGACCTCGGCCCCGAAGTACTTCCGGTAGGAGCTTTCCTGTGCCAGGCGAGGGTGTGGAAGCAGGACCGAACGAAGTCCGTAGGGTGCGTCGCCGTGGATCAGCGTCAGGACCCGGTGGACGATCCCGATGCCGTAGTCGATCGCCTGTGGGGATGCGTTGATGCCCGTGGTTGTGTAGCGAAGGCCGACCACACCGGGACTGCCCAGCGGATCGTCGGTTTCCCCGAGTGAGAGGGCCGGGCTGTAGACGAACAGGTACCGGCACGCGCACTCGACGGCCTCGCCGATCGTGCGTGCGTTCTCCATGGCGATCGCCAGTGGTCCCAGCACATGCAGATCCTGCTGCGCCGCCATCCTCAACCCGAGGTCCGGAAGCGCGAATCGGCCGGCCGTCTCCTCGAGAACGCGCTCGACCAGTCGGAGACGGACGAACGAGTTGCCCTCGGCGATCCTCGCCTCGTCGAAACCATATGCCGCGAGGAGTTCGGGGCCCGAGCCGCCGATCTCGGTGACGAGCGCGGACAGCCCCTGCAGAGCAGAGCACCGGACAGGAAGATCGGTGTCACGCAAGGACAAATCCTTGTCGCCTCAGGGCAAGTACCGGAATGTTTCGACGAAGCAAACTACGAGTCACGACCGAGAGGACAGCTTCTATCGAGTTGGAGCCGAAGTGACCGTCGCCCCATCCATGCTAAGCCCCGCCGGCCTGCTGACACCCGAAGAGTCGGACGTCCGCTGGAGGCTCGCCGTCCGTGACCGCCTCGCCTCCATGGACCTGCGGCTCACCGGGCCGGTCGAGCGCTTCGGATCTGCCGAGGAGCTGGACCTCGGAGACCTTCTCATCACCGACTGGGTGTGCCCGCGGGTCGAAGGGACCCGAGGCAGAAACGCGGTGCGTCAGGACGATGACGCGCTGCTGCTCCTCGCCGCCAGCGCCGGCCAACAGATCATCGAGACTTCTGACGAGACCGTCGTCCTGCGACCAGGAACGGTTCTCATCATGAGCACCCGCACCACCGGGCGGTTCGTCGTCCCGGATCACCTGGCCAAACGAACGGTCCGGGTGCCCATGAGCGCCCTGTCCCCGTTCGACGCGGGAGGCGGCGCCCCCGGTTGCCTGCTCCTGGACACGGCTCAGAACCCTTTGGCCAACCTCCTCCACGGCTTCCTCATGAGCATGGACCGTCACATCGGGCGGATGTCCGCGGCGGAGGTCGAGGGAGCACGCAACGCCCTCCTCGTCCTCATCGCCGGCATGATCCGTGCGGGTCGACCCCACATCGGCGACGACGAGTTCCTGCAGTTGTTCCGACGGCGGCTGGAAGACTGGATCATCGGCCATCTCGCCGGTGGACCGATCCGAGTCGCCGACCTCGCCGCCGCCCACAGCGTTTCTCCGAGGACGGTCCACCGGGCCTTCGCGTCGACCGGGGACACCGTCGGGGCGGTCATCCGCATGCACCGCCTGGCAGCGGCCAGAGGCGACCTGGTGAACACGAACCTCTGCATCGCCGCGATCGCTCACCGGTGGGGTTTCTGCGATGCCAGCCACTTCGGACGGGAGTTCCGTCGAGAGTTCTCGCTGTCGCCAGGCGACTACCGGGAAGCCCACGGATGCGCCTGACCGTCTCCTCGTAGGCCGTGGCACACCCGTACCACCCTGCGGCGCGATCCTTCTATGAGCCCTCAGAGGCATTCGTGGATTCTGGGCCCGACACCACCACTCGCGAGTGTCGGATCACTCCGAGTGAACCTCCACACGACCGACGGACCATCGCAAGCGAATCGGAAGATCACATGAATCGAGAAGACATCGAGTTCAAGGGCGAGGGCGGCGTCACCCTCCGGGGCTGGTTCTATCCGGCCAGGAACACCAGCACGCCGGCACCGGTCGTGGTCCTGGCGCACGGGCTGTCATGCGTCAAGGAGATGCACCTCGACGACTATGCCGTGGTCTTCTCCGAAGCCGGCCTCAACGTGCTCGCCTACGATCACCGGAACTTCGGCGACAGTGAGGGAACTCCCCGCCAGGAGGTCGACCCGGTCCTGCAGTACCGGGATTTCCGGAACGCGATCACCTACGCCACCACCCGCCCCGACGTGGACGCGTCGAAGATCGGCATCTGGGGCTCCAGCTTCTCCGGTGGACACGTCCTCATGGTCGCGGCGATCGACAAGAGGGTGAAGGCCGTCGTCTCCCAGGTGCCGTTCATCACCGGCCCGCGCACCCTGAGCCGGGCGATCCGGCCGGACTTCATCCCGGTCTTCCGTGCGATCCAGGAGGGCGACCGACTCAACCGGTTCACCGGCGGAGAGCCCGCTGTGCTCCCGGTCGTCGCGGCCGACCCCACGGCGCAGGCCGTGATGCCCGCGGCCGACGCCTACGAGTGGTTCAGCAAGACGTCGGCGGACCGGGCGCCCAACTGGAAGAACGAGCTGACGGCTCGAAGCATGGAGATGGTGACCGAGTACGCCCCGGGTACCTTCATCAGCCGCATCGCGCCGACCCCGCTCCTGATGATCGTGGCCGACAACGACAGGGTGGCACCGTTCGAGTTGGCCCTCGACGCGTACGCGGAGGCCCGAGAGCCGAAGCAGATCATCGTCAAGCAGGGCGGCCACTTCGACTTCTACAGCGGCCCCGGCTTCGACGAGCTCTCCGCAGCCGCACGGGACCACTTCGTCAAGCACCTCCGGGGCTGAGCCCCCCTCCTGAGCCGCATCGACGACCCGCGCCTTCCGTCACCGATCCATCCAGCAAGGAGCCGCAATGCCGTACTGGGAGATCTTCACCCCCGAGAACGCCTTCACCCCGCAGGACAAGGAACAGCTGTCCCGGAGGATCACCTCGCTCTACACGGACTACGCCTATGACCTGCCGAAGTTCTACGTCGTCGTCCTGTTCAAGGACATGCCGGCGGACACCATGTACGTCGGTGGTAAGGCGAACAACAACTTCATACGGATCCGCGTGGACCACATCGCCCGGCAGATGGACGACCCCGAGATGCGGTTCCTGTGCATGGAGGTCATCGAGGAGAAGCTGGCGCCGTTGGTGAAGGAGCGCGGCTACGACTGGGAGGTTCACATCGACGAGACCCCCATGGACCTCTGGCGCGTCCAGGGCCTCGTTCCGCCTGCGCCGGAGTCCGACACCGAGAAGCTCTGGGCCAGGGAGAACCGGCCCGTCCCCTACGAGCTGACCGGCTGACCCCTGGCCGAGGTCCCGAGGCATCGTGAGGTGCTGTCGACCGTGCGTACCCCGGGACCTCATCCACCTGCCGACAACTGACGCAGGCCGCTTCAGCAGCGAAAGCATCGCCGCGGACGACCGTCCCGTCCTGCTCGTCCTCGGTTCACCGACCTGCTTCACAACGTGACTTCGCCGCCGACGTGCGCAATGCGGCGTCGGCCGGCAACACCGCAACCGGAGGTACCTCGTGACCACTGACCCCCACTCCTCGCCGGCCGCACCCATCCGCGCCACGGTCTTCGTCGGTCGCTGGCCGAATGTCCCGGCCGAGGAGTTTCCCGGCGTACCGAACGGCACCTTCTCGCCCACCACGGCCACGCTCGTGAGCGGCGCCACCGAGGTGGTCCTGATCGACGCGCTCTACCTCAAGGACGACGTCCGCGACCTCGGTGACCTGATCGAGCGCACCGGCAAGAAGCTCACGACGATCTACATCACCCATGATCACGCCGATCACTACCTGGGCTTCGGACCGCTCCTGGAGCGGTTCCCGGAGGCGAAGGCCGTGGCGCTGCCCCACGTGGTCGAGTCCATGAAGCAGACCATGCAGCTTCAGATCGAGCAGTGGGGCATGCTGTTCGGCGACTCCTGCATCATGGCGGGGCCGCTTCCGGAGCCGCTCGAAGGCGACACGCTGTACGTCGACGGATCTCCCCTGCACATCATCGAGGTGAAGCAGGCCGACATCCATCCCACGAGCATCGTGCACATCCCCGAGATCGACGTCGTCGTGGCCGGCGACTCCATCTACAACGAGATCCATCCCATGCTCGGCCTGTCGACGCCCGACGAGTGGCAGGACTGGCTCGAGACCGTCGACACCGTGGAGAGCCTCCGCCCGCGCATGATCGTGTCCGGACACCGCAGGCCCGACGGCGACGACCACGCGGTCGAGACCATGATCGCCCAGACCCGCGCCTACATCCAGGACTTCGCGGCCGCCTCCGAGGTAGCGAAGGACGCCGAAGAGCTGGTGGCCACCATGGTGGAGAAGTACCCGCACCACGGCAACGTCTGGACGCTCCAGTTCTCCGCCGGCGAGGCGATCGCGAAGCGCGACGCCGCTGAGTGACCGAGCCTGTCACCCGAAGTCCGCACTGTTGCCTTCGCGTTGAAACGCGCCACACCACGATAGGTGACCCCACCATGAATTTCGCCTCTCTGCCCGACCGTCGCGTCGCATCCACTCCGGACGGGCCCGCGGTCGCCGACGGGCGTCAGTCGCTCACCAATGCCCAGTTCCTGACCCGTGTCCGGGCTGCTGCTCGACACCTTCAGGACCTCGGGATCGGTGCTGGTGATGTCGTGGCGCTCAAGCTGAGGAATCGCGTCGAGTTCGTACTTCTGCTGTTCGCGGCCTGGCGCCTCGGGGCGACCGTCACCCCGGTCAATCCGAGCCTGACCGAGGGTGAGGTCGCACGGCAGCTCCACGACTCGGGTGCACGCCTGCTGGTCGTCGAGGACGGCACGACCGCTGCGGGCGTCGCCACACTGACCGCCGACGACCTGTACGGAGAGGCGGTGGGGTCCGGTCCGACGCCGCAGCCGGACTCGACCCCACCGGCACTCTTGATCTACACGAGCGGAACGACGGGCGCACCGAAGGGCGTGATGCTCGACCACTCCAACATCGACGCGATGGTGGCGATGGGGTGCCAGGCGGTCGAGACCGGGCCGACCGACCGCTGCTTGCTGATCCTGCCGCTCTTCCACGTCAACGCCATCGTGGTCAGCGTGCTCATGCCGCTGGTCGCAGGCGGCAGTGTTTTCATCACCGACCGGTTCGACCCCAAGACCTTCTTCGATCTTGTCGAGCGGGAGCGACCCACTTACTTCAGTGCCGTGCCCACGATCTACAACATGCTCGAGGCGCTGCCGGCCGACGTTCGACCCGACACGTCCTCGCTGCGTTACGGCACGTGCGGCGCGGCACCCGCCTCCGCCGAGTTGCCGATCCGATTCGAGGCTCGGTACGGCTTCCCCATCATCGAGGGTTACGGGCTGTCCGAAGGAACCTGCTTCTCCACCGTCAACCCCGTCGCGGGTCCGCGCCGCGCGGGCACCGTGGGGGTCGCCGTCCCGGGGCAGGAGCTCCGGATCGTCGACGAGCAGGGCAACGAGCTGGGGACCGGCATAGATGGTGAGGTCGTCGTGCGTGGCCCCAACGTCATGCGTGGCTATCTCGGCCGGCCGGAAGACACGGCGAAGACGATCGTGGACGGCTGGCTGTACACGGGCGACGTAGGCCACGTGGACGCGGACGGCTACCTGACTCTGGTCGGGCGATCGAAGGACATGATCATCCGTGGTGGCGAGAACATCTACCCCAAGGAGATCGAGGACGTCCTCACGGCTGACCCGTCTGTGCTCGAGGCAGCCGTCATCGGTGTGCCCGACGACAAGTGGGGCGAGGTGGTCGTCGCCTACGTCCAGCCGCGACCTGGTACGACTGTCCAGCCCGCGGCTCTGGAAGCGCTGGCTGCGCGACACCTCAGCGGCTACAAGCGGCCGACGTCGTTCCTTGTGGTCGACGCCATCCCCAAGAACGCTGTCGGCAAGATCGACAAGCCCTCGTTGCGGGCCGCTCACGCCGCAGCCCTGTCATCTCGTTGACCACCAGCAGACGCTCGGTCATCGAGGGCTCGTCGTCTTCGAAGGTCGGGTGGCCCGCGGGACGAGATTCCCTCCCGCCACCCGATCGTCTTCGAAGGGCCTGTTCTTCGCGGCGCGTGTCTGCAGGGGGCCGAGCAGCAGGGTGCTTACCCGCCCGACGGGGTGACGCTCACAGCGGCCCCGCCGGCGATGCAGGTGCCCTACCGAGCCGCTCAGCGGTGGCTGGTTGCCCATCACGCGGGCCGCTTCGATGCTCTGGATGTTTCATCGACGGCCTGGCCTTGAGGACGCATGGCCTGCCGACAGCGGCGATCCAACGGCAGGCGTCCGGCGTCGCGGCCCGGCGGGATCGGCCGATCCCCCGCCCGGTAGGCACAGTGCACGAGATCGTCACCCTAGTCGATCCGGGGCCGATGGTGATGGCGCACCGGAGCGCCGAGCGCCGCCGGGAGGCATGGGTTCGGACTGCCGGAGCGAAGCAGGCGCACTCAGGGAGGTCTGCCAGGCCGACCATCCCCAACTCGACATCTGGGTGCTCGACTTCTCCGGGAAACCGGGGCGCCCGAGGCTGACCGAGCACGACGTGGCTGTGCTGGGAGAGAGCCGACGTCGTTCGTCAGCCTACGGTCGCGGACCGGTGGTCGGTGCCCAGCATGGCCAGCACCAGCGTCGCGTAGCGGCGGCCGAGGCTGACAGGAGTGTGGTGGCCGCCGGGGGCGTACCAGCGGCTGACGTCGACGCCGAGGGAGAGCACCGCCAGCGCGACACCGCTCGGGTCCTCGGTGCGGAACGCCCCGGACGCGATGCCCGCCGCGATCTCGTCGAGCACCACTTCCTCGGTGCGGCGGCGGAGCCGGAGGATCTCGTCACGGTGGGCCGGCGCGAGTGCGCCGAGCTCGTACTGGACGACGCGGGCCAGCTGGTGGTGGCGGGCGTGCCAGGCGGTGTAGTCGTGAACCAGCGCCCGTAGCCGGCCGACCGCCGTCACCTCCTCCCCCAGGGCGCGTTCCACTGCGGCCAGTGCGCTGCGGTGGCCGGCGAGGCTGATCGCGTAGAGGAGGTCTTCTTTCGTGCGGTGGTGTGCGTAGACGGCCGACGGGCTCATCCCGGCGGCGGCGGCGATGTCGCGGGTGGAGGCGCCGTGGTAGCCGCGGGCGGCGAAGGCCGTGAGCGCCGCCTCGAGGATGCGCCGGGAGCCGGGGCCGGCTTCGCCCCACAGGTCGTCGGTTGCGCTGGTTGTCACGCGCCCATTCTTGCGGATCACGTCTGTCGGTCCACTCAGCTGATGACGAGGCCGCCGTCGACGGTGAGGGTGGTGCCAGTGACGTAGCTGGAGGCGTCGGAGGCGAGGAAGACCACGGCGGCGGCGAGTTCCTCGGGTTCGCCGGTGCGGGGAATCGGGATGCGCCGGACGATGTCGTCGATGGTGTCGGCGTCCTGACGGGCGGTCATTTCGGAGGCGAAGTAGCCGGGGGCGAGGGCGTTGACACGGATGTTCTTGCGGTGGCTCCACTGGGCGGCCAGGTCGCGGGTGAGACCGAGCAGGCCCGCCTTGGAGGAGGAGTAGCCGGCCTGCGGCAGGCCGGTGTTGACCATGCCGAGGACGCTGGCGATGTTGACGATGGAACCGCCGCCGCCCATCACTCGGGCTGCCGCTTTGGCCATCCAGTAGGCACCCATGAGGTTGGTGTCGATGATGCGCCGGAAGTGCTCCGGTGTCTCCCGGCCGGCCGGGACCGCTCCGGCCACGCCGGCGTTGTTGACCAGGACACCGACGCGGCCGAAGTCCGCGGCGGCCGCCGCGACCGCGTGACAGTCTTCGGGCGAGGCGACGTCGGCCTTGACGCACAGGGCGCGGCGGCCCGTGGCCTCGACGAGGCGGGCGGTTTCGGCGAGCCGGTCGGTGCGTCGGGCGGCCAGGACGACGTCGGCCCCGGCTTCGGCGAGGGCCTGGGCGAAGGCGACGCCGAGACCGGAGGAAGCGCCGGTGACGATGGCGACGCGGTCGTCGAGACGGAAACGGTCGAGGATGTTCACAGGGGCTCCAGAGAGGTCAGATGGACAGGCCGCCGTCGACGGGCAGCACGGCACCGGTGATGTAGCCGGCCTTCTCAGAGGCGAGGAAGGCGACAGCCGCGCACATCTCGCTCGGGTCGCCGAAGCGGCCCATCGGGATGCCGGCAGTCAGCTCGGCGCGCTTCTCGGCGGGGACGGAAGAGACCATGCGGGTCTCCGCGTTGGGGGAGATGGCGTTCACGGTGACGCCGAAGCGGGCGAGTTCTTTGGCGGCGGTGCGGGTGAAGCCGATGATCCCGGCTTTGGCGGTGGCGTAATTGGACTGGCCGATGTTGCCGTGCAGCCCGGAGTAGGAGGTGACGTTGACGACCCGGCCATAGCCTTGGGCGCGGAAGTGGGGGACGCACGCGCGGGTGAAGCGGAAGGTGCCGCCCGCGTGGACGGCCAGGACGTCGTCCCAGTCGTCGTCGGTGAGCTTCCACAGGACGCCGTCGCGCAGGATCCCGGCGTTGTTGATCAGGATGTCGACGCGGCCGGTCTCGGTCAGCGCGGTGGCGACGACACGCTCCGCGTCGGAGCGGGAGGTGACGTCCGCGGCCACCCGGAGGGCATCCAACTCCTTCGCCACCGCGAGGAGTTCGTCCGCGTCTCGGTCGACCAGGACTACGTCCGCGCCTGAAGTGCGCAGGTGTCGACCGAGTTCGAGGCCGATGCCCCGGGCTGCGCCGGTGATGATCACGGTGCGGCCGGTGAAGTCGAAGCTGAGGTTGCCCATCGGGCGCTCCGATCCGGATAGTGGTGTCCGTGTCCAAGGGCCTTACAGGCCGAGGTCGCGGCCGATGAGTTCCTTCATGATTTCGTTCGAGCCGGCCCAGATCTTGGTGACACGGGCGTCCTGCCAGGCTCGGGCGACCCGGTATTCGTTCATGTAGCCGTACCCGCCGTGCAGTTGGACGCAGGCGTCGAGGACCTCGTTCTGCACCTGAGCGGTCCACCACTTGGCCTTGGCCGCGTCCACCGCCGAGAGCCGGCCGGTGACGTGGGCCGCGACGCACTGGTCGACGAAGGCCTGGGTCACCTCGATCTGGGTGACCATCTCGGCCAGCCGGAACTTGTTGTACTGGAAGGAGCCGACGGACTGGCCGAAGGCCTTCCGCTCCTTCACATACTCCAGCGTCTCGTCCAGGATCTGCGCGGCGTGGGCCAGGTTGAGCACGGCGGCACCGATCCGTTCCTGCGGGAGCCGCTCCATCATGTGGATGAAGCCGCGGTCGACTTCGCCGATGACGTTGGCGCCCGGGACGCGCACGTCGTGGAAGAACAGCTCGGCGGTGTCGGCTTCGTGCTGACCGACCTTGTCCAGCTTGCGCCCGCGCTCGAAACCGGGCATGTCCGTCTCCACGGCGAACAGCGTGATGCCCTTGGCGCCCTTCTCCGGGCTGGTGCGAGCGGCGACGACCACGAGGTCGGCGCCGAAGCCGTTGGTGATGAAGGTCTTGGAGCCGTTGAGGGTCCAGGTCGCGCCGTCGCGTACGGCCGTGGCCCGCAGGGCCGCAAGATCGGAACCTGCCGAGGGCTCGGTCATACCGATCGCGGTGACCAGCTCGCCCGCGCAGAACCGCGGCAGCCAGCGCTCACGCTGCTCTTCGGTGGTCAGCTCGACCAGGTAAGGGGCGACGACCTCGCAGTGGATGGTGAACGAGGAGGCGAACGCCACCGACAGCCTGGCGAATTCCTCGTGCAGAACAGCGGTGAAGCGATAGTCGCCCGCCTCGCTGCCGCCGTACTGCTCCGGTATCAGCAGCCCGAGCAGTCCTTGCCGCCCAGCGGCCTTCCACACGGCGCGGTCGATCGCTCGCTGCTGGATGAACTCCTCCTGGCGCGGCCGCAGCTCGCGCTCCACGAATGCCCGGACGGAGGTCCGGAATGCCTCGTGGTCGGCATCGAAGACAGTACGGCGCACAGGAGCTCCTCGTCGCTCGCCGGAAATAGGAAGCAGGGAGTGGGAAGCAGGAAGTGGGAAGTAAGCGAGTGCATAGTAGCTATGCGAGTGCTTAGTTTTCTTAGGCGGGTTGATTCCGTCAACCCCGTCTGCGAGGTAGGCGGACATGACGTACGCCACGGGGCTCCTCCACCGCGCGCGGTGGAGTCCGCCGGCGGTTCCCCCATCAACTCCCCACACATCAACCGTGTTGACGGGTCCGGTCGAGCGGGGTGATGGGCGGCCATGCCCGCAGGCAGGCGCGGATCGGTGGCGTGCTCGCTCCGCAGTGCCGCCGAACGCCTGTATGCGATTGCCTCGGTCGCCGAATTCATGCGCCGTCTGGCGCGGACGTACCACGGCGAGGCGCAATCGTCCTAGGTGTACCTGTTTCGGGTCGCTACCTTGCTGACGTAATCCCTGTTCTGCCGGAGCTTGAGAGCCGCTCGCCCGGACAGAACCCACCGCCAGATCTCCGAGAAGAGCACTCAGATGCCCGAAGCCGTGATTGTGTCCTACGCCCGCTCGCCGATCGGTCGGGCGTTCAAGGGGTCGCTGAAGGAGATGCGCAGCGACGATCTCGCCACCCAGGTGATCGCTGCGACGCTCGCCAAGGTCCCGGAACTCGACCCCGGCGAGATCGGAGACCTGATCCTCGGCTGCGGTCTGCCCGGTGGCGAACAGGGCTTCAACCTGGCGCGCAACGTCGCGGTCCAACTGGGCTACGACAACCTGCCGGGCACCACGGTGACCCGCTACTGCTCATCGTCGCTGCAGACGACGCGGATGGCCTTCCACGCGATCAAGGCAGGAGAAGGTTCGGCCTACATCTCGGCGGGCACAGAGGCCGTGTCCCGGTTTGTCAACGGCAGCTCGGACTCCTGGCCGGACACCCAGAATCCCGGGTTCGGCGCCGCTCAGACACGCTCGGCCACCAGGCAGGCGAGCCACGAAACTTGGACCGACCCCCGCGAGACGGGACTGGTGCCCGACGTCTACATCAGCATGGGTGAAACCGCGGAGAACGTCGCCTCCCTCACGGGCATCGGTCGCGAAGAGCAGGACCGGTGGGCGGTTCGTTCGCAGCACCGAGCCGAGGAGGCCATCGCGCGCGGCCACTTCCGCAAGGAGATCACCCCGATCACCCTGCCCGACGGCTCGATCGTGACCGCGGACGACTGTCCGCGGCCCGGGACGACGCTCGATGCGGTCTCCGCGCTCAAGCCGGTCTTCCGCGAGAAGGGCTCCGTCACCGCCGGCAACTCGTGCCCGCTCAACGACGGAGCGGCGGCCCTCGTCATCATGTCCGATCTCCGGGCGCGGGAACTCGGCCTGCAGCCGCTGGCCCGCATCATCTCCACCGGCGTGACCGCTCTCTCACCGGAGATCATGGGCCTGGGACCCATCGAGGCCACCCGTCAGGCACTCGACCACGCGGGCCTGACCATGAGCGACGTCGATCTCGTCGAGATCAACGAAGCATTCGCCGTGCAGGTGCTCGGCTCTGCACAGGTGCTGCAGATCGACGAGGACAAACTCAACGTCTCGGGCGGGGCCATCGCGTTGGGCCACCCCTATGGGATGACCGGAGCGCGGATCACCGGATCGCTCATCAACAACCTTCAGGCCCATGACAAGCAGATCGGCCTGGAGACGATGTGCGTCGGCGGCGGGCAGGGCATGGCCATGCTGATCGAGCGGCTCGCCTAGGGGTAGCCCGTCGGTCCCGGCACGCGCCCGTCCGCCCGGCGGGCATTGGACAAGCAGCAGCGTGCGACGCCGTAACACCAGGGCAGCACGCTGTCGGGGTCGGTCACGGGGCTGTTCCCGAGCCCGGGCACGTCCTCGAGGCGCGCCAGCGCATTGAAGCGGGCTTCTCGGGCCCGGGCACGTTCCAGCTCCAGCATGGATTCCACACCGTTCCTAGGGACTGAGCGGGAGTGAGTCCTGTCGCCAGGTCTCATGCTCGGCCGAACGCCCCGGACGGTGTTGGGCGTTCTGGTTGCCCGCGTTCGTTCCGCGTCCGGGCGGCACGGATCGTGTCCGTGGTCCGGGGATGCGGGGGCGGGTTCCCTCACGCCCAGGAACACGCCGATCGGCCTGGACGGTCCGATGCCCCGCACGATCACTCCGGTCGTGTGGGGGCGGTGCCGTCCGTCGCCGGATGGAATGTCCCTGGGCGCGCCTTCCGATCGCCACGGCAGCAGCGTCATGGCGAGTGGTCTTACAGGTTGTGGTGGTGAGGGGTTTCTGCCAGTGCTGGGCACCCCATCGGCTGGTGTAGGCCGGGTCGACGGCGATGACGGCGATACCGCTCTGGTCGGCCATCGAGGCCAGCCGGGCGCGGAGCTTGCCGGTGGGCATACCCGAGATCAACTGGCGGAAGCGTTTCCTGCGGCCGTGTTTCTCCCGGGTCTTCTCCGCGGTGAAGTCCAGGTCCTCCACCGCGATCGCCTTGACGCCGCAGGTGCGAGCCCAGTGCAGGAGGCGGGTCAGGGCGTGGCGGATCTGGGCGTCGCGGTGGTGGGCGGTGCCGGTGAGGTCGTAGATGAAGCGGCGCGGGGCGCCGGTGGGGTTGCCATGCACGTCCAGGCGCCAGGCGGCCAGGTGGTCGGCGTTCATGTCCACGCCGACCACGCCGTGGGCGAGGGCCGCCTCGATGGGGAGGGTGGGGGTGGGCGGGAGCTGCCAGGACGCGGTCAGATACCAGCGCTCCCGGCCCGTATCCAGGTGGATGCGGTAGGCGATCGCCCGGTCGGCTTCGACACGGTCCGCCCACTCGCCACCCCGGTGCGCGAACACGACCCGGCAGGCCAGGACGTAGCGTCCGTGCGGGGCGTTCGCCAGATACGCGAGCGGGGCCGGGAGTTTGATGCTCGCCTCGCCGTCCGGGCTGACACGGATCGTCTCGTTGCCGTACCGCTTGCCGGACTCACCGTCCGCCTGGCAGAACCAGCGCTCCGCCTCCCAGCCCCGGCGCCACGCAGGCTCGGTCAGCCGGGCCGCCTCCAGATGATGCCGGGCACGGGCCAGCCGCTTGCCGCCCCGCACGACATGCACGAGTCCGGCCTCGCGGTCGGCCCGCACGGAAGCCAGCCGCTCCTCCAGTACGCGCAGCCGCCTCGACTTCGCATGCCACTCCCGCTGTGACCGGTAACCCCCCGGAGCGTGCTTGGTCCCCTTCTGCCCGACCGGCAACGACAGCCGGTCCTCGATGGTGCGGACGCCCGCTTCCAGGTTCTGCAGGTGCGCAGACTGGCAGCGCCGGGCCAGCGCCCACTGGTCATGCGTGGCCTTGGTGATACTGCCCGCCCACCGCGACGACGACAGCGCAGTCAGCCCACGCTTACGCACCGCCCACATCTCACCGGAATGCTCCAGGCCGTCCCGGCAGCGCGCCTTGAGATCCTTCGAGGCCAACGACCCCAGATGTCCGCCGACCAGACGCAGCACCTTTTCATCGTCCGGCGTCAGCTGCTGGAGACGGGTCCGTACAGCCACACCAGACGGCCCCGACGCGACGAACGGCGCCGCGATGCTCCTCAGCTCACCCACCCCGCCACCCCCGTCCGATACCACCCGACGATCCGTCGCCCTGGGAAACGAGCACCACCCGCGAAGGTCACGCATTCGATGAGAGAACGCCAGTTCCCGGCTTCAACCAACCCCACGGCCCGACGTGCGCAACACGACCCACAAACCAGCAGCACTCACCCCCACTCACCAGAACGCTCTTGAATACACTCCAGCGCCAACAGCTCCACACCCCCACCTGTCCGGCCGGGGCCTGTTCCTTTCATCGCCACGGGCACTGTACTTACCCGGCCCAAGGGAGGTCCGAGGCGACGGCCGCTTCCCGACCGTCCCGGCCTGCGAGGTCCGGCAGGGCAGGTCGGCCACGCCCCTTCGCGCGCGTCCTCCCAGAGTTCGAAGCCGCTGCGGCAGAGATCCTCTGCAACGGCGCCCAGTGGGCGCGGGCCTGGCCAGGGGCTGGGTGAGGATGACCGTCGGCCTCATCGCGGCCCCACTCGTCGGCTTCGGGGGTGACGGGCGGCCGCCAGGGGTCGCACCGCATCCCCGCCCGGACGAAGCCGAGAAGACCGCCGTCCCGGCGTAGCGGAACCGTACTCATGGGACCGCTGGGCCCGTGGGGGCACGAGATCACCCCGACAAAGACACTGTAAACCGATCGGTTTTCATTTTCTCCCCATCGGGTTAGCCTCGCGGTATGACCACCGAAGTGAAGCCAAGCACCAGAGAGCGACTACTGGAGGCGGCGGCCACGCTCACCTACCGAGAAGGTGTCGGCATCGGCGTCGAGGCACTGTGCAAGGCGGCGGGGGTGTCGAAGCGCTCCATGTACCAGCTGTTCGAGAGCAAGGACCAACTGCTGGCAGCGAGCCTGGAGCAGCGCGCCACCGCCTTCGCGGCCGGGCTCCTGCCGGCGGCGGACGAGAACCGTTCACCCCGCGAGCGGATCCTGTACGTCTTCGACCAGCTGGAGGAGCAGGCGGGTACGCCCGACTTCCGAGGCTGTCGGTACCTGGCCGCCCAGATCGAGCTCAAAGACCAGAGCCACCCTGCGAGCCAAGTGGCCCACCAGGTCAAGGAAAGCCTTTCCGCCTTCTTCCGCGCCGAGGCCGAACGGGGTGGTGCAAGCCATCCCGGCCTGCTGGCCCGGCAGCTCAGCCTGGTCTTCGACGGCGCCAGTGCCCGCGCGGGGATCGGAGCCGACAAGCTGACCGGGCTCGCCACACCCACGGTGACCACCCTGCTCGATGTGGCAGGCATGCGCTGACGCACCCTCGCGCCGACGGCTCCCCGCACCCGATTCCCCCCATCGGAGGGGAGCCCGATGGCCGTAGAGGTGTTGAGGAGCATGCCGCGCGCCAGGAAGGCCGTCGCCTCCTCGACATCAACACACGGAGGGTCGCGGTTCCTCAGGGGCCTCGGCCGGCCGGCCCGGACCACCGGGCCGCATCACCCTTGGCCTCGGCGGCCGGCCACGCGGCGCAGCCCCAGACCTACGGCTGGAGCATTCAGAGGCGCCGGAGTAGTCCTTGGGTGCGAAAATCGGCGACCGCCGCGCGAATGACACTCTCGCGCCCCTCCTGTGCACCGACCCTGTCGCTGCGGACGGCAACCTCGGTCTTGCGCTCGTAAACCGATCGGTTTACGATGATGGAAACCGATCGGTTTCTCCGTGAAGCCAAGAGTTGGTCCGTGGTCACGCCCCCTTCGGGCGGGCCCTGTCCGAATCACCCGCCCGCCGCAGTTCACACTTAGGGGAGCCAGCGAGATGCCCAGCTCAGAGTCACGTCCCACGATTACCGTCCCGGGGACCACCAGCCACACCATCGCCCCGCGCACGGGACACGAAGGTCACGAGGGAACGCTGCGCTACCTCAGAGCGGGCACCGGCGCTCCGCTGGTCCTGCTGCACACCGTGCGCACCCAGGCCGAGCACTTCCGCTCCCTCATCCCGATGATCTCGGACCAGTACACCGTGTACGCCCTCGACCTGCCGGGGATGGGCTACTCCGAGATCGTGCCCGGCGCGTCGTACGACGAGCCGGCCATGCGCGCGGGCGTCGAGCGGCTGCTGACCGAACTCGACCTGAATGACGTGACGCTGGTCGGGGAGTCCATGGGAGCGGTGCTCGCCCTGACCGCCGCGACCGACCTGCCCGAGCGGGTCCGGCGCGTCGTCGCGGTGAACACCTACGACTTCCCCGGCGGGATCGCCCGCTCCAGTCTCCTCGCCCGTGGAGTGGTCAGCGGTGTCCTCACTCCGGGAGTGGGCCCGGTGGTCGCCGGGGTGCAGCCCAAGCCCGTCGTCCGCAAAATCCTCCAGGGCGGACTGGTCGACAAGAGCGCGCTGCGGGAGGACTACCTCGACGAACTCCTCCAGGTGGGCAGCCGCCCCGGCTACTCGACCGTCGCCCGGGCCGTGTACCAGAACATGCCCAGCCTCATCGCCGCCCGCTCGCGCTATGCCGAGGTCAAGGCACCCGTCCACCTCGTCTACGGGGAGAACGACTGGTCCCGGCCCTCCGACCGGGAAGCCAACAAGAAACTGCTGCCGGCCGCCGACTTCACGCAGGTGCCGGGAGCGGGCCACTTCATCGCCCTGGAACGGCCCGACCTGCTGGCCGACCTGCTGAACGCGGTGGCCTGACCGCTCCGAGAGCGCCGTGGTCACCCCCGTTCGGGTGTAGTGCGGGACGGGGACCACGTTCGACCATGTGCCTGACAGGTCGTGGGATGCAAAGGAGCAGCGCGTGGCGGAGATACGGATCGAGTTCGATGTTCCGGCGGAGATGCGTGACGGCACGGTGCTGCGCGCGGATGTCTACCGGCCCGGGGGTACGGGGCCGTGGCCGGTGCTGCTGAGCCGACTGCCGTACGGCAAGCAGATGGCCCTGGCGATCGCCCTCCTCGATCCCCTGGCGGCGGCTCGGCGTGGCTTCATGGTGGTCCTCCAGGACACCCGCGGCCGGTTCGCCTCCGAGGGTGAGTGGGAGCCGTGGACGTACGAGGAGAGCGACGGGTACGACACCGTACGGTGGGCTGCCGCCCTTCCCGGAGCAAACGGCTCCGTCGGCATGATCGGCGCCAGCTACTTCGGCAACACGCAGTGGATGGCGGCGCTGTCCAAGCCGCCGGAGCTGAAGGCGATCGCGCCGATGGTCACCTGGTCCGACCCGGACGACGGGCTGTGGACGCGTGGCGGTGCGATCGAGCTCGGCATCACCGCGCCCTGGACCCTCATGATGGGCGCCGACGCGCTGATGCGCCGGCACGGCGCCGACCCCGCCGCGCTCGTGGGCGGCATCGGCGGACTCGTAAAGGATCTTGACGGCCTGGCCGACGGCGGCTACGGCGAACTGCCCGCAGGGCGGTTTCCCGCGTTCGCCCGGCACGACCTTCCCGAGCTGGGCTACGAGCGTTCCCGGCGCGAGCCCGACTGGGCGCGCTCGGCCCGGGTCGCGGGCCGGCACGACGAGGTCGACCTGCCCACCTTCCAGGTCGGCGGCTGGTACGACATCTTCACCCAGGGCACACTCGACAACTTCACCGCCATGCGCCGGGCCGGCCGGTCCGCCACGCTGATCATGGGTCCGTGGAGTCACGCCAACCAGCAGCACGTCATCGGCGACGTCAACTTCGGGTTCGGCGCGAACTCCGCCTTCATGGGCATGCGCGGACCCCTGAACGGCCTCCAGCTCGACTGGTTCCAGCGCACGATCGGCGACGGCGAGGCTCTGGAGCCGGACACGGGCAAGGTGCTGCTGTTCGTCATGGGCGTCAACCAGTGGCGCGAGGAGACGGAGTGGCCCCTGTCGCGGGCCGTGGACACGGACTTCCACCTGCGCGCGGACGGACGGCTGACGCAGGAGCCGCCCGCCGCGGCCGAGCAGGCCGAGGAATTCACCTACGATCCGGCGGATCCCGTGCCCACCACCGGCGGCGCGCTGCTGATGACCGACGAGTTCCGTCCCGGGCCCCTCGACCAGAGGGACGTGGAGGCACGCGAGGACGTCCTGGTCTTCACCACCGAACCCCTCGCCGAGGACGTCGAGGTGACCGGCCGCGTCAAGGCCGTGCTCTTCGCCGCCACGGACGGGCCCTCGACCGACTGGGTGGCACGGCTGTGTGACGTCGACGAGAACGGCGTCTCCCGCAATGTGGCCGACGGCATCGTGCGGGTGCGCGCGGCGACACCGGGCGAGCCGGCCGAGCACGTCGTGGACCTGTGGTCGACCAGCATCGTCTTCCGTGCCGGTCACCGGATACGGGTGCAGATCACCTCCAGCAGCTTCCCGCGCTGGGACCGCAACCTCAACACGGGCGAACCCGCGGAGAGCGCGACCACGGCCCGAGTGGCCCGCCAGCAGATCTTCCACGACCCCGACCGGCCCTCCCGCATCGTCCTGCCGGTGATCCCGAGCTGACCGAAGCGGCGCAGGAGCCGGCCGAGCGGGTGCGTCACTGAACGAGAACGAGGGACCGCGGCCGCGGTTGCTTCGACGAGAAAGCGGCAGGCGTCCCACCGCCGGGGCAGTGGTTTCCCGGCGGGCGCCTGCCCGTCGACGGTCTCCGCGGTAGGGCCCGAACCGTAGTACCCCGTCGAACCGACCCATGGAGCCGATCAGTCGACCGGAGAACGCGGCCCCGTCCGGTGGCTCGTGCTCAACCGCCCTCAGCGGCGCAACGCCCTCGATGTCTCCCTGACAGAAACCCTGGACAACACACGGCCGGCCCGAACCCATCGACCGCCGTACCGCAGGGTCACGCCGTCGCCGACGGCCTCGAACTCGCGCCGGCCTGCGGCGCCGCGGTCATCGGCGACGGCCACCTCGACCGGCGCCCGCTACCGGTCGGCGGGTCGGGCGTCCGGCTACCCGAGGCGGTCGGATTCCGACCCGGATCGGCGACGCACGATCACCTTCGTCCGCCCCGCCCCGCACCGCCCGGGGCGGGGCGGGGCGGGCTACGAGGGAGCCAGGACCGGCACTGCGGGGACGGAGCCCGATGTCAGGAGCGGTCCTGTCGGCCACACACCTTTCTGTAAGGAGCGTCGGATACGTGCGTGTTCCATTCCGCTCTCGTGAGGTCGATGTTGCCCGCGCGGGCGCAGATCTGGGCCACGGCCCGGCTCGGGTCGACCGTGTGGCGGCGGAGGGGGACGTAGATGCCGGCAACGAGGAGAGTGGCGTTGTCCGGGCTGAAGGCGAGGGAGGTGATCGGCTCGCCGGGGGTGGGGAGGGGGCCGAGCGGCTGTCGGGTGGTGGTGTCCCAGAGCTGGATGGTGCCGGCGTCGCCGCCGACGGCGAGGGTGTGGCCGTCGGGGCTGAGGGCGAGGGCGCTGACCGCTTCGGGGGTGTCGCCGAGCGGGGCCGGGAAGACGTTGCGCAGGACGCCCGCACGGCGGCGCAGGTCGCCGTCCCACAGGGCGACGCGGCCGGTCCGGTCGCCCGCCGCCAGGCGGCTGCCGTCGGGGCTGAACGCCAGCGCGCCGATGCGGTCGCCCTGGACCAGGTCCAGGGCGACGATGCTGTCGCCGGTCTTGCGGGCCACCCGGTTGTCGCCGACGACGATGTCGCTGCGGGGGCTGAGCACGATCCGCGCGCCGACCCTGCCGGAGCCGGTGAGCAGCTCCGTCCGTCGGCGGGTGGTGGTGTCCCACATCTCGTTCACGGGTTCGCCGCCGGGCGGGGTGCGGGTGGTGACGAGAATGCGGCCGTCGGAGGTCAGAGCGAGCGCGGTCACCTCCGTGCCGGACTGGGTCGACCCCACGTCCAGTGTGCTCTGCGAACGGTCGCGGGTCAGGTCCCGGACGGTGAACCGCTGTGACACGGCCCGTCCGCCGGGCGCGGTGACGCCGTAGACCAACCGGCTGCCGTCGGGGCTGAACGCCATCCGGGGGGCGGTGTCCGCGGGCGCGAGCGGTGTCCCGTCCCGTCCGCCGCCACGGGCGAGCGGCGAGGGTGGGCGTGGGAGCGTGCCGAGGAGCCGGCCGTTGTCGGTGGCGCGCAGTTCGAACACGTAGCCGTCGGTCGCGCGTCGGGCGGTGGCGAATCGACGGCCGTCGGGGCTGAGCAGTACGCCGTCCATGGGGTGGTCGCGCCAGGCGGCGGTGACCGTGGCCGTCAGGTCGAGGGTGTGGACGGTGCCGCCCTCCAGGTAGCGCAGCACCGGCAGGACGGGGTCCCAGGCGAGGCCGCCGTGCGGGTGCTGGTTGTCGAGGGCGTGCCGCAGGACGGGGGCGGCCGGGGCGGACAGCCGCCAGACCCGGATCTCGTCGGTGGAGCCCGTCGTCGCCAGGAACTGTCCGTCCCGGCTGAAGGAGGCGTACCGCACTCCCGGGTCACGGACATCGGCGACCCGGAGGCCGGTACGGACGTCCCACACCCGCACCCGGTCCTTCGCGACGACGGCGAACCGTCCCTCGGCCCCGAACACCACCGCCGTGTCGGCATCGCAGACCCCTTGGTCCCGTTCCCACTCGCCGTGCGGCGCCCGCCCTCCGCCGATCTCCCGCACCTGCGGCGCCTTCCCTGTCCGGCAGACCGCCACCAGCCGGTCGTCACCGCTCGGCGCCACGTTCGCAGGAGTCGCCCCGCGCGTCTCGAACAACACGGCGCCATCGGCCACGGCCCGCACACGTACGACGTCCGCGCCGGAGTCGGAGCCCGCACCCGAGCCGCCGTCGCCCCCAACGGGTTCGCCCACCACGACACTGCGCCCACTCGACCCGAAGGCGATACCCTCCCGCCCCTGTGTCAGCGGCGCACCGCCCGTCCACCGGCCCGCCCTCCTGTCCCACAGCCGTACGCGCTCGTCCCCGCTCGCGCCCGAGACCGCAAGGACACGGGCGTCGGGGCCCACGGCCAGGACCTCGCCCTCGGGGAGGCGGCCGGAGCCGGTGCTGCGGCGGGTGCCGAGGTTCCAGGTCTGCCAGGCGCGGTCGTCGACGCTGAGCAGGGTGCGGCCGGAGTCGGCGAGGACGCGCTGGGAGCGGTCCCCGGAGGCAGGGTCGCTGAACGAGTCCAGTTCGGGCTGGGTGAGGGAACCGAGGAGGGCGCGGCGGGTCTCCGGGAGCGGGGCGATGCGCCAGGCGGCGACGCTGAGGAGGAGGGCGGCGCGGGGGTCGGTGGCGCGCAGGCCGTCGGCGACGGCGGCGATCCGCCGAGCGGAGTACTCCGTGCGCTGCCGCTGATTGTGGTCGTGCTGCCGCCAGGCGGCCAGGCCGGTGACCAGCGCCACCGCAAGGACGGCCGAGAGGGCGCCGACGAGTTGGCGGGACCGCCGGGTGGAGCGGGCGGCGGCCCGCCTCTCCGCCTCTCGGGCTTCGCACGCGGCGGTGAGGAAGGACCGTTCCGCCGCCCCCAGGGCGGGGTCGTCGTCGTGGCCGGGAAACATCTCCTCGGCACGGGCCAGACGGGTGCCCCGATAGAGGGTGCCGGGGTCACGGTCGTGCTCCAGCCAGGCGCGGACGGCTTCGGTGAGCTGCCGGTGATGGCGCAGTCGTTCGCGGTCCTGCTCGACCCAGCCGCGCAGCCGGGGCCAGCAGGTGATCAGTACCTCGTGGGCGAACCGGACTCCCTCGTCGTCGACGGTCAGCAGGCGGGCCCGGGCCAGCCGCTCCACCACGACCGGCACCTCGGAGTGCGTGCACTCCCGGAATTCGGCCCAGGTGAACGGGCGCCCGGTGTCGGCGGTGCCCCTCCCCGGC
Source organism: Streptomyces sp. NPDC002324 (assembly GCF_053593335.1). Classification (NCBI taxonomy): domain Bacteria; kingdom Bacillati; phylum Actinomycetota; class Actinomycetes; order Kitasatosporales; family Streptomycetaceae; genus Streptomyces; species Streptomyces sp. NPDC002324. Next base: position 52,007 of record NZ_JBSFCF010000051.1, read on the forward strand.
TCGACCAGCCGCAGCAGCAGCAGCCGGGCGACGGCGGCCTGGGATGCGGACAGTTGCCCGTACACCTCCTCGGCGGTCGCCGCGATCGTGCCCTTGAGTCCGCCGGCCGCCTCGTACGCGGCGGTCGTCAGCATGCGGCCCTTGCGCCGCCGCCAGGTCTCCAGCAGGGCGTGCGAGAGCATCGGCAGCGCGCCGGGACGGTCGAGCACCTCTTCGACGATCGTCGTGGCCAGCGACCGCTCCACCAGGACGCCGGCCGCCAGCGCGGGTTTCACCACCGCGTCCCGCAGTTCGTCCGCGGTCATCGGGCCTACCGCCAGCCCGGCGCGGCGCAGCGCGTCCGCCAGCTCCGGGTGGTGGACGCAGCGCCGGTGGAAGTCGGAGCGTACGGCGATGACCACCCGTAGCCGGGACGCGGGGTCCCGGGCGGTGAGCAGCAGGTCGATGAAGCGGGCCCGCTCCGCCTCGTCCCGGCACAGGGTGAAGACCTCCTCGAACTGGTCCACCACCACCCAGCTCTCCGGCGCGCCCTTCGCCGGTGTCAGCAGATGCCCGTACATCTCGGCCGGCCGGGCTCCGGGCGTGAAGACGCGCACCGCACCCTCGCTTCCCGCCATCTGCTTCCTGAGACGCGGGAGGAACCCGGCCCGCAGCAGCGAGGACTTGCCACTACCGGAGGCTCCCAGCACCGCCGCGAACCGGTGCACGGACACGAGCCGGCAGAGCTCGGTCAGGGGCCGGTCACGGCCGAAGAACAGCTCGTGGTCGTCCGGTTCGAACCGGGCGAGGCCCCGGTACGGCGCCGGCTCGTCCCCTTCGTCGGGGGCGAGAGCGGCAGCGACCGCCGCCTCGGCCTCCTTCCACCGCGTCTCCCACTCGCCGGGGTCGCCCCCGCAGGCACGCGCATATCCCTTGACCACGGCCTGCGACGGCAGCCGCTCCCCGGCGGCCGCCTGTGACAGCGTCGTCGCGGAGAACCCCGCCTCCCGAGCCATGGCCCGGTACGACGGACAACCGGCCGTCCTGCGTAACTTGCGTAACGCATGGGCGAGTTGCTGCACAGGGCCAGCGGCCGGATCAACGGGTCTCTCGGGACGTCCCATAGGTCCACCCATCCACACTGAACATCAGACGGAAACGATCTTCACTGCGCACCCATCAAAATAGCTTGTACTTTCAAGTATCGGCACTCTGGCCGCACGGAGTGTGGTGTTGATGACAACCGCGGGACACGCCGCCGAACAACCGACCACCACTCACCCGGATTGATTGCCCTGGTGGGATCAGGTGTGGATCAACTCTCCGCTTGCCAGCGTCTGTTGCGCCGAGCCGGATCACCGGCACACCCGCGTAGCGAGTGGAGAAACCGCTGATGCCCCACGCAGTCATGAGCCGCGGCAAGAACCGCGGCACGTCCCTACTCGGCCGTTTCGGCCGTGCCGCAGTCGTCGCGGTCAGCGCCGCCGCGCTGATCATCGGTATGTCGAGCAGTGCCCACGCCGGCGTACTGACTCCCCTGCCCGAGAGCACCACCACGTTCCAGAGGACGTTCCAGCCGGTCTTCGACTACGACTCGGACGGCTGTCTCCCGGTCGCCGCCATCGACATCAACGGCAACCTCAACGGCGGTCTCGACGACAGTGGAGCCGTCACCGGCCAGTGCCGCTCGGGCCACCTCGGCAACGCCAACACGTACTCGCGGGCCAAGTGCAACAACGGCTGGTGCGCGATCATCTACACCCTTTATTTCGAGAAGGACATGAGCTGCCGCGACTGCACGGCAACGTCGCACCGCCATGACTGGGAGTCGGCGGTGATCTGGGTGCAGCAGGGCTCGGGCACGCCCTCGTACGCGTCCGTCTCCCATCACGGTGACTACACGACCACGCAGTTCAGCGCGGTCCCGAGGGACGGGGTCCGCCTCAAGGTCGTCTACCACAAGGACGGCGCGCTCACCCACGTCTTCCGCTTCGCCGGGTCGGGCGAGGTGGCGGAGGCATGGGGTGACGGCGGCTGGGACTTCCCGCGCCTGGTGACCTGGACCAGGTTCCCGGCCGGCAACAACGGCGTGGACCTCCAGGCCCGCATGCAGAACGCCACGTGGGGCGACGCGAACTTCCCGCTGAAGGACGGCCGCTTCAACGACGAGCTCAGCAGGGCCAAGAAGCAGGCCGCCGCCGGCATCCCCTTCGACCCGTACGGCGCCGGCTGACGGCACACGGACGGCCCGCCGGGTTCCTCCGCACCCGGCGGGCCGTTCGTGCGTACCCCCTCGCACCGTTCCGACCATGTCGTGGCGGGGCACGAGCGTCCCGGCCGGCCCGACTCCCCGGGCATCCTCGCCGAGACCCGCGCCTACATCGATGACTTCGACGAGGGTCATCGTCGCCTCAGCCGTCGTAGTCAACGGCCGGCATCTCGGAGACCGGGTAGGACTGACAGGTCAGGACGTAGCCGGCGTCGCGCGTTCAGATGGGCGTCGACCAGGTCACCAACCTGGTCGACGACGCAGAAGCCGGCAAGCTGGACGGCATCGCACAGCCTCGGCCTCACCGCCGACCGCCGTGCAGGGTCGGGGGCCGGCACGGTGGCGGAGCAGGTTCGCTCCGTTTCCAGCCCCGCCGCATCGAACCGGGCGGGCTACGGCCGAGTGCGCGGCATCAGCATCACGTCACGATCACGTAGACCTTGCGCACGGTTTCAATGGTCTTCCAGACACCGACGAAGCCCGGCTTCATGACAAAGCTGTCGCCGGCCTTGTAGACCGCCGGTTCGCCGCACTCCGGCGTGAGTTCGACGATGCCGGAGAGGATGTGGCAGAACTCGAAGGTCTCGCCCTTGATCGAGCGCGTCTCGCCGGGCGTCGCTTCCCAGACGCCCGTACGGATCATCTCCCCGCGGGCGAGGTCCTGGGCCCAGGTCTTGAAGGCGGGGTTGCCGGAGATCAGGCGTTCCGGGAGCGGGGCGGACTCGTGCGGAGCGGAGGAGGGGTTGGTGTCGATGGTCTTCAGAAGGGACATGCCTTTTCCTTTCTTGAGCTTGAGAGGTTGGTAGCCGCGGCACCGGTCACGGCTCACCACCCCGACGAAACCGCCTGTTGCCCGCCGGGCCGGTACGCCGGGCATGTCAGGTCAGGGCCCGACTCCGGCGGCCTGCCACGACATCGGGCCGCAGCAGGTCGGCGAGGGTCTCGGCCGGCAACAGGCCCTTCTCCAGGACGAGTTCGGCGACGCCCCGGCCGCTGGTGAGGGCCTCTTTGGCGATGTCGGTGGCCGCGGTGTAGCCGATGTGCGGGTTGAGGGCGGTGACCAGGCCGATGGAGTTCTCCACGCTCGCGCGCAGCGCCTCGGTGTTGGCGGTGATGCCGTCCACGCAGCGTTCGGCGAGGGTGAGACAGGCGGCGCGCAGGTGGGTGAGGGACTCCGACAGAGAGTGCAGGATGATCGGTTCGAAGGCGTTGAGCTGGAGCTGTCCGGCCTCGGCGGCCATGGTGATGGTGACGTCGTTGCCGATGACCTCGAAGGCGACCTGGTTGACGACCTCGGGGATCACCGGGTTGACCTTGCCGGGCATGATCGACGAACCGGCCTGCACCGGTGGCAGGTTGATCTCGCCGAGGCCCGCGCGCGGCCCGGAGGACAGCAGGCGCAGGTCGTTGCAGGTCTTGGAGAGCTTGACGGCGACCCGCTTGAGCACGCCGGACACCTGCACGAACGCGCCGCAGTCCTGGGTGGCCTCGACCAGGTTCGCGGCCGTGACCAGCGGCAGTCCGGTGATCTCGGAGAGGTGGCGCCGCGCCGACTCGGCGTATCCGGCGGGGGCGTTGAGCCCGGTGCCGATCGCCGTGGCGCCCAGGTTGATCTCATGGATCAGCTCGACAGCCTCGGCAAGACGGTGGCGGTCCTCGTCGATCATGACGGCGTAGGCGGAGAACTCCTGGCCGAGCGTCATCGGCACCGCGTCCTGCAACTGTGTACGGCCCATCTTGAGGACCTCGCGGAACTCGACGGCCTTGCCGGCGAAGGAGTCCTGGAGGACGGCCATCGCCTTGAGCAGTCCGTGGACCGCGAAGACCGTCGCGACCTTGACGGCGGTCGGGTATACGTCGTTGGTGGACTGGCCGAGGTTGACGTCCTCGTTGGGGTGCACGTACTGGTACTGGCCCTTTTCGTGGCCCAGCAGCTCCAGCGCCCTGTTGGCGACGACCTCGTTGACGTTCATGTTCGTCGAGGTGCCGGCGCCGCCCTGGATGACGTCCACGACGAACTGGTCATGGAGCTTGCCCTCGCGGATCTCCCGGCAGGCCTCGACGATCGCGGCGGCCTTCCTCGGCTCCAGCAGGCCGAGCTCCTCGTTGGCGAGGGCGGCGGCCTCCTTGACCGCGGCGAGCGCGTCGATGAGGTGCGGGTAGGCGGAGATGGTCATGCCCGAGATGGGGAAGTTCTCCGTGGCGCGCAACGTGTGAACACCCCAGTAGGCGTCTACGGGAACGTCCCGGTCGCCAAGCAGATCGTGTTCACTGCGGGTGATGGCGGTCATTCCGGAGCGGGCCCTTCCTCGATGCGGTTCAGGCGTGGACGTGAGGGGGTGCGGCAACAGGCCGCGAGGCCGGAAAGCCGCGGGGACGTCCCAGGACCCTTGCTGGGGAAGTCCCCGCGGTTTCGACGCCGTCGGCATCGGCATCGGCATCGGCTCAGAGCAGCTTGTCCTTGGCCTTGTAGTAGGCGCCGCCGAAGGGCAGGAACCAGGGGGTGCCGTTGTAGAGGGGGACGGGCACCTTCGGGAAGCCGAAGCCGCGCAGGGGGTTGGCGTCCGGCTTGCCGTCCATCATCTCGGCCACGGCCCGGCCCATGTAGGTGGCCATCTGGACGCCGTGGCCGCAGTAACCCATGGAGTAGTACAGGCCGTTGACATCGCCCGCGTGCGGAACGCGGTCCCAGGAGAAGCCGACCATGCCGCCCCAGACGTAGTCGATCCGCACCCCGGCCAGCTGCGGGAAGATCTCCGTCATCTCCCGCTTGAGGATGTCGCCGCTCTTGACGTCGGAGGCCGGGTTGGAAGGGGCGAAGCGGGCCCGGCCGCCGAAGGCGAGGCGGTTGTCCGGGGTGAGGCGGACGTAGTGACCGACGTTCTTGTGGGCGACCAGGAGGCGGCCGTTGGGGATCAGCTCCTTCGCGCGTGCCTCCCCCAGCGGCTCGGTGACGATGATGAAGCTGCCGACGTTGATCAGCCGCTTGCGGAACCACGGCATCGACTTGTCGGTGTAGGCGTCCGTCGCCGCCATGACCTGCTTGGCGCGGATGGTGCCGTTCATGGTTTCCACCAGGAAGCCGCCGCCGGACAGGCGGGTGAGGCCGGTGGCGGCGTTGCGCTCGTGGATCTCGGCGCCGGCGCGCTCGGCGGCGCCTGCCAGGCCACCGACGAACTTGCCCACGTGCAGGCCCGCGCTGAGCGGGTCGAGCAGGGCACCGTGGTAGTAGTCCGTGCCGAGCTCGGCGCGCAGTTCGCTCTTGCTCAGGACGACCGTCTCGTGGCCGAAGTTGTCGGCCAGGTCGCGCTGCTTGGCCCGCAGGCCGTCGAAGTGCCCGGGCTTGCAGACCGCGCCGAGGCGCCCGGAGCGGTTGAAGTCGCAGTCGATGTTCTCGGTGCGGGTGAGCTCCTCGACGACGTCGACCGCCTCGCGGAAGGCGTCGTACAGCTCACGGGCCCGCTCCTGCCCGTAGCGCTTGCGCGCCTCGGCGGGGCTGATGGTGATGCCCTGGGTGCACATGCTGCCGTTGCGCCCGGAGGCGCCCGAGCCCACCTTGTCCTTCTCGACCAGGACGACCCGGGCGCCCTTACGGGCGGCGTGATAGGCGGTGGACAGGCCGGTGAGACCGCCGCCGATCACCACCACGTCCGCCTCGTCGGGCAGGTCCTTGCCGGAACGGTCGGGGAAGGCGGGGGCTGTGTCCAGCCAGTAGGGGATCTGCTTCATGGCGTGCGTCCTCTGTGTTCTCGGTCTGGTTCGCCGGTTGGCCGTCGGTCAGCAGCCGAGCAGCTTCGGCAGGCCCGACAGGTCGGGCAGCTCGTCGTACGGCTGGTAGTCGGCGCTGCCGGGGCGGCCGTAACGGTTGATCCACACGCGACGCTTCAGGCCGAGGTCGCGGGTCGGTATGTGGTCGTACTCCCAGCCCTGGGCGGTGTGGATGACCTGGGACGGCTCGACGCCCATGGTCCGGAAGGCGTGCTTGAAGGTCTGGCGGTCCGGCTTGTAGGCGCCCGCCTGCTGGGCGGTGATGACGTAGTCGAACTCGACGCCGATGTTCTCGACGTTCCGCGCGATCAGGTTGTCGTCGGTGTTGGAGATGATGGCGATCTCGTACCTGGTCTTCAGCGCGCGCAGGGCCTCCGGCACCTCCGGGAAGGGACCGAAGGTGGGGACCGCGTCCACCAGGGCCTCGCCGTCGGAGTCGCGGTACTCCAGGCCGTGCAGGCGCATGGCGTTGCGCAGGCTGGAGGGCAGGGCCTCGTGGTAGGGGCGGTAGGCCTCCAGGACTGCCTGGAAGCGCATGACGCGGAAGTCGTCGAGGAACTCGTCGACGTCCAGGTTGTCCAGGTCCAGCCGGCCGGAGTCGGAAAGGATCTTCAGGGTGGTGGGGCCGAGCTGGAAGTCGATCAGGGTTCCATAGGCGTCGAAGGTGACGATCTCTCGCATGGTGTTCAGCCTCGATCTCGCGGGTTTACGGATTTTCCGGGGGTGAGGGTGGGGACTTCAGACGACGCGTTCGCCGGGGGTGACGATCGCGTCGAGTGCGGCCAGGTCGGCCGGGTCGGGGGTCCAGTCGGCCGCCGCCGCGTTGGCGGTGACCTGTCCGGGGGTCATGGCGCCGCAGATGACGGAGCCGACGGCGGGGAGCGCGGCCAGTGCTCCCACGGCGACCTGGAGGAGGGTGAGTCCTCGTTCGGCGCCGTACGCCGTGAGCGCCTCGGCCTTGTCGAGGGCCGCGTCGGTGAGCCAGCCCTGCCGCCAGGACAGCCGGCTGCCGGGCGGGGGCTCCTCTCCCCGCCGGTACTTTCCGCTGAGCAGGCCGTTGGCCAGCGGGTAGTACGGCAGGAGGCCGACGCCGTGGCGCAGGCAGGCGGGGATCAGGTCCTGCTCCACACTGCGGTCGAGCAGGTGGTAGCGGGCCTGGGTGGACACGAAGGCATCGGTGAGCTGCTCGGCCGGCAGGTTGGAGCAGCCGATGTGGCCGATCTTGCCCTCGTCGACCAGTTCACGGAGCGCGGCGACGGTCTCCTCCAGCGGGGTGACGCCGTCCGGCTCGTGGTACTGGTACAGATCGATCCGTTCGGTGCCCAGGCGGCGCAGCGACGCCTCGACGGCGTACCGGATGTAGGGGCGGGCTCCCCGCCGGCCGTAGAGGTCGGCCTCCTGACCCATCTCCATGCCGAACTTGGTGGCCAGGACGACCTCGTCGCGGTGCCCCTTGAGGGCGGCACCGAGGAGCCGTTCGCCGTCGCCGCGCCCGCTGTCGCTCTCGCCGAACCCGCCGTACATGTCGGCGGTGTCGAACAGGGTGATGCCCGCGTCGATGGCCGCGTGGACGACCGCCTTCGTGCCGTCCTCGTCCAGACGGGAGCCGAAGTTGTTGCCGCCGACACCGACCACGGAGACGGTCGGGCCGCGCTCGCCCAGCGTGCGATATCTCATGGCCGCCTCCCGAAGCCGATGCAGACGTTCTTGGTCTGCGTGTAGCTGTCGAGGGCCGCGAGGCCCTTCTCCCGCCCCCAGCCGCTGTGCTTGTAGCCGCCGAACGGGAGCTCGACCCCGGTGCCTACGCCGGTGGCGTTGACGTAGACCTGGCCGGCCCGGATGCCCTCGGCCAGACGCATCGCCTTGTCGATGTCGCGGGTCCACACGTAGGAAGCAAGCCCGTACGGGCTGTCGTTGGCGATGTCCAGGGCCTCGTCGGCGTCGTCGAACTCGATGACGGTGATGACGGGGCCGAAGATCTCCTCGCGGGCGCACCGGGCGTCGTTGCTCAGGCCGGTGAGCACGGTCGGCTCTACGAAGTAGCCGTCGGCCAGGGCCGGGTCGGACGGCGCACCGCCGCCGGCCCGTGCCACGGCGCCCTCCTCGCGGGCCAGGTCCAGGTAGCCCAGCACCCGGTCTCGCTGCCGGGCGGCGACCAGCGGGCCGACGTCCGGGTCGCTGAGCCCCGGGCCGACACGCAGTGCGGCGGCGTGGGCGACGAGCTTGTCGAGGAACTCCTCGGCGCCGCGCTGGAGCAGCAGCCGGGTGCCGGCCGAGCAGGTCTGGCCGGCGTTGCCGAAGGCCGAGGCCGCGACGGCGCCGAGGGCCAGGTCGAAGTCGGCGTCGGCGAAGACGACGACCGGGGACTTGCCGCCCAGTTCCGTGACGGAGGGCACCACGTTGGCGGCGGCGGCCTGGGCGACCTTGATGCCGGTCGGCACCGAGCCGGTGAAGGTGACCTGGTTGATGTCCGGGTGTCCGGCGAGGGCCGCGCCGGTCTCGCCGTCACCGGGGACGACGTTGAGGACGCCCGGCGGGAGACCGCACTCCAGGGCGATCCTGCCGATCTCCAGCGGGGTGAGCGGCGCCTCGGGCGACGGCTTGAGCACCACCGTGCAACCGGCTGCCAGTGCGGGGGCGGAACCCCTCGCGGTGTTCTGCAGCGGGTAGTTGAACGGGATGATCTGGCCGGAGACACCGATCGGCTCACGCACGGTGTAGTCGATCAGGCCGGGCCCGAGGGGGATCGTGGTGCCGCCGAGCTTGTCGGCGACGCCCGCGTAGAACTCGAAGTACCGGGCGGCGGCCTCGACATCGGCCTTGGCCTGGCGGAGCGGCTTGCCGACGTCCTGGCTCTCCAGGCGGGCCAGCCGTTCGCCCTGGTAGCGGATGGCCTCGGCGATCCGGTAGAGGATGCGGCCCCGGTCGGCGGCGCGCATCCCGGCCCATTCGGGAGAGGTGAGGGCCGAGCGGGCCGCCGCCACCGCCTGGTCCACGTCCGCCTTGCCGGCCAGCGCCACCTGGGCGATGGCCGCACCGTCGGACGGGTCGAGGACCGTGAAGAAGCGTCCGTCGGCGGCGGGCACCTGCTTGCCGTCGATCAGCAGCTCGGTCAACCGCAGTTCGCCGGTCATGGCCGGATCTCTCCCTGCACCTCGCCGAAGATGACGACCTCGTCGCCGGGGCGGACGGTACGGATCCGGCGGACCCAGAGCACGATGCCGTCCTGCGGGGCGAGGACCTCCTCCAGGGTGTTGCCGTAGTGGTCGACGATGTGGGCGATCAGGTCGCCTTCCTTGCAGGTGTCCCCCGGCTCGGCGTGGCCGACGAAGAAGCCGCCGGCGTCGGAGCGGGCGAAAGTGCCGGAGACCGTGGTGTAGGTGTCCCGCAACTCCGCCGCACCGTCGATCATGCCGAGTTGCCGGAGGATGTTGCGGATGGAGTGCATGTGCAGGGTGACGTTCTCCTCGCGGTAGGTGCCACCGCCGACCTCGATGGTGATGGCGGGCTTGCCCGCCGCGAGGGTGGGATGGCGCACCGTGCCGCCCCACTTGCCGCCCTTCCAGACCAGCTCGTGGCCGGCCGCGAGGGCCATGTCCGTCGCCAGTTCCTCGTAGCCGCCCTGAAGGATGACCAGCGGGGCGATCTCACCGAACGTGCCGCCGGTGTGCAGGTCGACCAGGGCGTCGATGGCCGGGACGACCTGCTCGACGAAGGTGGCGGCCAGGCGCAGCGAGTACGAGCCGTCCGCGTCACCGGGGAAGATGCGGTTGAGGTTGAGGTGGTCCAGGCCGCTGGTGCGGGCCGCCGCCTCGAAGGCCGGGGTGTTCATGCAGGGGATGGCGACGAGCGTGCCGCGCAGGGTGGCCGGGTCGATCTCGGCGACCACGCGGCGGACGGCTTCCTGGCCGTCGTACTCGTCGCCGTGCACGCCGGCGTCCACACACAGGACCGGGCCGTCGTGGGCGCCGTTGACGACGATCAGTGGGATGCCGAGTTCGACACCGTAGCTGCTGGTGCCGACCGGGATGAGGCCTTGGGCGCGCTCGCCGGGGGCGACGGTCAGCGGACCGATGGAGTACATGTCGTTCCTTTCCGAAACATGGATCAGATGCGGGCGGACGCCTCGGCGAGGGTCTCCGCGAGGATGTCGGCGATACGGTCGAGAAGGGCCCGGTCGCTGATCAGCGGGGGCGCGATCTGGACCAGTGGCGCGGACCGGTTGTAGACGCGGGCGAGGAGGCCGGCCTCGCGCAGCCGGCGCGGGATCAGGTCGGCGATCAGGTCGGCGCGGGCGGTGTCGCCGAAGCCGCCGTCCTCTTGGTCGCCGACGAGTTCGCAGGCGTAGAAGAACCCGGCTCCCCGGACGTCGCCGACGATTCTCAGGTCCGCGAGGGATGCCATGCGGCCCGCCAGGTGGCCTTGGAGGTCACGGACGTTCTCCAGGATCCGGTCCCGCTCCATGATCTCCAGGTTGCGCAGGGCGATGGCCGCGCTCAGCGGGTGCCCGGCGAAGGTGTAGCCGTGGTTGAGGACCGTGCCGGGCCGGTTGATGACCTCGACGACACCCTGGCTGACCAGAGTCGCCCCCAGGGGGGCGTAACCGGCGGTGATGCCCTTGGCGACGGTGACCATGTCCGGGCGGGCGCCGTAGCGGTCCCCGCCGAACCACTCCCCGAGCCGGCCGAAGGCCGTGATCACCTCGTCGGCGACGAGCAGGAGTCCGTACCGGTCGGCCAGCGCCCGCAGACCCTGCCAGTAACCCTGGGGCGGGGTGATGCAGCCGCCCCGGTTCTGCACCGGCTCGGCGATCAGCATGGCGACGGTCTCCGGCCCCTCGGCCAGGATCGCGTCCTCCAGCTCGGCGAGCAGCCGGGCCGTGTACAGGCCGTCGTCCGCGTATTCCGGTGCGAGGCCGAAGCGGTTGGTGTTGGCCACGAACCGGGTGTCGATCGCCGGCGGGCCGTACGGCTCCGTCAGGCCGGGGTCGTCGGTGAGGGAGAGGGCGCCGATGGTCAGTCCGTGGTAGGCGCCGCGCCGGGCGATGGCCTTGGTGCGGCCCGGTTCGCCGCGCAGAGCGTGGTAGCGGCGGGCGATCTTCCAGGCGGTCTCGACGGCTTCGGCGCCGCCGCTGGAGAAGAAGGTGTGCTCGATGTCGACGGGGGCGATCCGCGACAGGCGCTCGGCGAGTTCGATCGCCGTGGGGTGCGCGGAGCCGGACCACAGCGGGCTGTAGCACAGCTCGCGCAGCTGCTTCTCGGCCGCCTCGGCGAACTCGGGGCCGTAGGAGTAGCCGAGCTGGCAGCAGTACAGCCCCGACAGCCCGTCGATGTAGCGGTTGCCGTCCGCGTCGTCGACGTACGGGCCCTCGCCGCGGCTGACGACGAACAGTTCCTGGCCCGGCATCGCGAGCGATCCGTTGGCGGTCATGTGCAGCAGCAGGTGCCGCTGAGCGGTGGCGATCATACGGTCTCACCTCCGGGGGCGGCGACGCCCACCGTGTTCTCGACCGAGAGCAGCGATTCCTGCCGTCCGGTGCCGATCCAGCGGACCAGGGCGACGAGGCCGAGGGCGAGGACGGCGAAGGCGATGAGGATGGCGCTGACTGCGGTCACGCTGGGGTCGATCTCGAAAGTGAGCGAGTTGTAGACCTGCACGGGCAGGGTGACGGTGTCGACGGAGGAGAGGAACTGGGAGATGTAGAACTCGTCGAAGCTGGTGATGAAGGAGAAGATCGCTGCCGCGATCATTCCGGGGGCGGCGAGGGGGAAGGTGATCTTCCGGGCGATGGTGAGGCGGCCGGCGCCCATGCTGGCGGCGGCGTCCTCCAGGCGTTCGTCGATCCCGCGCAGAGTCGCGACGAGGATGAGGACCGCGATGGGTGAGGCGAGCACGGTGTGGCCGAGGGCGATGGCGATGGGGCTGCCGAGCATCGCGGCCGGTTCGAA
>NZ_JBSFCF010000052.1:0-60336 GCF_053593335.1 Streptomyces sp. NPDC002324
TGCGGGGCGGGTGACCATGGTCACCCGCCCCGCACCAGCCGCCCGCCGCCGTTCAGTCGGCGATGCCGTCGAAAGCGATGACTTTGTCGATGTGGGCGCGGACGAGGAGGTTGCCGGGGCCGCCATTGCGGGCGGCGTACTCCTGGGTGCGCTCTTCGCCCATGTAGCGGGCGCCGAGGAGACCGCCCCAGTGCAGCATCTCGTCGGGGTTCGCGGAGGTCTCGGCGCGTCCTTGGAGGTTGACGAACGCGTACGGCGGGCGGTCGTCATCGACGCAGAGGGCGAAGCGTCCGTCGCGGGCGAGGTTGCGGCCCTTGACGCCGTCCTTCTCGGTGGTGAGCACGATGTCGTCGCCGTCGAGAAGGAACCACACCGGGGTGATGTGCGGGCTGCCGTCGGCCCGGACGGTCGACAGCTTGCCGGTGCGGGTGCCGTGCGTGACGAACGCCCGCCACTGCTCGCCGGTCATCTTCCGCATGCGATGCCTTTCATGCTGGTGGGGCCGTTCGCCGCCCCGAGGCCGGGCCGGCCTCGGGGCACACAGCGGGTGTCAGCGGCCCCAGAAGGCGTCTTCGGCGTTCTGGTCGCCGGAGAAGAGCCACATCTCGGTGATCTTGCCGTTCTGGATGCGCAGGAGATCCACGCCGTCCATGGCCATGGACGTGTCGCCGCGGCGGCCGGTGAAGTGGATGGTGGCGGCGACCAGGTCGCCGTTGCCCATGAGCGAGTGGATCTTGTCGATGGCGAAGGTGCCCTGGCTGGCCTCCATCATGCCGCCGAGCATCTGGAAGACGGCACCCTGGCCCTTGTGGTCGCCGGAGAACTGGTTGGCGCCGGGCTGGTGCCACATGATGTCGGCGTCGAGGAGGTTGGCGAGGGCGGCCATGTCTCCGGTCTGGACGGCCTGGAAGTAGGCGCGGGCAAGGCCGAGGTCGGCAGTGGTCATCGTGGTCTCCGTAGGTTCGGTCGGGGTCATCGGGCGAAGTCGAGGCGGTCGGCGAGGCCTGCCTCGGTGAAGGCGGCCTCGATCTCGGCGCGGCCTTCCTGGAAGTGGGCCCAGCTGTCGTAGTGCGCGGGGACGACGCGTCGGGCGCCGAGCGTCTTGGCGGCCTCGGTACCCAGGGCGCTGTCGAGGGTGAGCAGCGCGCCGTCGAAGGCGAACGGCATGCGGGCACCGCCGAGGAAGAGGACCGCGGTGTCGACGGGTGCGAACCTCTCGGCCACCTCCTTGACGTGCTCCAGGGCGGCGTTGTCGCCGCTGACGTAGACCGAGGGGAGGGCGTCGGAGGTGAGCATGAAGCCGATGACGTCACCGGTGATCGGCTCGCAGCCCACGGGGCCGTGCCGGGCGGGCACGCCGGTGACGGTCACGGTGCCGCCGTCGGGCCGCTTGAGTTCGGCGGTCTGCCAGAAGGCGAGGCCGCGGGCGTTACCGCCCAGGCGGTCGGCGCCGCTCTCGGTGGTGAGGACGACCGGCACCTCGGCCAGCAGGGCCCGGCCGGTGTTGTCGAGGTTGTCGTCGTGCTCGTCGTGGGAGAGCAGGACGGCATCGATGGGGCCGAGGTCGGCGGCGGCGACCGGTGAGGGGTCGGTCTTGACGAGCTTGTGGTCGCCCGGGAGGGGCATGGAGTACTCGCCGGGCGGGTCGAAGGTGGGATCGGTGACGAACCTGAGCCCGCCGTACTCGATCAGGGTGGTCGGGCCGCCGTAGACGCGGACGGGGATCTTTTCGCTGGTGGCGCTGGCGCCGGACATCGGGGAACCTCCCGGTCGGGGGAACGGTGGTGCGAGGGCCCTGCGGCGCGCTCCGGCGGGAGGCAGGGCGGAAGAGGCACGGGTCTACGGGCCCGCCCGCTCCTTGGAAGCGGCCGACTGCGGGCGGCCGGCGGCCGTGGTCGGGCTCATGGGGCGGGGGCGGAGAAGACGCCGAAGTGGTTGCCGGCGGTGTCCTCCAGCCGGGCGAAGGTGAGGCCTGCGGAGTCGGAGACCGGCTCCATGAGGACCTTGGCGCCGAGTTCCCGGCCGCGCTCGACAGTCGCGGCGATGTCCTGGACCAGGACGTAGAAGATCGCGTAGTCGGGGAAGTCACCCTCCGACTCCCACACGCCGCCGGTCGGCTGTCCGGCACCAGGCGTCATCACGGAGTGGTAGGTCACGCCCGGGGTGTTGGTGTTGCGGGCGTACTTCCAGTCGAAGAGCTGTCCGTAGAACTCCTTGACCTTCTCGGGCTGGTCGGTGCCGAACTCGAACCAGGCGACCGAGTTGAAGGCGGGAACGGTCATGACACGCACTCCTTACACCCTGAAAAGGGAGAAATGTCTCTGAGGCAGTCCAGTCCAAGCGGTGACGGCCGCCCTGTGGGGGCTCGCGAACCCGGCGGAGGTGACGGGCTCCGGACCGGCTCGGCGGCCTCCAGCAAACCATTTACATTCCATGGAAGCAACTTCCATGGATTATTGTTCCATGTGTAGGTGTTCGGCGACCGTCAGTCGGCCCCCGGACAGCACAGGACCCCGGCCTGTCGGACACGGACGCGGGCCGCAGGAAGGAAGCACGTCATGGAGCCGGTCGAGATCGAGGCGAAGAGCCTGATCCAGAAGTCGAAGACCCCGTCGAACGACTACGTCATCAACCCGTACACCGGCTGTGTGCTGGGCTGTGCCTACTGCTTCGCCAGCTTCGCCGGGCGGCGCTTCGGCCGGCCGGTGAAGGAGTGGGGTGACTACCTGTACGTGAAGAAGAACGCGGTCGAGCTCGCCCGCAAGGAGCTGGCGAAGATGCCGGAGCACAAGAGGCAGGGCACGATGCTGCTCAGCTCGGTCACCGACCCCTACCAGGGGCACGAGACGAAGTACCGGCTCACCCGCGGCATCCTGCGCGAACTGAAAGCGGTCGAGTATCCGGGCCTGGTCCGCATCCTCACCAAGTCACCCGTCGTCACCCACGACATAGACCTGCTCACCAGCCTGCCCCAAGCCGAGGTCGGCATGACCGTGACCAGCACCGACGACAAGGTCAGCCGCTGGCTGGAGGTCCGCGCCCCACTCGCCTCCCGCCGTCTGCGCACCCTGGCCGAACTCAACGAGGCCGGCATCCACACCTACGCCTTCGTCGGCCCGCTCCTGCCCCACTTCGCCACCCGGCCCGAACTCCTCGACGACCTCTTCGCCCGGCTCGTCGACGCGGGAGTAGGTGAGGTGTTCATGGAGCACATCAACCTCAAGCGGTACATCCGCGAGCGCATGGATCAGGTCCTCGCGGACGAGCCCGAGGACGTCCGAGAGGCGTACCTCCAGGCGCAGACGAAGGAGCACCGCGCACAGCTGGACGCGATCGTGGCGGAGCTGCTGGGCAAGCACGGGCTGCGGCTGCGCTTCGAGGAGGTCGTCCACCACGACGACAACGACGCCCTGCGGCAGCGGCTCGCGTCCTCGCCGTGACCGCGTCCGGGCCGCCGGGCCAGGTCGCGGAAGCATTGATCGCCTGGGCGCCGGGCAACCCGCGGCCGGAGCCGGTGGGCCAGGTGCTGGACGCGGCGGTGCTGCAACGCCCGCATCGGGGGTGAGCCCCCGACCGGCCCGAGTGAAGCGGTCAGGCGCGTCCCGACAGGCCGCGGATCGCGCGCCAGTGCCTGCTCGATGGTGGGGTGGCAGGGGATCAAGGCGTCGATGCCGACCAGCCGGCTGCAGGACGCGCGGGACGGCCTCCTGGGCGCCGGCGATGCGCAGCCACCCCTGCGGACAGCGGCACCCGGCGCCCGCAGCACACCATGGGCGGCCCGTGCTTCCACGGCGAGAGGCCGGGCTCGCGAGCCCGCTGTGGGAGCCGTCGCTTTTGCTTCAGTCGGCCGCATGCGACCTGAGGTTGACGGAACCTACGTCGCGAGGCGTGACCGACCGCTGGAATGTCCGGCTGCGGAGCGATGACCGGGACGGCGTGAACGCACAGGATTACTTCTGTCAGGCACCGACTCCCTCAGGAGAGCAGGAGATCCCCATGACATCTCGTTTACGCCGCAGGACCGTGGCTGTCCTCGCTGCACTCGCCACCGGTCTCACTCTGTCCAGCGCCGCCGGCGCTTCCTCGGGAGACCGGGAGGAGAAGCCGGTCCGTGCGAGCGTCGTCGGAAGCGCCCGGTTCGTGCTGCCCTATTACAAGGACGACGACATCCGCTCGTTCACCTTCGACGCTCATGGCGCCCCGTACAGCCGCCCGCTGCCCACGATCCCCACGGGTCTGCCCACCGACGCCACGGGGACGATCACCATCTCCCACTACTCGGCCGACCGGAACATCACGTACACGTCGAAGGGGACTGTGGACTGCCTGGTCACCGGACCACGCACCGCGACGCTGACAGCGGTCATCACCGAGGTGAGTCCTGGCGGACCGCCCAGCCTCGGGCGCCGGGTCGGCTTGAGTGTCTACGACGGGGGCAAGGACAAGGGCCGCTCCGCCGATCGCGTGGGCTTCTCCTGGAACGGCGTGAACCTGCTGCCGGACAAAGACGCCGCTCCCGAAGAGGCCCCGGTCGGCACCTGCATGGCCCCCGCTCCCTACGCCCCGGTGACCAGGGGCGGATATAAGGTCACGCACGCCGAGCTGCCGGCGGCACCTGACCAACCGAAACATCAGCCTACGGGCCTCACCACCAGCACGGCGGACGTCGACCGTTCGTGAGCGGCTCGCACATGGGCACCCGTGGGCAGTCGGCCGTCGCGCCTCATCGTCCCGCCGGGACGACGCCCTCGCCCGCCGCGTCGAAGACGCGTGACGCCGCCAAGCACAGGAAGCGGCCGAACGCGAGGTTCAGTGCCCGAGGCGCGGGGACCGCGGGCAAAAACGGCTGCGCCGGCGTCGTCGCGCAGCAGGGCGTCATGGCCCAGGAACCACCCGCTCCCGTTTTGACGCGGACCACCCCGCTGACCCGACTTGTCCGCAACGAGGGCTCCGCTCTGAGGGTAGCTCCTGGAAAGCAGCTCTGACCTCGGCGAATGGAACGCGTTCCGCGCACAAAGATGCGTCAGTTCGTCGTTGACCGGCGGTCCAGGGGAGGGCCAGTGTGATGGAGCCGGATCGGATTCCGATCTCCCCGTTTCCGGTCAGCGAACCGCGTAGGAGGCAGTGATGCTCCGGACAGACCCCCTTGAAGACACCGAACCGAGAGAGAACCACGCAGCGGCTGCCGTCGCCACGACCGTGTCCGCCATGCCGACCGCACCGGCGGACCGTAACGAGTTGCTCTTCCAGCGCTGCCTGTGGTGCGGCACTCCGGCCTACCGCCGCTCGTTCTGCCATGCCTGCGGGTCCGTGGCTTTTCGACGGGAACGCAGCGCGGGCGCCGGGGTCGTCGTTCGCCGCCACGGCCAGGTCCCGCACAACACGTGGTTCGTCGCGATGAACGAGGGCTTCAACCTGCTCTGCCAGGCCACCGGCGAGGCCCCGGTCGCGGTCGGGTCGAGGGTGAGCGTCATACAGGCTGTCGCTCCCCTCGGGCAGGGACTTCCCGTCGTCGAACCCACTCGCCCGCCGACTTCGAACCGCTGGTGGTAACGGGAAACGGCTCGAATGCAGCCACCTCGCGCAAGCGGAACGATCAGAGAGGAGGGCACGTGGGCACCGAGCACGACATGCCGGACGGACGGGCCGGCATGGTCGAGGGAACGGGGCGCGGGGCGCTGGAGGGTCTGCGGATCGCCGACTTCTCCAGGGTCCTCGCGGGCCCCTACGCCACCATGCTTCTCGCCGACCTCGGCGCGGACGTGGTGAAGGTCGAACGGCCGGGCATCGGGGACGACACCCGGGCCTGGAACCCTCCGGCGGACCACGACGGCACCTCGACCTATTTCCTCAGCGTCAACCGGAACAAGAAGTCCGTCACCCTGGACCTCACCACCGACACCGGCCGTGAACAGGCCCGTGCCCTGGCCGCCGAGTCCGACGTGCTGGTGGAGAACTTCCGTCCCGGAACGATGGAACGGCTCGGCCTCGGCCCCCGCGAACTCCGGGACCGGCAACCAGGGTTGATCTACTGCTCGATCAGCGGCTTCGGCAGCGGCGCGGGTGCGGCGATCCCCGGATACGACCTGCTCGTGCAGGCCGTCGGCGGTCTGATGAGCGTGACCGGGGACGCGTCCGGTGAGCCGGTCAAGGCGGGTGTGGCCCTGGTCGATGTGATCACCGGCCTGCACGCCTCCCTCGGCATCCTCGCCGCTCTCCGGCACCGGGACGCCACCGGGCGGGGGCAGCACGTGGAGGTGAACCTGTTGAGTTCGCTGCTGTCGGCCATGGTCAACCAGGCATCGGCGTACGCGGTGGCCGGTGTGGTGCCGGGTCGTATGGGCAACGCGCACCCGAGCATCGCCCCGTACGAGACCTTCCCGACCGCCGATCGTCCGATCGCTCTCGCGGTGGGCAACGACCGGCAGTTCGCCGCGCTCGCCGATCTCGTCGGGGAACCCGGTCTCGCTCTCGACGACCGCTTCCGCACCAATGCCGACCGAGTCGCCCACCGCACCGAACTGCGGGACATCCTGGCGCGGCGGCTGAGCGCTGCCGGCGCCGACCACTGGTCGACCGTGCTCCTGGCCGCAGGGGTGCCCGCCGGGCCGGTCAACACCCTCGACGAGGCGTTCGACTTCGCTCACAAGCTCGGCCTTCCCGGCATCGTCGACCTCCCGGCCGCATCCGCCCACGGAGCAGAGGACAGGCCCTTCCGTCACGTCGCGAGCCCCATTGCGATGAGCGCCACGCCCGCGCAGTACCGCCTGCCGCCACCGCGCCTGGGCCAGCACACCGCGGAGATCCTGCACCGCCCTTCCGACCACGACCACACCTCCCCGCCGAACTGAGCGGTCAGCCGACCGTTCCAGGCGCGAGCACCACGACCGAACCGATTACCCGCAACCCCCAGGAGCTCACGATGAGCGGCGCCAAGCCGATGAAGGACCCCCTCGACCTGCTGGACATCTCCTCCCTCCTCAGCGACGAGGAGCGCGAGATCCAGGCCACCGTGGCGAAGTTCCTCGCCGACCGGGTGCGCCCGCACATCGGCGAGTGGTTCGAGAACGCGCACTTTGCCCGCGAACTCGCCCCGGAACTGGGCAAGTTGGGTGTTCTGGGTATGCATCTCGAAGGCTACGGCTGCGCCGGAACGAACGCGGTCAGCTATGGATTGGCCTGTCTGGAGCTGGAGGCGGCTGACTCCGGATTCCGAAGCTTCGTCTCCGTGCAGGGCTCGCTGTCGATGTTCTCCATCTGGAAGTGGGGCTCGGAGGAGCAGAAGCAGGAATGGCTTCCCCGGCTTGCCGCCGGTGAGGCCATCGGCTGCTTCGGCCTGACCGAGCCCGACTTCGGCAGCAACCCCTCGGGGATGCGCACCAGGGCCGTCCGGGACGGCGCCGACTGGATCCTCAACGGCTCCAAGATGTGGATCACCAACGGCGGCATCGCCGATGTCGCCACCGTGTGGGCGCAGACCGAGGACGGTATCCGTGGCTTCCTCGTCCCCCGCGGGACTCCCGGCTTCACCACCCAGGACATCAAGCAGAAGATGTCCCTGCGCGCCTCGATCACCTCGGAGCTGTACTTCGACAACGTACGGCTGCCCGACTCCGCCCGACTGCCGCTCGCCCAGGGCCTGCGCGGACCATTGTCCTGCCTCAACGAGGCCCGCTTCGGCATCCTGTTCGGTGCGGTCGGCGCGGCCCGCGACTGCATCCAGGCCGCCATCGAGTACGCAGACTCCCGCGTGCAGTTCGACAAGCCCATCAGCGCCTTCCAGCTCACCCAGAAGAAGCTCACCGACATGAGTGTCTCCACCGGCAACGCCGCGCTGCTCGCCATCCACCTCGGCCGGCTCAAGGACCAGCACCGGATCCGCCCCGAGCAGATCAGCGTCGGAAAGCTCAACAACGTCCGCGAAGCGATCGCCATCGCCCGCGAGTGCCGCACCATTCTCGGCGCCAACGGCATCTCCCTGGAGTACTCACCCCTGCGCCACGCCAACAACCTGGAGTCCGTCCTGACATACGAGGGCACCAGCGAGATGCACACCCTCGTGGTCGGTCAGGCGCTCACCGGCCAGGCCGCGTTCCGCTGACCACCGAAGGCCGGACCACCGCAGGCTGAAGGAAGACACCCGTGAACATCGTCGTACTCGTCAAACAGGTCCCGGACACGGGTGCCGAACGCACTCTGTCCCAGGCCGACCACCTCCTCGACCGCGAGGACGCCGACCTCGTCCTGGACGAGATCAACGAGCGCGCCACGGAAGAGGCCCTGACTCTGAAGGAGTCGGCGGACGCCCACATCACCGTCGTCTCCATGGGACCCGACTCCGCGCTCGAAGCCATCCGCAAGGTCCTGGCGATGGGCGCCGACCGGGGCATCCACATCTGCGACGACCGTCTGCGCGGCGCGGACGTAGTGACCACCGCGAAGGTTCTGGCGGCCGCCGTGCGGACCGTGGAGGACGTCGACCTGGTACTCGCCGGTGACACGACCACCGACGGTCGGGCGAGCGCGGTCCCCGCGGTCGTCGCGGACCTGCTCGCCCTGCCGCAGGTGACCCACGTACGGAAGATCGACGTGGACGCCGGACGGGTGCGCGCCGAGCGCGAGACCGAGAACGGTGAGGTGACGCTCGACGCCCCGCTGCCCGCGCTGGTCAGCGTCACCGAGAAGATCAACGAGCCGCGCTACCCCTCGTTCAAGGGGATCATGGCCGCCAAGAAGAAGCCGGTGGACACGGTCGACCTCGACGACCTGTTCCCGGACGCGGACGACACCGCGTTCCTCGTGACGCGCACCCATGTGCTGGAGGCCATCCCGCGTCCCCCGCGTTCAGCCGGAACCCGCATCACGGACGACGGCTCGGCAGGCCGGCAGCTCGCCGCGTATCTGATCGCCCAGAAGCTCGTCCGAACCTTCTGAACCGTCTGAACCGTCCGTCCGCCCGCACAGGAATACAGGCCCCATGCCCGATGTCCTCGTACTCGTCGACCACGACGGGGAACGTGTCAACAAGACCACCTATGAACTCCTGGCCGCCGCACGGCGGCTGGGAGACCCCGCCGCCGTCGTCGTGGGAACCCCCGGCACGGCGGCGCGCCTCAAGCGATCCCTCGCCCGATACGGCGCCACGAGCGTCCACGCGGCGGAATCCACGCAGGCGGCGGATTTCCTCGTCACGCCTGCCGTGGACGCCTTGGAACAGGCGGTGCACGAAAACTCTCCCGTCGCCGTTCTGGTCCCCGCGACGACGGACGGCAGGGAGGTGGCCGCGCGTCTCGCCGCACGGCTGGACGCCGGGCTGCTGATCGACGCGGTCGACCTGGACTCCTCCTGTGTCGTCACTCAGATCGTCTTCGGGGGCTCGTACACCGTGCGTTCCCAGGTCACCCATGGGACACCGGTGATCACCGTGCGCCCCGGGGCCTTCGAACCGGAGGAACTGCCCGGCGGTGCCGCGGAGTGGACACTGGTCCCGCCGGCCGTCGACCCCACGACCTCCGCCCGTATCACCGAACGACGCACCGTACTCGCGGGAGACCGGCCCGGGCTCACCGAGGCCGCCGTCGTCGTCTCCGGCGGACGTGGTGTCGGAGGCGCGGACGGCTTCGAGGTGGTGGAGGCGCTGGCGGACGCCTTCGGAGGCGCGGTCGGCGCCTCGCGCGCCGCGGTGGACGCCGGCTACTACCCGCACCGGTTCCAGGTCGGGCAGACCGGCAAGTCCGTCTCCCCTCAGCTGTACATCGCCCTGGGCATCTCCGGGGCCATCCAGCATCTCGCCGGAATGCAGACCTCCAAGACGATCGTCGCGGTCAACAAGGACCCGGAGGCGCCCATCCTCGACCTCGCCGACTACGGCGTGGTGGGCGACCTGTTCGCGGTGACTCCCCAGCTCACACAGGAAGTTGCAGCCCGCCGCGCCGTCGGTTGAGGTGCTGCGCGACCGGAGGGGGCGGCCGACGGCCGCCCCCTCCAGCCATTCGCCGACTGCGGTGCGCGTCCACCCGCAGCACCTCCGCGAGTGATGCCAAGCTTGAGATCGGGGCATCGAGGCACCGACGACGACGGGGGGAGGACACCATGCGGCACACCGGGAAGGCCAGACCTGCTGCGACGTGAACATCGACCCCGACCCCACACGGGTGTGGGCGTTGTTGACGGACATCGCTTTGCCGGCCCGCCTGAGCCCTGAGCTGCGGCGGGTGAATGGCTCGACGGCGCCGAGGAGACCGCGGTGGGAGCCCGTTTCGCGGGTATGACCGCCACCGGATGATCGGGAGTGGCGGGCCGAGTGGTACGTCGTCGAGCCGGAGGAACAACGGGTCTTCGGCCGGGCGGTCGTCGACCCGGACTGCCGCTTCGGTGACCCGGTCACGGACCCCGCGAAGCCCCTGCCACATGGCGCTTCGATCTTGAGCCCCAGGGGACCGGCACGAGGCTGAATCAGTTCGCCCGGTGGGGACCGGGCCGGCTCCGGGGGCGACCTCTCCATGCCACGCACTCCGGAGCGGGAGCGGGAGATTCGTGGCCTGTCGGCTGGCGGCGCTCCGCGCGGACAGGGAAGCAACCCTGCACGGCAGGGCGCTTGCGGAAGGAACCGACTGGCCGGGCTTTACGACCGGCGGCCTACCGGCCTTCAGGCCGCCTGGTAGTTGAAGAACCCCTGTCCCGACTTACGGCCCAGCAGGCCCGACTCGACCATGCGGCGCAGCAACGGGGGAGGGGCGTACAGCGGTTCGCGGTACTCCTCGTACAGCGCCTCGCCTATCGCTGCCACGGTGTCGAGGCCGATGAGGTCGGCGAGGCGCAGCGGGCCCATGGGGTGGGCGCAACCGGCGGTCATCCCGGTGTCGATGTCCTCGGCCGTCGCTGCGCCGGAGCCGACCATCCGTACCGCTGCCAACAGGTAGGGAACCAGCAGGGAGTTCACGACGAAGCCGGCGCGGTCCTGCGTGACGATCGCCTTCTTGCCCAGAGCCTCGTCGGCGAAGGCACGTACGCGCAGCTCCGTGGCCTTCGAGGTGTGCAGCGAGGGGATTATCTCGACCAGCGGCATGACAGGGACGGGGTTGAAGAAGTGCAGGCCGATCACGGACTCCGGTCGTCCGGTCGCTGCCGCGAGCCGGGCGATGGGGATCGAGGAAGTGTTGCTGGCGAGTACGGCGGCAGGGTTGGTGACCACCTCGTCCAGTTGTCGGAACAGAGCCGTCTTGGCCCGCTCGTCCTCGACGGCGGCCTCGATGACCAAGTCCGCCCCGGACAGACAGGAGAGGTCCGCGGCGACCGTGATTCCGGCCAGGGCATGGGCGCGGTCTTCCGAGGTGAGGGCGCCGCGCTTCTCCGCCTTGAGCAGGGAGTCCGCCACACCGGCCAGACCGGCGCGGGACCTGTCCTCGGTCACGTCGCACAAGGTGACGCGTAGGCCGGCCCGGGCACACACCTCGGTGATGCCCCGGCCCATCTGCCCGGCGCCGACGACGCCTACGTGCTTGATCGATGTCATGTGTTCCTCCGCCTGTCCTTCTCCGTCCGCGACAGTCGACGGACGCCGCCACGCTCAGTGGTTCCGTGTTGAGCCTAGGCCGGTCAGACCCCCTCTGAACTGCTCGGACGGTGCGTCATCCGCGTACAAAGATGCGTCGGTCCGTTGTCCGCCGACGGGTGCCGCGCGGAAGTCGCGCGGAAGTCGCGCCAGACCGGACCAGGCGTGGTCCCGACAGGCCGCGGATCGCGCGCTTCGCCCTGTGCGGGCCGCCTGCCGGGACTCCGTGGCCTCAGACGGCGGCGGCCGTGGCGGCAGCCGCCTCCCGCAGGCGGCGGATGACACCGCGCACGGCGGGCGAGGTCTCGCCTCTGCGGTAGGCGCCCACCAGCCGAGTGGTGAGCGGTACATCCGCCAGCGGGCGATAGGCCACCCCGGGGATCTGCACGCGACGCAGCGAAGCGGGGACCAGGGCCACCGCGAGACCACCGCCCACCAATGTCAGAGCCGCGATGAAGTCCCGCACCGGGGGAGCGCACCGCGGGCTGAAACCGCCCCGCTCCGCCACTTCCAGGATCTGGTCGCGACAGCCGTATTCCTCGTCGAAGTGCGGGGCGACGAACTGCTCGTCGCGCAGCTCCGCCGCCGGTACCGCCTCGTACGCCGCGAGCGGCGCGTCGACAGGCAGCGCCAGGACGACCTCCTCCGTGAGGAGACGGATGGCGGTGACTTCGGGCGGGTACTCCGGTCTCCAGCGCAGGAACCCGACGTCGATGTCCCCGCAGGCCAGGGCTTCCAGCTGCGCCGGTGTCTCCAACTCGCGTACCTGCACGGTGAGTTGTGTGCCGGGGGCCGCGCAGCGGGTGAGGACGTCGGTCAGCACCCCGGAGAACGCGGCCGAGGCGACGTACGCGATCTGGGCGTGCCCCAGCTCTCCGCGACCGGCACGTCGGCCCACGGCCTCGGCCCGCGCGGCCTGGGCGAGGGTCAGCCGTGCCTCTTCGAGGAACAGCTGTCCGGCGCTGGTGAGTGCCGGGCGGGAGCGTCGTCCGCGGTCGATCAGGCGGACGCCCAGGTGCGACTCCAGCGCCCTGATCTGGGCGCTGAGTGCCGACGGAGCGAGATGCAGACGGTCCGACGCGCGCGCGAAGTGCAGTTCCTCCGCGACGGTGACGAACGACTCCAGCCAGCGCAGTTCCACCGGCTCCTCCGTCCTGCTGGGCGTGTGCTCAGGCGGCCATCGGCCGAGTGTACGGCCGATGGGCCGGGACACCCCGCGGCGCCGTCAGGGCAGAACAGGACCGCCGCGGGGTGAGTACGGTACGCCGTGGTTCAGGGGATGACGACGTAGTTGCTGAATCCGCCGTCACGGTCCTCCAGGCCCGAGATCGCCTCGTTGACCCTCGACAGAGGGAAGGGCTTGACCTGCAGGTAGGACAGGTCCAGGGCGCCCGTGGCCACCATGTCGGCGAGTTCCTGCCCCTGAGCGGTGCTGAACCAGTTGGAGCCGATCAGCTGGACCTGTTCGTCCATGAGCCACTTCACGTCCACCGGCAGCCGGTCGGCCACGCCGCCGACGTTGACCACCTTGCCGCCCCGCCGGACGCCCTGCATGGAGTCGAGCATCGTCTCCACCGGGGCCTTGGCGCCCAGCGCGCTGATCACGTAGTCCGCGCCCTCGCCGCCGGTGCGGGACTTCGCCCACTCACCGGTGGAGCCGTCCCCCAGCCGGAAGACCTCGACCCGCTCCGGGTCCAGTTCCTTGACGCGCTTCAGGAGTTCCTCGTTGCGGCCGGTCCCGAGGACCCGCGAGGCACCGGAGGCCAGCGCGAGCACGGTGGACGCGACGCCGAGGGTGCCGGTGACCCCGTCGATCAGCGCGACCTGGCCGGGGCCGGCGGCGGCGTTCTTGAGAGCGCCGTAGGAGGTGCCGATGTAACCCAGCTTGCCGGCCTGCTCGAACGTCATGTTGTCGGGGATGTTGACGATCGAGTACTGCGGGGCGGTCATGTACTCCGCGAAACCGCCGTAGGGGTAGAGGTCGAAGATCCGCTGGCCGTCACGGGAGGTGCTGAAGTAGCCGTTCAGCGTGAAGTAGCGGCACCGGCTCAGTTCCCCGCCCCGGCACACCTGGCAACTGCCGCAGGAACGCAAGGGGTTGACGTACACCCGGTCACCCGGCTTGGTGTGCAGCACCGCCTCGCCGACCGCTTCGACCACGCCGGCGGCGTCCAGCCCGAAGATGGCGGGAAACTTCGGCAACGGCTGATGCGGGAACCACGTGGGCCAGTTGTTGATCACATTGGCCATGTTCGGCACGATCCCGCACGCCTTCACCCGCACCAGTACGTCGGTCGGGCGCGGCGTGGGCACGTCGATCGTGTCCACCGACATCGGCTCACCGAGCGCGTGCAGTCGGGCAGCGAGCATTTTCGCCATGGAAATACTCCTTGGAACAGCTCCGTCCCGGGCGGCCGGGTGCGGAGAATCAGGAATTCCCTAAGAATTCGGGAAAGGGTTCGGGTAGTTGTCCTCAAGGTCGATGCCGAGCAGTCCCATGATGCGGACGCCGGAGTTGTACCAGGCGATGGACAACGACAGTTCCACCATCTGCTTGTCCGTCAGACGGTCGGCGGCGGCCCGCCAGGTCTCCTCCGAGACGTCGACCTGGAGCGTGGACTCCTTGGCGAGGCGCATCACCGCCTTCTCCGTGTCGTCGAACAGAGCGGACGACTCGAAGCCGGCCACCGCCGCGAGTTGTTCCTCGGTGAGCCCGGCCTTGAGCCCGTGCGACTGGTGGTGCGCGACCTCGTACGCCGACCGGGTCGCGTACCCCACGGTCAGGATGGCCAGCTCCCGCAGCTTGGGACTGAGGTCGGCGGCCCGCAGCGAGTTGGCGTAGGTCAGGAAGGCGTCCAGCTGGGCCGGCGCGTTGGTCAGGGCGAGGAAGATGTTCGCCGTCGGGACCTTGCGTTCGGCTTCCAGCCGGTCGTACAGGGGCTTCTGCGACTCATCGGCGTCCTCGCGGCGCAGATAGGGAACGCGTGCCATGGTGTCTCCTCGGGGGACGAAGGGATCAGCGGGTGGACGACTGGGACTGTTCGAGCAGGAACCGTTCCAGCGACATGGGCTTCGGCGGCTCGGCCGGCGGAATCTGCTCGACCCCCACGAAGGGCGACGCCTCGAAGTACCACTTCTCCAGCGCCGGGAGGCCCCAGCGGGCATTGGTGCTCAGCGATCCCGCGTCCCACCGCACCGGCTCGATCTCGGTGTCGATGGTCTGGTAGTGGCTGTTGAAGACCTCCACCCGGTGCCCGTCGGGGTCACGGAGATAGGCGAACAGCATCCCGCCCGGACCGTGACGTCCGGGGCCACGCTCCACGCCCTCGCCGTAGCCGTGGATGCCCGCGAAGTCGCAGGCGGTGAAGATGTCGTGGCTCTCGGAGACGGTGTACGCGAAGTGGTGCAGGGCGGGGCCGGTGTTCTCGACGATCGCCAGGTCCAGACAGGTGCCCTTGCGGTACATGAACGCGCCCAGCAGCTTGTCGCCGTGCGCCAGGTACTCGGAGTTGCGGAAGCCCAGCTCGCCGTAGAACGCGCACAGCTCGTAGGTGTCGGGCGCGAAGGTCTGGTAGTGATCGAGCCGCTGCGCGTGCGCGCCCTTGTGGAGCTGGAAGTCGATGTGCAGCCTCGGCCGGGTCTCCATGTGCGCACAGAGTTCGAGCGGAGTGCCGATCGGGTCGCTGACGTGCAGGGTGCGGCCCTGGTACGGGGCGTCGACCCACTCGGCGGGCAGTCCCCGCTCACGGAACCAGTCGTACGCGATGTCGAGGTCCTCGTCGAAGAAGACCCGGAAGCCGATCCTCCTGCTCCGGCCCGCGCCCTCCTCGTCCAGTTCCAGGACGAGGCTGTGGTGGCAGGCTTCCGACAGGCCACGGAGATAGCAGGTGCGCTCGTCCTCGTCGCTGACGACGAGTCCCAGCACGTTCACGTAGAAGTTCCGGCTCTCGGCCAGATCGGCCACGGTGAGCCGGACGTGGCTGGAGCGGGTGATGTTGAAACTCGGGCGCAGATTGACGGGTGGCAGCATGCTGGTCTCCGTGCTCGGATCGGCTCTGGATTTCGTATGTGTGATGACCGTGATACGTGACATTCTGCGGGCGTTCTACGGCTTGGAGGTAAAAGCTACGGATTGGAGTTGAAAGCCCGGGATCCGGCGAATGTGAAGGCGGACCAGCCGCTGAATTCCGCGGATTCACCGAGGGACTCCTCGATGCGCAGAACCTCGTTCCACTTGGCCATGCGCTCGGAGCGGGTGAACGAGCCCACCTTCAACTGGCCGGCGTCCCAGCCGACGCTCAGATGGGCGATGGTGATGTCCTCGGTCTCGCCGGAACGCGCCGAGACGATCGTGCCGAAGCCGGCTTCCTTCCCGGCCCGCAGTGCCTGGAACGCCTCCGTGACCGTACCGGCCTGGTTCGGCTTGACGAGGACCGCGTTCACCGCTCCGACCGTGGCCGCGGCCTCGACGCGCTTGGCGTTCGTGACCAGGTAGTCGTCGCCGATCACCTGGCAGCGGTCGCCGTAGCGCCGGGTGAACTCCAGCATGCCGTCGTGGTCGTCCTCGCCCACCGGGTCCTCGATGGACAGGATCGGGTACTGCTCGATCCAGCCGCCCAGCATGTCGATCAACGCCGCGGTGTCCAGCGTGCGGTCGTCGAGGGCCAGCGTGTAGCGCCCGCCGCTGCCGAACTGGGACGCCGCGACGTCCAGCGAGATACCCACCTCGGTCGAGAGGGCGAAGCCCGCGGTGCCGATGGCGCGGGTCAACATCTCCAGCGCCTCCTCGTTGGAGTCGAAGGCCGGCCAGAAACCGCCCTCGTCGGCCACGCCCTGGGCCTTCCCCGCCGCGCGCATCAGGCTTCCGGCCGCCCGGTAGATCTCCGCGGTCCAGTCCAGTGCCTCGGAGAAGCTGTCCGCCGCCGGGCACATCACCATGAAGTCCTGCACGTCGACCCGACGGTCCGCGTGGGCGCCGCCGCCGAAGATCTGGATCTCGGGCAGCGGGATACGGACCGGGCGGTCGCCCGCCAGGTGCTTCCACAGCGGGACGCCCGCCGACGCGGCGGCGGCGTGCAGGACGGCCATGGACGTGGCCACGATCGCGTTGCCGCCGAGACGGCCGCGGTCGGGGGTTCCGTCGAGGTCCACCAGGAGCCGGTCGACGGCTTCCTGGTCACCCGCGTCCCGACCGACGAGGGAGGGCGCGATCTCGTGGTTCACCGAGCCCACCGCGCGCTGGACGTCGAGCCCGCCGAAGCGGCTGCCGCCGTCGCGCAGGTCGAGCGCCTCGCCCTGGCCCGTGGAAGCCCCCGCCGGTGCGATGGCCCGCCCGACCGCGCCGTCCGTGAGGTGGGCCTCGACCTCGACGGTCGGCCGACCACGTGAGTCCCACACTCTGCGGCCGTGGAGCTTGGCGATCCGCGCGTCAGTCATGGCGGTGCAACCTTTCGGAGTTCGGACGACCGGGGTGTCGGGCGGGGAGCCCGTGTGTGTTGTCGAGGGAGGGGGATCCGCACGGCCCGAGGCGTACGGAGGCCGTCGCTCACGAACGGGGGCGTGCGGCTCCCGAGCCAGTGGCACCCGGAGCGATACGAGGGCGCTGCGAGCGAGTGAAGGGGCGTACGGCTCTCTTCGGAAGGGGCGTACGGCTCTTCGTCGTCGTGCTAACGATAGCGCAATCGTGCGAACTGTCGGCAGTGATGTCAAGAGGTGGATTGCACTCCATTCCTGTCGTCCTGCCATGTGACTCTGCTCTCTTGGTGTGCTTCAAGGCGAATGCTATCGTTCGCACAATCCTGCTCCGGCAAGGACTCCGGCGGGCCCGCACGCTTCCTGGACGGACGGACAGCACAGGAAGGGCGGGCCCGCCGGGCCGGGGCGCGGCCGAAAGGAAAGTGAGCCCGATATGACAGCCGAGCCCTCTGTGACGCCGATGACCCTCACCACCGTGGTGGCCAGTACGCGTCCCGGGCGCGTGGGAAGGTCCGTCGCGGACTGGTTCACCACCCGGGCCGCGGCGTGTGACCAGTTCGAGTCGCACACCGTCGACCTGCGGGAACTCGCCCTTCCCTTCTTCGACGAGCCGCATCCGCCCGCCCTGCGGCAGTACACGAAGAGCCACACCCGGCAGTGGAGCCGGATCGTCGAGGCGTCGGACGCGTTCGTCTTCGTCACCCCCGAGTACAACGGCGGCTTCCCCGCCCCGCTGAAGAACGCGTGGGACTACCTCGTCCTGGAGTGGCAGCACAAGCCGGCCGCCTTCGTCAGCTACGGAGGCGTCTCGGCGGGCACCCGGGCGGTGCAGATGGGCAAGCAGGTCGTGGCGAACCTCAGGATGCTGCCGATCGGCCCGACCGTGAGCATCCCGTTCGTCAACGAGTGCGTCGAGAACGGCGTTTTCCGGCCCGGCAAGATCCACGAGGCCGCCGCCGAGCAGGTGCTCGACGAACTCGTGCGTACCGCCCGCGTCATGCGTCGACTGCGGGGCGGAACGTACTGAACCCACCGTCCCCGGATACGGCGGGTGCGAGCGAAGGCGCCCGGAGCGGTGTGCTCCGGGCGCCTTCGCGTGTCCGAATGGGGGCATCGATGGCTC
This sequence comes from Streptomyces sp. NPDC002324, assembly GCF_053593335.1. Taxonomy (NCBI): domain Bacteria; kingdom Bacillati; phylum Actinomycetota; class Actinomycetes; order Kitasatosporales; family Streptomycetaceae; genus Streptomyces; species Streptomyces sp. NPDC002324. The sequence continues at coordinate 18,153 of NZ_JBSFCF010000052.1, forward strand.
AGCGGGACCTGGACGGCCCCTTTCCGTCCGGGGCCGCCGTGCTGCCGCGCAGGATCAGCGATCCGGGGGAGACCGATGTGTACGGTCCGTCGTTGCCCGGTTCGGTCTTCAGCCGGCGCATCATCCACAGCGCGCAGCCGGTGGCCATCTCCTGGATCGGCAGGCCGATCGTGGTGAGTCCGGGGCCCCACCAGGAGAACCCCGGCTCGTCACCGAACCCGATCACGGACAGGTCCGTGGGTACCCTCACACCTTGCTCGGACAGTTCCTCCAGGACGCCTCGTGTGAGCTGGATCGATCCGAGTACGAGTGCGGTGGGCGCGTCCGGGTCCTTGAGCAGTCGGCGCACCGCCTGGCGGCCGTGGTCCACGGACGACGGCGGGCCCAGTTCCGTGCGCCCGGCGTCGTCCGGCAGGCCGCCGTCGCGCAGGCCGCTGCGGAAGCCGCGCAGACGCTCAGCGCCCGTGGGCAGTTCCTCGGGGCCGCCCATGTACGCGATACGCGTATGGCCCTGGGACACCAGGTGGGCCGTGGCCCGGCGCAGCGCCTCATGGTCGTCCACTCCGAACCACTGGGAGCCGAGCGACGGGTGGCGGCGCAGCAACTGCAGGTGCGGCACCGTGCGCAGGAGTTTGACCGTGTCGCTGTGCGGGCGCGCGGTGGGGACGATGATGACGCCTGCCACACGCGTCGCGGCCAGCTCCCGCAGATGGCGAAGCTCGACCATCCGGTCGTCGTCGGTCTCCGCGAGCATCAACTGGAAGCCCTCGGCCTCCATGTTCTTGGACAGCTCGTGCGCGATGGTCGAGTAGAAGCTGTTGCGGATGTCCGGGATCACCAGCGCGACCACATTGCTCGACGCCCCGCGCATCATCCGTGCCGCGCGGTTGCCGACGTACCCCATCTCGGAAGCGGCCTGGCGGACCTTGTACTTGGTCTCCTCGCTGATACGGGAATCGTCGGCGAGTGCCCGGCCGACCGTCGAGACGGAGACTCCGAGGCGTTCCGCGATGTCCTTGGTCGTGATCACGTGGGTGCCCCCTTGAGCCGACTGATCTCGTGTCGCCACTTTCCGTATGCCAACGATAGCACTCTCGTTGCGCTCCGTGGTCACGGGAGTGGACCTCTGATGTTGATCTCCATCCTCGTGCTAACGTTAGCATTGTTGGATGGGTCATGCGGCCGCCCGTGGCTGCCTAGTTGCGGAGGTTTCCGTGCGGATCATCAGGTACGCCGTCGGCGGTGAGCGTCATTACGGAGAACTTGTATCCGGTGAGGCGGGAATCGCGAGATTCCAGGGGGATCCCTACACGGGGCTGTCTCCTACCGGACGCGTCGACGAAATCGGCGATGTGACCGTTCTTTCGCCGCTCGAACGACCCCGGATATTCGGGTTCGCCTACAACTACGCCTCACATGTCGACGAGACCGATCGTGAGGTTCCGGAAGTGCCGGTGTGTTTCATGAAGCCGAGCACCGCCGTGGTGGGTCCGGGTGACGCCATCGTCTATCCGGCGGATGGTGAACTGATCCATTTCGAAGGCGAGTTGGTCGTCGTCATCGGAAAGGAAGCCCGGCATGTGAAGCCCTCTGAGGCCCACGAGTACATCCTCGGATATACGTGCGGCAATGACGTCAGTGACCGCATCGTCCAGCGCAAGGAGAGCGCGTTCGGCACACTTCTGATCGGGAAGGGGCAGGACACCTTCGCTCCGCTCGGGCCGGCCGTCGAGACCGAGCTCGACCCCTCCGCGCTGTCGCTGACGACCCGTGTGAACGGCGCCGTCATGCAGTCGGCGAGCACCGCCGACCTGCTGCTCTCCGTTCCTGACATCGTCAGCTACCTCAGCCGCTACCTGACGCTGCTGCCCGGAGACGCGATCATGACCGGCACGCCCGCCGGCGTCGGACCGATCCGTCCCGGAGACGTGGTCGAGGTGGAGATCGAGGGCATCGGCGTACTGCGCAACCCTGTTGTGGCCGAGAGCCTCTGACTCGGGACGCCTGCCCGGCGACATGCCACGGGCCTGCCCACCGCTCAGCGGTGGGCAGGCCCGTGGCATGTGCGGAGCGCTGTGCCGCTGTGCCCCGCTGGTGAACTGCGACCGTGTTGCACCGGGCTCCGGCCCGGCGCAACACGGTGGCGGATGTCCGGCGGGCGGGCTTGCCGAGCGGGCCCACCGAAGCCCGTCCCACAGCGTGTCGCGCCTGACGCTGTCGCGCGCTTCGACGTCCTAGGGGGTGGCCAGGCGCATGGCGCCCGGCGGCCGGTCCTGTGGGTCCCTGCCCGCCCCTCGCCCTCGACCGGACGGAAGTGCTGTACCCGGGATCTCCCCAGGGCCTTCGGCTGCATCGCCGTCCGCACTCACCCCATACGACAACGTCGGCCTTTCAAGACCTCAACCAGGTCTTGAAAGGCCGACGTCACGCCAGGCCCCGAACTGACCCACAGCATCCCACGGAGCGCGAGGCTGGGAGATGCCGCGGCTCCGCCGCTGAGGGGCGGCCGGCCGCCGTCGGCCCGTGGGTTCGGTTCCGTGCTTCCTGCGGAGCGCTCAGCGGGTCGCGTTGTTGAACTGTGAGGTGCGGACGAAGCCCAGGGCTACGACGCCCAGCAGCGGCAGAACGGTGACCTGCAGCAGCCCGGCCCGGGTCCAGCCGAAGGTGTCCACGAGGGCGGCGAAGAGCAGGCCCGAGAACGCGGCCGGTCCGTAGTAGCTGGTGACGAAGAGGCCGGAGGCGCGTCCGATCTGCCCAGGGCGGACGGCACGCTGGATCGCGCTGTTGGTGTTCGGGTAGATGAAGCCCAGTCCGAAGGCGCCCATGAGGAAGGCGAACATGCACTGCACCGCCACCCCTGCGTGCGTCGAGTAGATGCACACGCTGATCGCGGAGACGGCCAGCAGGCTCAGGATCAGCAGGTTGCGCTGGTTGAAGCGGTCGCCGAGCCAGCCGCCGAAGATGGCTGTCATGCCGCCGAAGCCGAGGAAGCTCATGGACAGTGCGGCCTGTCCGGGGGTGTAGTGCAGCGAGGTGATGAGGAACGTCGGGTAGAGGCCGAGGAACCCGTAGATGGCCACACCGCTGACGACCGCGTGGACGGCCAGGGCGACGGAGTTGCGGTTGTAGGCGGAGGCCGGCATGTACTCGAAGGTCCTGGTCGAGGCGACCTTCTCGACGGAGTGCTCGGTCAGCCCGGTTTTCACCAGGAACAGGCAGGCCGCGGCGATCAGCAGCCCGGCCGCGCCGAACAGGTAGAAGGGCGAGTGCCAGGTGCCATGAGTGCTCATGAGCTGGACGCCGATCAGCGGGGCGATGAACACTCCGATCGAGTAGCCCACGCCGATGACGCCGAAGGCGAGGCCGCGCCGCTGGGCGAAGAAGGCGCCGATCGCCGCGAAGATGGCCGCGGACTGCATGCCCTCACCGAAGCCCGAGACGACCCGGTACAGGGTCATGTCGGCGAAACCGGTCGCCAGCGGTGTGGCCATCGTGCCCAGGGAGTAGATCACGATGCTGGCCACCAGGACGGTCTTGCGGCGGAAGCGGTCCAGGAGGTAGCCGGCGGGGAGGCCGGCCAGGGCCATGCCGAGGGTGAAGTTCGTCGCCAGCAGCCCGCCCTGCTCCAGGGAGAACCCGTACTCCTCCCGGATGTTGGGCAGCAGGGGAGGAAAGACCTGGCGGTCCATCGCGTTGACCATGTAGGAGAGGACGATCAGCAGGAAGCCCACCCCGATCATGGGACGGGAAATGGAGGGCCGGTTGCTGTCCTGGGTTTCGCCGACGGGCACCGTGGTGGTGTCGACTGGCGCTGCGTGAGTCATAGCGGCTCCTGAAGAGGAATGGGCCACGGCGGGCCGCGGCGGGTCCATCGCCCGTACGGGGCCGTACGGGCGATGACGAGAAGCGGTGAGCTGAATACGGAATCGAGTCGGCGACGAGGATGCGGTCGTCGACTGACGGAATGAGGGCGAGGGGCTGTCGCGCGGTCGGACACCGCATGCGGAATTCAGCCCTGATCGCTCGTCGGGACGTCCGTGGCTATGGCGTCTTCGACAGCCGGACTTCGTGCGGACACTTCTCGGTCACACGGTCGGCGCTGGCTGAAACCATGAAGGGAAGTACCTGGCGCGTCAAGACGTGAACGGCGTATTTCTTCGGCGGTCCTCGTCTTCCCCTGAAGCGCTGAGGTTTCTCCGCTCCGAAGTGGGCGCTGCTGAGGGGCCGGCCGCCGATGATCAGCAAGGTGTGTTCCGCACCCTTGACGAATCGAAGGCTGCGAATGCTATCGTTAGCATCGCGTGGCTGTGACAAAGTGATTCGACGTGCCCTGCTGTCCCGCGATCCGTTCCAGGGCCGTACTGCGGGGCCCGTCCGACCACAAGTCGGCGAGCGCCGACGAGCCCAGTGACCCCCTCCGGCCCACCCGAGGCGACCGACGGCCCATCGGACATGCCGTCGGCCGCCCTTCCGGGTGGCGATCGAACCGCTCACCGGACGCGACCGGGCGCGACGCCCGACCTTCCGCCGCGGCCGCACGACTCTGCGAGGACGACCTGCCATGAACCAATCGAGCCGCCCAGGCACCGTGCTGCTCACCGACTACGCCTGGCCCGACGACTCCGTCGAGCGATCCGTCATCGAGGGGGCGGGCCACGCCCTGGTGACCGGCCCCGCCGAACCGGTGTCCGCCGAGGCCATCGAGGAACTGGTGGCCGAACACCGGCCCGCCGGCATCCTGACCTGCTGGGCGCCCGTCTCCGCCACCGCGATCGGCACCTCGCCGGATCTGCGGATCGTGGCCAGGCTCGGCGTCGGCCTCGACAACATCGCCGTGGACGCCGCCACCGACCGGGGCGTCTGGGTCACCAACGTGCCCGACTACTGCGTCGAGGAGGTCGCGGACCACGCCGTCGCCATGGTGCTGGCCTGGACGCGTGGCATTGCCCTCTTCGACCGGGACGTCCGAGCGGGCCGCTGGAACCCCGCCGGTGCCCGGCTGCGCCGTCTGTCGACACTGACCTGCGGCGTCGTCGGGTACGGACGCATCGGACGCGCCACCGCCGGTCGACTCGGCGCGTTCGGCTGCCGGATCCTGGCCCATGACCCGCACCCGCCCAGAGACACCCCCGGCGTGCAGATGGTGGGCCTGGAGGAACTGCTGCGCCGCAGCGACGTGGTGATCCTCCACGTGCCGCTGACACCGGACACGCACCACATCATCGGAGCGGAGCAACTGGCGCTGATGCAGCGGGGCGGCCTGCTGGTCAACGTCAGCCGGGGCGGCCTGGTGGACACCGACGCGGTGATCAAGGCGCTCGACAGCGGGCACCTGGACGGAGCCGCCTTCGACGTCCTGGAGAGCGAGCCGCACGTCCCCGACGGACTGCTGGCGCAGCCGGGCGCTCTGCTCACCCCGCACGTCGCCTTCTCCTCCGACGCCTCGGTCACGGAACTGCGCCGCCGGGCCGCCGAGGAAGTCGTACGGATCCTGGCGGGCGAGGCACCTGCCCACGCCCGCAACAGCCCCCACGGTCTGCCGGCCGGGTCGGGTGACCGGCGATGACCTCGCTCTCCGAGCCGGTGGGCCCGGACCCGGTGCCGGACACCTCGCTCACCGACTTCCTGCTCACCCACGGGCTCGCCGAGCCCGGCGAGGCCGCGCGGTGGACGCCGCTGGCCGGCGGTGTCTCGTCCGACCTGTGGCGGGTGGACCTGCCGGGACGCTCCCTGTGCGTCAAGCGCGCCCTGGCCCGGCTGCGGGTCGCCGCCGACTGGCAGGCTCCGGTGTCGCGCAACGCGTACGAATGGGCGTGGATGCGGTTCGCGTCCCGGCACCGGCCGGACAGCGTGCCGGAGCTGCTGGCCCACGACGCCGAGGCCGGCCTCTTCGCGATGGCGTTCCTGCCCCCCGAGCAGTACCCGGTGTGGAAGGCGCAGCTGTTCGCCGGCCAGGTGGAGGCGGCGACCGCCGCGGCCGTCGGAGAACTGCTCGGCACCCTGCACGCGGCAAGTGCGGGCGATGCCGCCCTCGCCACGGAGTTCGCCACCGACGACAACTTCCACGCGCTGCGCATCGAGCCCTACCTGCTGGCCACCGCGGCGGCGCACCCGGAGCTGAGCGACACCCTCCATGGCCTCGCCCACCGGACGGCCACGACCCACCGGGCCCTGGTGCACGGCGACGTCAGCCCCAAGAACATCCTCGTCGGCCCGGCCGGGCCCGTGCTGCTGGACGCCGAGTGCGCCTGGTACGGGGACCCGGCCTTCGACCTGGCCTTCTGCGTCAACCATCTGCTCCTCAAGAGCCTGGTGGTACCCGGGCGCCGAGCCGATCTCCTCGGCTCCGCCCGGGTCCTCGTCGAGGCGTACGTTCGGTGCGTCGACTGGGAGCCCCGGCAGGCCCTGGAGGCGCGGGTCGCGTCACTGCTGCCGGCGCTGCTGCTCGCGCGCGTGGACGGCAAGTCCCCGGCGGAGTACCTCACGGACGACGGGCACCGGCTGTTCGTACGCACCGTGGCCGCGGCCCTGCTGAGGGCGCCCGCCCCGACGCCGACGGACGCCCTGGACGCCTGGGCCACCGCGCTCGAAGTCGCCCCCGGCCGAGCCGGGCAGTGACCGCCCCGACTGACGAACCGATTCGTCGGGGTCCTGGCACCTGACGGACCGGCAGACCGACGGACCCGACCGAGGAGAGACACATGCGCAGAGTCGTCACCGGCCATGACGAGAACGGCAGGTCGGTCGTCGTCAGCGACGGCCCCGTCCCCCGCAGCCGGGATTTCACCAGCCTGCCGGGCTGGGTGTCCCGTCTACCGTGGGCCACAGAACCGGGCGAGCAGGTCACCCGGACCGGCGAGGACCCCACACCGAAGGTCACCAGCCTCCTCCCGGCGCCCGGTGGCACACGGTTCATCGTCCTGACCTTCCCACCGGACAGCGCGATGGCCGACCCGGCGTTCGACCCCGTCGCCTTCGAGCGGGAATCGCGGGCGGACTCGCCCGGCATCGCGGACCTCATGGAGCCCGACGGTATGCACACCACGCCGACCGTCGACTACGGCATCGTGCTCCAGGGCGACATCGTCCTGGAACTCGACGACGGCAACTGCACCCCCCTCTCGGCAGGCGACATCGTGATCCAGAACGGCACACGGCACAGCTGGCACAACCGCAGCGACCAGCCGGTGACGATGGCCTTCGTCCTCGTGGGCGCGGAGCGAGAGGGCTGACAGGGTCGGAGTGAAGGGATGCGGCTTGCCGTGGGACAGGGGCCCGGTGGTTGCGTGGGGCACATCCTGAACAACGGTGATGAGTCCGCATCCCAGCCCGGCGGTCCTCGAGGCCAGAGGTGAGGACAGCGACGGGCCGGGCCACGCCGTCAGGATCCACCGCGACCTGCTCGTGCGCGATCGTCGTCTCCAGCGCCGAGGAGACGCCGGGCAGCAGCCAGTTCACGACCTTCTGCTGCTGCGCCTCGATGTAGCGGGTCCGGGCGAGCCGGCGTTTGACCTCGGGGTCGATGGTGTTGCGGGCGAGCTGGTGGCTGACGAGGATCGCCTCGACCTCGATGCCGTTCATCGTGATGATCCGGCAGCGGGTGTAGGGGTCGCGGTGGTCGGGGTCGATCGGCTGCACGTTCAGCTCGCGCCGGTTGCGCAGTTGGCGGTCCAGCGGGATGCCCCGCTGTTCCAGGGGATCGAAGGTCATGGACGGACTTCTCGTGAAAGCCCGGGGATGGAACGCTGGCCGGCCGAAGTACCCCCGTCGCCCGACCGCATCCGCGGGGGCAAGGCCTCGCGGACATGTTTCAGCCATGCGGTTTCCCCGGCCATGGCACAAGCCTGGACGGTCGGACCGGGGCTCCCTTCGAGCGAGTGTGCGGGGCTGTTCGGCGGCGTTTTGGTGCGACATATCCTGGTTCAGGCCGGTCTGGCGGGTACCCGGAGGTTGATTCACCGGGGACGCGTGGATCGTGGACCCCTGTCGAAGGAGGCGGGTATGACCGAACGGACCCAGAGCTCTCTGGAGTCGCACCCGGACATCCAGGAGATGCGCGAGCGTCACGCCCGCGCCGAGCGGGCGGCCTCGACCCAGCAGGGGCAGGCCGTGGAAGCACTGGCCCTGGTCACCGGCCTGTACCTGGCCGCGTCGCCCTGGATCGCGGGCTTCAATGATTTCAACACCCTGGCCATCAACAATCTGATCACCGGTATCGCGTACGCGTTCCTGCTCAGCGGCTTCGGCCACGCCTACGAGCGCACCCACGCCAGGGCGTGGGCTGCCGCGCTGCTGGGCGCCTGGACCGTCTTCGCTCCCTGGGTGGTGGCGGGAGAGGTGGACACCACACGCACCATTGTCAACAACATCATCGTCGGCGTCATCGCACTGCTGCTCGCACTGGCCGCGAGCGCCGCCGCCGGCAAGACCGACAGGACCGGCCGCGGCCGTACGGCCCGGGCGGACCACTGACTCGCGCGCACCCCGCGCCGCTCACTCCACGGGCGGACCCCGCAGGGCAAGGGCGGCTCGGAAGATGTGCGGTCCCGAGGCCGGACCGGCGCAGTCGTCGCCGGTCCGGCCTCGGACGTGTGCGCACCAGGGCGGGGGGCTGCCGGGCCGTCGGATGTCCGATGCGCCGCCCGACGTATGTCCGATGCGCGCCACTCGCCCCGTTTGCCGTCTTCGGGGGCGGGGACCCGCCACGCCATGAGTACGCCATCACGCCGCCTGACCGGGCGGAACCGGGTCCTGTCCCTGCTGGACCGGCTGGAGCGGGAGCCCCGGGCGGACACGGTCATCGACGCGCTCCGGCTCGGCGTGCGGGCCCTGCCGCTGGGACGCGGCAGGGACCTGCTGCACGGCAGGTGGCTGGGGCACCCCGTGCATCCGCTGATGGTCCAGGTGCCGATCGGCACCTGGCTGTCCGCGGCCGTGCTCGATCTGCGCCCCGGCCGCTCGCGCGAGGCGGGGCTGCTGGTCGGAGTCGGTCTGGCCGCGGCCGCCCCGGCAGCCCTGGCCGGCGCCGTCGACTGGGCGGAACTGCACCGCCGGCAGCAGCGGACCGGCCTGGCGCACGCCGTGGCCAACTCCGTGGCCCTCGGGCTGTACGCCGCCTCCCTCGCCTGCCGCGTCAGGGGCCGCGCGGGGGCGGGCCGGACGTACGGCTTCCTGGGACTGACGGCGGTCGGCCTCGGCGGCATGCTGGGCGGCCACCTCGCCTACCGACAGGCGTCGGGCGCCAACCACGCCGAGGAGGTGCCGCAGGTCGTCTCCCAGGGCTGGCACCGGGTCGGGGGAGTGGACGAGTTCCCGGTGGGACGGCCGGTGCGGCGCACCGTTGACAACGTGCCCGTTCTCGTCGTACGGGAACCCGGAGGGACGCTCCACGCGCTGGCCGAGCGGTGCAGCCACCTCGCCGGGCCGCTGTCCGAGGGCACCGTCGCCGACGGCTGTGTCCGGTGCCCCTGGCACGGCAGCGTCTTCCGGCTCTCGGACGGCTGGAACGTACGCGGCCCCGCCACAGCGCCCCAGCCGCCCTTCGACACCCGGGTCGTCGGCGGCCATGTGGAGGTGCGGCTGCGCGAAGGCGGCCCGGAAGAACCGTCGTCGAACGGGCAGGAAGCGGATTCACGAAGCACCGGGACGGAGGCGGGCCACATCCATGGGCACCACGACTGACGACCGCCGCATCGGGCGTCTGCACCGGCTCGTCGAGCGTACGCAACGCCGCTACTCGGCGGGAGAGGACCGGCCGCTCGGCGGCTATCTGACGGCCATGGCGGGATTCGGGGTGTACACGGCGGCCTGGGCCACGGCGGTACGACGCAGCGGGCGCCCGCTGCCCGAGCGACCCGACCCCTGGGACGTCGTCCTGACCTCGGTGGCCACGTTCCGGCTCAGCCGCCTGCTGAGCAAGGCGGCCGTCACCAGCCCGCTGCGGGCGCCCTTCACGCGGTACGTGGGCCCCCAAGGGCCGGCCGAGCTGCACGAGGAGGCACGGACCGGGGGCGGCAAGGACACCGTCGGTGAACTGGTGACCTGCCCCTTCTGCGTGAGCGTCTGGGTGGCCTCGACCCTGACGGCCGGCCGTCTGCTCTGGCCCCGCGCGACCCGCACCGCGATGGGCGCACTCGCGTCCCTGGCGGGCGCGGACGCCCTGCAACTGGCGTATGGCGCGCTGATGGGCAGGGCGACGGGAGACGGCTGACCCCGCGCACCACGGGGTCAGCCGCGACCCGCCCGGGAGCCCCGGTAGGCGGCGCGGCGGGCCCCGGCCAGAGCGTGCCCCGGCGCGAAGCCCTGGGCGCTGTGACCGTAGATGTCGAAGTCGAGGGTGTCCCCCGCCGGTACGGGCAGGACGGTACGCACCGTGAGCACGGCGAACTCGCGCCATGACCGGCGGTACGTCTCGGCACACAGGTCGAAGACGAGCGGCTCGTCGGCCAGGGCCGCTGTCAGGCTCGGCGGGTCGCCGTGCACGGAAGCCCGCCCGGAGCAGCGGGGAAAGGCGGCCAGGACGCCGCCGCGATGGCCGATCCGGTAGGGGAGCAAACTGGAGTAGGGGCCGCTGAGCACGTCGGTGCGCGGGAGCGGCAGATGCCGCGTGAGCGGGCCCTCGCCACTGCTGGTGAGCAACAGGTCCAGGGGTCCGTCGGCGCCGCCCGCCCCTTCGACACGTACCGCCAGCCCCAGCCCGTCGGGCCACCGCCGGGGCAGGCCCGCCGCCCGTGAGAGGCGCACCTCGGCGTCGTGGCGCGCGGGAGTGTCCAGCCACGGCACGCCCCAGGGCCGTCGACCCTCGTCGACGACCTCCACCTCGGCCGTGCAGGTGAGGCCGTCGGGGTGGAGCGCCGGGGCCCCGCGCAGCCGGGCGAGCAGACGGAAGCCGCTCTCCACGGCCCTGTCCGGACGCGAACGCGACGGCTTCACGGACCGGACCACCCGGAGTCCCGCGCCTCGGTCCGTTCCTCGCCCTTCCCGGCGGCGCCTTCCTCGCTTCCCCTGCCTTCGTCGTCCTCGCTCTCCGCGTCGTCGCCCTCGGCCTGCGAGGGGGTTGTCCGGGGCACGTCTCGCCGGCCCGGCCCGTCGTTCCCGTGCCGTGTCACTCGGCGATGTGCCGCTGGATCCAGTCGGCGGCGGTCCGGCGGAAGAGTTTCCGGCTGTCCGCGCGCAGGAAGTCGTGACCCTCGTCGCGCAGCATCAGCAGCTCGGCCTCCAGGCCGCGTTCGCGGGCAGCGCGGACGAACTGCTCGGATTCGCCGAGCGGCACGTTGGTGTCGTGTTCACCGTGGACGGTGAGCACGGGGACGCGCAGCGCGTCGACGCGGGTCATGGGGGACAGGGCGCGCAACAGTTCACGGTCGTGTTCCGGGTGGCCGTACTTGTGCGCGGCCGACTCCGCGATCCACGGTTCGGTCCCGGCGTAGAAGGTCGCGAAGTCGGACATGCCGCAGGCCGCGACGCCGGTGCGGAAGAGGTCCGGGTGCCACACGAGGCAGGCCATCACCAGGTAGCCGCCGTACGAGCGGCCCATGACGGCGAGCCGTCGCGGATCGGCGAGACCGGTCACGACGACGTGGGCCGCGCAGTCGGCGACGTCCTCGATCGCGGCGAACCGTCCGGTGCCGAGGTCGGCGTCGACGAACGACCGGCCGTGCCCCGAGGAACCGCGCACATCCGGCGCGAAGACGTCGACGCCCCGGCCCAGCAGCTCGTGGTAGAGCGGGTTGAAGACCGGGCGTTCCTGTTCCTCGGGCCCGCCGTGCAGATGCAGGACGCAGGGCGCCGGGACTCCGGGCCCCCGGCCCGGTGCCCGGTAGTACCAGCCGTTCAGCGGCAGCCCGTCGCGCGCCGCCAGCCGCAGCGGCACGGGGCGCACGGGGGGACGGCCGGGAGGGACGGCGTCCTCGTCGCGGGACGACCACCGCGTGCGCCGCGCGACGCCGCCGGCGAACGACCACACCCCCGGCCGGCGCTGCGAGCCGGACAGGGCCAGCACCAGTCCCGCCGGGCCGCCGACGCGCGGGATACGCGTCACCACCTCGTGCGGCAGCGCCACCGTCTGCCGGGGCCCCGTCCGGGCGTCCCCGCCGGACGTCGCCGAGACGGCGGTGACCTCCACCTCACTGGCGCCGCGCACGTTCCAGGCCAGCGCGGCGGTGCGCCCGTCGTGTCCGAAGGCCAGCAGCTCCAGTCCGCAGTCCGCGCGCTCCGCCGCGACGGACAGTCCGAGCCGTTCCCCGGCGGGATCGAGACGGACGGCGAACAGCGCCGCGAACTCGCGGGACGCGTCGCTGCGCAGCCACAGGGTGCCGCCGTCGGGGGAGAACCGGCCGATCCACGGATCACCGTCGGCGACCGGCAGGGCGAAGGTGGTCCGCAGATCGGTGGTGCGTACGACGAGGGCCTCACGGCGGCCGCGCGGGCCCCGGCGCACCAGGGCCAGGCGTCCGTCCCGGCTGATGTCGCACACGCGCAGGGTGGCGGCGCCGCGTTCGACCGCCAGCAGGGCCGGGGCCGCCACGCCCAGCGGGTCGACGAGGTAGGCGGCCAGTCCTCCACCGGCCGTCCCCCGCGAGGCCCTCTCGCCGCCTTCCCCGTCGGCGGGTGCCGGGTCCGGCGGCTGTGCCGGCCCGGCCCCGTACAGGTGGGCCCGAGCGTGAGCCGCACCGTCGACCGCCCCTCCCAGGCGTTCCGCGGCATGGCCGGCGGGGCCGGCGTCGCCGTAGTGCGGGCCGCCCAGCAGGACCGCCCGGCCGTCCCGGGTCGCCCACCCCGGCGGGCGGCGGGCGGTGTACGTCCCCGGGTCGGCGAGGCCCGGCTCCGCGAAGGCCGGCCACTCCTCCGCCTCCGGCTCGCCCGGCACGGGAACCGGCTCGGCGACGGTGACGGCGACGGCGGAGCCGTCGTGCTGCCAGCAGCCCAGGTGGGCGGAGCTGCCGGGCTCGGCACCGGCGAGGATGTGGCGCCCGGTGCCGTCCGGGCGTACGCACAGCACCCGGGTGTGTTCGCCGCCGCCCGGCGCTGTGGTGTAGGCGATCCAGCGGCCGTCGGGCGACCAGGCCACCTCCTTGACGGGATGGGGATCGGAGTCCAGCAGATGGACCTCGTCCCCGTCGACAGGGCCGCTCCACAGCTGCGGCACACCGCCCCGGTCGCATATGAAGGCGACGTACCCGCCGCTGGGGTCCACCGACGGGTACCAGCAGCCGTGGGACCTCAGCGGCTGCGGTGTGTCCAGCGGTCCGGCGGTGTCGGGCAGCGCGACCGGCGACGGCGCCGGAACCGTGGCCGCCGCCGTCGGGTTGTCGGCCGTCCCCACGGGGGCGGAGAGCGGGCCGTGCTCCCTGAGGCGCCACGGCATCCCGTCGACGACGTCATCGCCGACGGGGGCGTGTGCGGGGGAACCCGTCGGCGGGGACGGCGGGGCCTGCGTCGCGGGGCGCGGGGCATGGGTCCCCTGCGCGCCGGTCAACGGATTCCGTGCGTTTGCAGCCATATCTCCAGCAAAGCTACCTGCCACAGCTGGTTCGCCCCACGCCTGGTGCGGTGCTCGTCCGGCGCCGACAGCAGCCGCTGCACGTACGCGTCCTTGAAGACGCCCCGTGACCTTGCCTCGGGCGCCGTCAGAGCCTCACGCACGCGGCTCAGCACGGGCCCGGCCATGTGCTTGACGGCGGGTACCGGGAAGTAGCCCTTGGGCTGGTCGACGACCGCCGAGGGCAGGACCCGGCGGCCGGCGGCGCGCAGGACTCCCTTGCCGCCGTCGGCGAGCTTCAGCTCGGGCGGGCAGGCGGCGGCCAGTTCCACGAGGTCGTGGTCGAGGAAGGGGACGCGGGCCTCCAGCCCCCAGTCCATGGTCATGTTGTCGACGCGCTTGACCGGGTCGTCGACGAGCATCACCTCGGCGTCCAGCCGCAGCGCGGCGTCCAGCGCGGTCTCGGCACCCGGACGGGCCATGTGCTCCCGTACGAAGCGGCCGGACACGTCGTGGTCGGGCAGCAGATGGGGCTGGAGGATCCCCACGAGATCGGTGTGCGAGCGGTCGAAGTACGTGTCGGCGTACGCCTCGTGCGCCCGCTCCCGCTCGACGGCGGCCATGTCCGGGTACCAGTGGTAGCCGGCGAAGACCTCGTCGGCGCCCTGACCGCTCTGGACGACCTTGACCTCCTTCGCCACCTGCTCGGACAGCAGATGGAAGGCGACCACGTCATGGCTGACCATCGGCTCGCTCATCGCCTCGATCGCCGCGTCCAGTGCCGTCGACACCCGGTCGGAGGGCACCATCAGCTGGTGGTGGTCCGTGCCGAAGTGCCGGGCGACCAGGTCGGAGTAGGGGAACTCGTCACCCGTCTCGCCGCCCTCGGACTCGAAGCCCACGCTGAACGTGGCCAGATCGCGCTGGCCCTCGTCGGCCAGCAGGGCCACGATCAGGCTGGAGTCGAGACCACCCGACAGCAGGACACCCACGGGCACGTCGGCGACCATGCGCCGGCGTACGGCGGTGCGCAGCGCGTCCAGCACCGCGTCCCGCCAGTCGTCCGCTTCCATCCCCGCGTGCTCGGGCCGGCGGGTGTACGGAGGCCGCCAGTAGCAGGTGTCGCGCTGACCGCCGTCCGCCTCGACGACGCGCACGGTGGCGGCGGGCAGTCTGCGGACGCCGGTGAGGACCGTGCGGGGCGCGGCCACGGTGGCGTGCCAGCTCATGTACTGGTGCAACGCGACCGGGTCGAGCGAGGTGTCGACACCGCCGCCCGCCAGCAGGGCCGGCAGCGAGGAGGCGAAGCGCAGCCGCCCCGGCGCCTCGGCCAGGTACATCGGCTTGATGCCGAGCCGGTCACGGGCGAGCACCACGCGGCCGGTGGTCTGTTCGACGATGACGAAGGCGAACATGCCGTAGAAGCGCTCGACGCAGGCGGTTCCCCACTGCTGGTAGGCCTTGAGCACCACCTCGGTGTCGGAGCCGGAGAAGAAGCGGTGGCCGAGACCGCGCAGTTCGGTACGCAGTTCCCGGTAGTTGTAGATGCAGCCGTTGAAGACACCGGCGATGCGCCCCTCGGGGTCGGTCATCGGCTGGGCCCCGCACTCCGACAGGTCGATGATCTTCAACCGGCGGTGCCCCAGTGCGACGGGGCCCTGCGACCACAGGCCCCTGCCGTCCGGTCCCCGGGGGGCGAGTCGGTCGGTCATGCGCTCGACGGCGGCCAGATCGGGCCGTCCGCCGTCGAAGCGGATCTCTCCGCTCAGACCGCACATCAGACCGCACCCCCTCGCAGGGGCAGGCCGCCGGCCTCGCTCGGGGGCGGAGCCGCGAGCGGGCACGAGCCGCTCGGATTAGCTTGGGCGTCGGTCTTGCTGCTGGGCATGCGAGCCACTCTCCTTGATCACGGGCGGCACCGCACCACGGGCGCGGACGACGGCCTTTCCGTCCGGGTTCTCCGCGCCGGGGCGCGTCAGCGGGGGTGACGGCCGGTGCCTGCCTTCCTGCATGACGGCGCGGGTGTCAGCCGCCGAGGGTCCCCGACGAGAACGTCGCCGGGGCCCCGGGCGGGGCGGCCTCGGCCACTGTGACGGGCCGGCGTACGGCCCTGGCGGCGGGGCTCCGCCCGCGCTCGCCACGGGTCTCGGCGACCAGCGTCCGGACGCAGGCCGACAGGCCCTGCTCCTCGGCCACCCGGCGCAGGCCGTGCGCGGCGCTGCCCCGGGCCAGCGCCTCCTCCATGAGGACGCGTACGGTGTCCCAGTCGCCGAGGGCCTCCAGGGTCGGGCGCAGGCGCCGTAGCATCCCGCGCAGGACGTCGGGCGCGGGCTCGGCGAGACGGGTGACGGGGTCGACGAGGTCGCCCTCCAGACCCGACTGGGCCGCGCGCCAGACCGCGGACCGCAGCCATTCGTGCCCGCCCTCGCACACCCGCTCCGGTTCCCGCTCCAGCAGGCCCCGGGCGTCCTCGACCAGGGCCCGGAACAGTCCGGTGATGAGCACGACCGTCTCGGGACGCGGACAGGCGTCGCAGATGCGCAGTTCCAGGGTCCGCTGGTGTTCGCTCGGCCGGAGGTCGTAGTAGACCATTCCCGAATCCCTGATCACGCCGGAGCGGATCAGGTCCTGGACGGCGGCGTCGTACTCGGCGGCTCCGGCGAAGCAGCCGACCGGGCCCGCGGTGGGCCAGCGCTGCCACAGCATGGTGCGCCAGCTCGCGTACCCGGTGTCCGAGCCCAGCCAGAACGGCGAGCTGGCGGACAGCGCCAGCAGCGGGGGCAGCCAGGGCGAGACGGCGCACATGATCCGTACGGCCGTGTCGCGGTCGGGTACGTCGACGTGGACCTGTGCGCTGCACACCAGATGCTCGTCGGAGACCCGCCGGTACTCGTCGGCCATGTACCGGTAGCGGAAATCCGGGGTCGTGTCACCGGACGTCACCCGTGCGAACGGAACGGTCCCGGCCGCGACGACGGCCAGTCCGGCCCCGGAGGCCGCCGCGTCCAGCCGGCGCCGCGCTCCCGTCACGTCGGCGTGCAGGGACTCCAGCGAGGCGTGGACCTGGCTGTTCCACTCCACAGCCGACCGCTGCAGCTCGGGCTTGAACTCCGACTCCGATCTGTGCAGGCGACCGAGTATCGCGCCGGCCTCTGGTGTCAGCCGCCCGTTTTCCGCGTCCAGAACATGGAACTCTTCCTCTACGCCCACACGAACGGTCACGGCCTCTCCCTCATCCGTCGCCGAGGCCGTCTTTCGGGCCGGAGCCCCACCGACGACCGCTGCGCATCCCGAGTTCCCGGCAAATGCGTGGATAAGCCTCAACGATGCACATATGTGCCCGATCCCGCTCGTCCGGGGAGACGCCACGCCGCCCACCTCGGCCTTCGTCCGGGCGAAGTGCGGTTACCTGGTCCAGGCCGGGTTGGACGCAGGGGAATGGGAGACAGATGCGCGTTCCGATGACGATCGCCGACTTTTTGGACCGGGCGGAGCTGGGTTTCGCCGACAGCCCGGGCGTGATCGACGAGCCGGACCAGCCCGCGGCGCCGGTGGCGCCCTCGACGTACGGACGGCTGGCGGAGCGGGTGCGGGCCTGGCAGGCGGGGCTGGACGCGCTGGGGGTGGGAGAGGGTGAGCGGGTGGCGGTGGTCAGCCACAACTCGGCCCGATTGCTCGAACTGCTGTTCGCGGTACCGATGAGCGGGCGGATCTGTGTTCCGGTCAACTTCCGGCTGAAGGCGGAGGAGATCGAGTACGTGGTACGGCAGAGCGGCGCCTCGGTGCTACTGGCCGATCCCGAGGTGGCGGACACGGTCGCCGGCGTCCGGGTGGCCCACCGGTTCACGCTGGGAGCGCGGACGGACGACGAGCTGATGCGTTTCGGGGTGGAGCCAAGGCCCTGGTCGAGCCCGGACGAGGACGCCACCGCCACGATCAACTACACGTCGGGAACGACGGCGCGCCCCAAGGGTGTCCAGCTCACGCACCGCAACATCTGGGTCAACGGACTGACCTTCGGTCTGCACACGCGGGCCTGGGAGCGGGACGTGTACCTGCACACACTGCCGATGTTCCACTGCAACGGCTGGGGGATGCCCTTCGTGATGGCCGGGCTCGGCGCCAGGCAGGTCGTGCTGCGCAAGGCGGACGGGGCCGAGATCCTGCGCCGGGTGGACGAGCACGGTGTGACGCTGATGTGCGGTGCGCCGGCGGTGTGGAACGCGGTGCTCGACGCGGCGGCGGGCTGGGAGGGCCCGGTGCCGGGCCGCGACCGGGTGCGGATCGTGTGCGCGGGAGCACCTCCACCGAGCCGGACGATCCAGCGGGTCGAGGAGGAACTGGGCTGGGAGTTCACCCAGATCTACGGCCTGACGGAGACCTCCCCGCTGCTGACCTTCAACCGCGCGCGGCCCGGGGACGAGGCTCTGCGGGGCGAGGAGCGGGCGCGGAAGCTGTCACGAGCGGGGCTGCCGGCACTCGGCGTGAAGCTCCAGGTGGCGGACTCCGGTGAGGTGCTGGCGCGGTCGAACGTGGTCCTCGACGGGTACTGGGAGAAACCGGAGGAGACGGCGGCCGTGCTGGAGGACGGCTGGTTCCGCACGGGCGACGGCGGGAGCGTCGACGCGCGAGACGGCCATCTGACCATCTCGGACCGGAAGAAGGACGTCATCATCACCGGCGGCGAGAACGTGTCGTCGATCGAGGTGGAGGACACGATCTTCGGCCACCCCGGGGTGGCCGAGGTCGCGGTCATCGGAGTGCCGGACACCAAGTGGGGCGAGACGGTCAAGGCGCTCATCGTCCTGGCCGAGGGGGCGACGGTGACCGAGGCGGAGATCATCGCGTACTGCAAGGAGCGCATGGCCGGGTTCAAGGCCCCGACGAGCGTGGAGTTCCGGGACGCCATTCCGCGCACGGCCACCGGGAAGATCCAGAAGTTCAAGCTGCGGGAGCCCTACTGGTCCGGGCACGACCGGGGCGTCGGCTGACGGGACGGTTCGCCGGGCGCCGGTCACACTGACGACGAGAACGCGTCGAGTTCCGTGCGGACGGGTGTGGATCTTCGGGATTCCGTCGTCAACAGCCTCTGAGGCGGCCTATGTTCACGGCGGCAGTCGCTGTCTTCCCCCGCCCTGCAGGAGGCCCCGTATGCGCCGCACGCTCCGTACCGCCGTCGCCGGGGCGGTGACCGCCGCCGCCCTCGTGGCGGGCGGCACCGCCCACGCCACCCCCGCGGGCCCAGGGGTCACGGGCCGGGTGATCAGTCAGACCACCGCGCACGGTACCGACCACATCCTGCGCGAGGTCACCATCCCGCCCGGCCAGGCCACCGGCTGGCACTACCACGACGGGCCGCTCTACGGCGTCGTCAAGCAGGGCACCCTCAGCCACTACGACTCCACCTGCGAGTCCGACGGCGTCTACGCCACCGGCGACACCATCCAGGAGCCGGCCGGTACCGGCTACGTCCACCTCGGCCGCAATCTCGGCGACACCCCGCTCGTGCTGGTCGTGCTCTACGTCCTCCCGCACGGCTCCCCGTTCTCCGAGGACGCCCCGAACCCGGGCTGTTCCTTCGAGTGAACGACGGCCCTGCGGCCATGCCGCCGCGCAGGGACCCGCAGTTCAGGCGCGGCGGCCGACGGCGACGTAGGTGTTGCCGAAGAAGCGGAGGCCGGCCGGGGACTGTTCGGCCCGCCTGAACGCCTCGTCCCAGCGGGCGATGTCGTCCGGGGTGGCCAGCCCCTCGGCGAGCAGGGTCTCCCGGGCGGCCCAGGCCGGGCCCCGCATACCGGGCGGGGGAGTCAGGACGTTGATGTGGCCCTCGTAGGCGCTGACTTCGAGGCCGGCCGCGGTGAGGAGTTCGTCGAGCCGGGTGCCGACGGCGAGGTCGTCGCCCTGGCGTCGGTGCAGTTCGTGGTAGCGCTCGCTCATCTCCTCGTACGCCGGGGGCGCGCCTCGCAGCCGGAAGGCGGTCGCGTCGATGTCGACGAGGTACACCGTGCCGCCCCCGGGCCTGGCCAGGTCGGCGAGATGGTCCACGATCGCCTGCTCCCGGCCGCCGTTGTGCGCGAGGACGTGCCGGAGCATCACCACGTCGAAGGTGCCCTCCGGCAGAGCGGTGGCGTCGGCGGAGCCGGTGGAGGTGTGCACGGGGACTCGGGAGCGTTCGGCGAGCGCCGCGGCGACGGCCAGCGCCTCCCCGTCGCGGTCCACGGCCCAGACTCCGCCCCCGGGGGCCGCGATGGCCGCCAGGCGCACCGAGAGCGCGCCCGGCCCGCACCCCACGTCCGCGATCCGCGCGCCGGAGACCACCCCGGCGGCGGTCCACAGCTCGCGTTCACGCCGCTCGGCGAGGTCGGCCATGAGCCGGTAGCGCGCGATCTCCGAGTCGTCGAGGCTCAGTGCGTAGTCGGCCACGTGGGGTTCCTTCCCTGGTGCTTCGGCAGCTCATTGTGGTCGCACGGACGCCGTCGCGGACCCTCTGACGCACCCGGCGTTCCGCCGGTCGACGGCGGCCGGGCGGCGGGCCGATCGCGGCGCGAGACGGAGACAGGGCCTCCTCCGGTCACGGCGGACGTCTCAGAACATCGCCCGGATGATCCCCACGGTGCGCGCCAGATGCGGCTCCGAGCGTTCGGCGCGGTGGGCCACGGCCAGCTCCACGCGCGCGTCCGCCCCGGCCAGCGGCAGATAGGCGACGCCGTCGAGCGCCAGCGCGGTCACCGGCTCCGGCACCACCGCGACACCCAGACCGCCGGCCACGAGCGTGACCAGCGTCGACGTCTCGCCGACCTCGTGGCGGACGTGCGGCTGGACGCCCGCGTCACGCAGGAGCCTCAGGACCACGTCGTACATCACCGAACGGCGGTCGGCGGAGTGCACGATCAGGTCGGCGCCGTCGAGGTCGGCGGCGCGCAGCCGCTTCCGGCGGGCGAGCGGGTGGTCGACCGGTACGGCGACGACGAGCCGGTCCCGGCGCAGCGCGCGCACGGTCAGGGACAGATCGGCCACCGGGGGGCGCAGCAGCGCCACGTCGATCGCACCGGCGCGCAGCGCCTCGACCTGGTCGGGTGCCAGCATCTCGCCGCGGAAGGAGAAGTCGACGCCGGGAAGCTCCTCCGCGAGGCGGCGGGAGAGCGCCGGCAGGAGGCTGTACGTCGCCGAGCCCACGCACCCGATCGCGAGATGGCCGACCGTACCGGCGGCGACGCGCCGGGCGTGGTGGGCGGCCTCGCCGACGTCGGCGAGGATCGCCCGCGCCCGCTCCAGATAGGCCCGGCCCGCCTCGGTGAGGTCGACTCGGCGTGTGGTGCGGTGGAGCAGCTCGACACCCAGCTCGGCCTCCAACTGCCGGATCTGCTGGGACAGGGGCGGCTGGGCCATGTGCAGCCGCTCGGCGGCGCGACCGAAGTGCCGCTCCTCGGCCACCGCCACGAAGTACCGGAGATGTCGCAGATCCATATGTCGTCCATATCAATCGGCCGCGATATGCGTACTTCAGAATATCGCGACCCGGCGGTAGCGTCGCTGTCATGAGCGCATTCCTGTACGCCGCGACCCGGACGCCCTTCGGTCGCTTCAACGGCGCGCTGGCCGGGGTCCGTCCCGACGACCTCGCCGCCGCCGCGATCACCTCGACACTCGCCGGGGTGCCGGACCTCGACCCCGCCGCGATCGACGACGTGGTCTGGGGCAACGCCAACGGCGCCGGCGAGGAGAACCGCAACGTCGGCCGCATGGCGGCGCTGCTCGCCGGGCTCCCGGTGAGCGTGCCCGGCACCACGGTCAACCGGCTGTGCGGGTCGAGCCTCGACGCCGCGATGATCGCGAGCCGGACGATCGAGTCCGGGGACGCCGAGGTGGTGCTGACCGGCGGCGTGGAGTCGATGACGCGGGCGCCGTGGGTGCTGCCGAAGCAGGCCAAGCCGTTCCCGGTCGGCGACATCACCGCCGTCTCGACCACGCTCGGCTGGCGCCTGGTCAACCCGCGGATGCCGAAGGAGTGGACGGTCAGCCTCGGCGAGTCCAACGAACGGCTCCGCGACCGCTTCGACATCTCCCGCGAACGCCAGGACGAGTTCGCCGCCCGCTCCCACCGACTCGCCCACGAGGCATGGGAGTCGGGCTTCTACGACGACCTGGTGGTGCCGGTCGACGGTGCCGACCTGACCCGTGACGAGGGCATCCGGGCCGGGTCCACGCCCGAGGTGCTGGCCGGGCTCAAGCCGGTCTTCCGTACGCCGGAACAGGGCGGCACCATCACCGCGGGCAACGCCAGCCCGCTCAACGACGGCGCCTCCGCGGTGCTGCTGGGCAGCGAGCGGGCCGCCACCACGATCGGGGCCGACCCGGTCGCCCGGATCGCCGGCCGCGGTGTGATGGCGCTGGAACCGGAGGCCTTCGGCTACGCGCCGGTCGAGGCCGCGAACCGCGCGCTGGCCCGAGCCGGTGTCGGCTGGGACCAGGTGGGCGCGGTCGAGATCAACGAGGCCTTCGCCGTGCAGTCGCTCGCCTGCCTCGACGCGTGGAAGATCGACCCCGCGATCGTCAACCAGAAGGGCGGCGCCATCGCCATCGGACACCCGCTGGGCGCTTCGGGAGGACGGGTCCTCGGCACGCTGGCCAAGGTGCTGCGCGAGACGGGGCAGCGCTACGGCGTCGCCGCGATCTGCATCGGCGTCGGTCAGGGCCTGGCCGTCGTCCTGGAGAACTGCGACGTGACGGGGGCGGCCGCGTGAGCCGGGCGGAGATCGTCGAGAGCGCCGACGCCGCGGTCGCCGGGATCGAGGACGGCTCCACCGTCCTCGTCGGCGGCTTCGGACTGGCCGGGATGCCGTTCGACCTGATCGACGCGCTCATCCGGCAGGGCGCGAAGGACCTCACCATCGTCTCCAACAACGCCGGCAACGGCGAGGTCGGGCTGGCCGCGCTGCTCGCCGCCGGCCGGGTGCGCAAGGTGCTCTGCTCCTTCCCGCGCCAGGCCGACTCCTGGGTCTTCGACGGCCTCTACCGCGAGAAGAAGGTCGAGCTGGAGGTGGTGCCGCAGGGCAACCTCGCCGAGCGGATGCGCGCGGCCGGGGCCGGCATCGGCGCGTTCTACTGCCCGACCGCGGTCGGCACACCGCTCGCCGAGGGCAAGGAGGAGCGCGAGATCGACGGGCGGAGGTACGTCCTGGAGTACCCCATCAAGGGTGACTACGCGCTGATCGGCGCCCATGCCGCGGACACGCTGGGCAACCTCGTCTACCGCAAGACGGCCCGCAACTTCGGCCCGGTCATGGCCACGGCCGCGACGACGACCATCGTCCAGGTGGACGAGGTCGTCGAGGCCGGCGAACTCGATCCCGAGGCCGTCGTCACCCCGTCCATCTACGTCGACCGGGTCGTCCAGGTGCAGGCCCGCCGCTACACCGTGCAGGGGGCCCGATGACCACCACGTCCCGCGAACAGGCGTACGCCGGGGTGCCGAGGAGCGCCGACCACCGGCTCTCGACGGACGAACTGGCCGCCGTCATCGCACGCGACATCCCGGCCGGCGCCTTCGTCAACCTCGGTATCGGTCAGCCCACCAGGATCGCCGACCATCTGCCGGACGGTTCCGGGGTGGTGCTCCACACCGAGAACGGCATGCTCAACATGGGTCCGAAGGCCGAGGGCGACGCGATCGACCCGGACCTGACCAACGCCGGCAAGGTACCGGTGACCGAGCTGCCGGGGGCGGCGTACTTCCACCACGCCGACTCCTTCGCGATGATGCGCGGCGGGCACCTCGACGTCTGTGTCCTCGGGGCGTACCAGGTCGCCTTCGACGGCGACCTGGCCAACTGGCACACCGGCGGACCCGACGACATCCCCGCCGTCGGCGGTGCCATGGACCTCGCCATCGGTGCCAAGGACGTCTACGTGATGATGACCCTCTTCACCCGCTCCGGGGAGCCGAAGCTCGTGCCGCGGTGCTCCTACCCGCTCACCGGCGTCGGCTGCGTCAGCCGTGTCTACACCGACCACGGCGTCTTCGACGTGGGCCCCGAGGGGGTGAGCATCCGGGAGACGTACGGCGTCGACGCCCACGAACTCGCGGAGCGGCTCGGCATCACGCCGGCCTAGCGCACGGCGCCCCGGAGGGGGCGGGTCGCACGGGACGGTTGTCCTCGACGGGGACAGAACACGCACCCCATGTGGTTGAATCGTGGACAACCGGCCTGGTGGCTTGAACTCATCGCCCGGTCCACGCGCTCTGCCCTGGGGCAGGGCTTCCGCGTGGTCCGGTGACAGGTGTCACCCGGGCCGAGGCGCACCACACGTGCGTCGGGGGAGAGGGACGGGGGACAGGGGGCTGTTTCGGTCGGCTCCGCGGTCAGGCCCAGGAATCGACGGCCGACGAGGAGCCGGACATCCCGGTACCGCGTCGGTCCGGCCCGCGACGCGGCAGGTGCGTGCGCCACACCACCGTGCCGGCACACCCGTGCCTCGCCACCACCCGCGGTCATGCCTGTGAGGGAACCTGCGTTGAACGCCACCGTCTCCAATTTCTATTACGGCGCAGCGACCCCGGTCGCCGCCTATCTGATGGCATGCCTCGGTGCCGCGCTCGGACTGCGGTGCACGACACGGTCGCTACGGCGACCGGAGCGCAGGGCCGGCTGGCTGTGCCTGGGCGCGATCTCGATCGGCTGCGGCATCTGGACCATGCACTTCGTCGCGATGATCGGGTTCAGCGTGCAGGGCGCCCTGGTCACCTACGACCTGACGAAGACGGTCCTCAGCCTCGCGGTCGCCATCGGTGTCGTCGCCCTCGGCGTGTTCCTCGTGGGCTACCGGGGCGGTTCCCCGACGACCCTGGCGACGGCGGGCGCGGTCACCGGCCTCGGCGTCGCGGCCATGCACTACCTGGGCATGGCCGCCGTGCACACCAACGGCACGGTCCACTACGCCAACTGGACGGTGGCCCTGTCCGTCCTCATCGCCGTCGTGGCCGCCACGGCGGCGCTGTGGGCCGCGGTCTCCATCCATACGCTGTGGGCCAGCCTGGGAGCGAGCCTGGTCATGGGCGTGGCCGTCACCGGCATGCACTACACCGGTATGGCCGCCGTCTCCGTCCACCTCACCGGGCAGTCGGCCGTCTCGCAGTCCTCCGCCGACCTGCTGTCGTTCCTGCTGGCGATGCTCGCGGGCCCGCTCGTCGTCCTCCTGGTCGCCGCGGTCATCGTCATGTTCGACCCCGACATGGTGCTCGGCGACGACGACTGGCGCCGGCCCGCGCCTGCACTTGCACCCGTACGCGCCCCGCACGAAGGCACGGACGACACCCACGCGCGGCAGTCCTCCCCGCCCCACAACCGCTGGTGACCCGCCGGCCACGCCCGCGACGGGGCGTCACGGCGGCGGATCGTCAGCTCTGTGCCGGCGCCTCGTAGCCGAGGTGCCGGTTGGTGCGCAGGTGCTCGCGCAGGGCCCGTTCGGTGTTGCTCACGTGCAGCAGGGCGGCCGCCTGGCTGAGGCCGGAGTCGCGGGTGACCAGGGCCGAGTAGATCGCCTCGTGCTCGGCGAGGGTCCGGCCCGCGGCCTCGTCGTCGACCAGGCCGCGCCAGATCCGGGCGCGCAGCGTACGGCCCGAGACGCTCTCCAGCAGGGTCAGCAGGGTCTCGTTGCCCGTCGCCGCGACGACGGCGCGGTGGAAGGCCGCGTCGTGCCGGTTGAGCAGCTCCACGTCGTCGCGGGCGTCCCGCATGGCGTCCAAGTGGCCCTTCACCTCGGCCAGTTGCTCGTCGTCGATCCGGAGGGCGGCCAGTCCGGTGGCGACGGGTTCGAGGAGCCGGCGTACCTCCATGAGGTCCTGCAGGGCGGCCGAGTCGCCCTGCAGCAGCTCCACCGCGCCGCCGAGCCCCTCCAGGAGCAGACTCGGCTGCAGGCTGGTGACGTAGGTGCCGTCGCCGCGGCGGACCTCCAGGACCCGGGCGACGGCCAGTGCCTTGACCGCCTCACGCGCGAGATTGCGGGACAGGCCCAGCTGGGCCGCGAGATCCGGTTCCGGGGGGAGCTTCGATCCCGGAGGCAGCGCACCCGTGCGGATCAGCTCACGGATCTGATCGATGGCCCTGTCCGTCAGAGACACTGCGAACTCCTCGCCCTACCGCCCATGCCGGGCACATCCGACCTGATCAGTCCTTGGGCGCGGAGGTCGTCCCAGAGACCGTCGGGAACCTGCCGCTGATGGAGTTGCACGTTCCGTCCGACCTGTTCCGCAGTCCGCATACCGAGGGTGACATTGATGATAGTGGGATGGGTGAGCGGGAAGGCGATCGCGGCGGCGGGCAGGGTCGTCCCGTGGGCCGCGCAGACCTCGGCGATCGCCCGGGCCCGGTCGACCAGGGCGGTCGGGGCGGCCCGGTAGTCGTACTTCATTCCCTCGGCGGGCCGGTCGCGCGAGAGCAGGCCTGAATTGAAGACGCCGACGGCGACGACGCTCTTGTGGTGTTCCCGCGCGGCGGGGAGGACGTCGTCGAGTGCGGTCTGGTCGAGGAGGGTGTAGCGGCCGGCGAGCATGACGACGTCGGCGGGGGTTTCGCGCAGGAAGCGGGCGAGCATGGCGGACTGGTTCATACCGGCGCCGATGGCGCCGATGACTCCCTGGTCGCGCAGCTCGGCGAGGGCGGGCATGGCCTCGTCGGCGGCCTGCCGCCAGTGGTCGTCGGGGTCGTGCAGGTAGACGACGTCCAGCCGGTCGAGGCCCGTCCGCGTGAGCGTCGCCTCGATGGACCGCAGTACACCGTCCCGGCTGAAGTCCCACTGGCGCCGCAGATCGTCCCGTACGACGAAACCCTCGCTGTCGACGCCTTGCGGGCGTTCGTTGGGCACGAGGAGCCGCCCCACCTTCGAGGAGACGACGTACTCGGACCGGGGGTGCTTGCGCAGTGCGGCTCCCAGGCGCAGCTCGGACAGGCCCAGCCCGTAGTGCGGGGCGGTGTCGAAGTAGCGGATGCCCGCGTCCCACGCGGTCTCGATCGCGGCGTTGGCGTCCTCGACCGGGGTGACCCGGTACAGGTTGCCGATGACGGAGGCCCCGAAGCCGAGTTCGGTGAGTTCGACAGGGGTGCTGGTGATCTTCCGGTGCTGCAAGACGTGCTCCTGGGAGGCGGGGGGCGAAGGCCGGGTCAGCGTCTGACGTGGGCCGAAGCGCCCGCGATCAGTGCCTCGACCTCGGCGAGGGAGGCCATGGAGACGTCACCGGGGGTGGTCATGGTGAGGGCGCCGTGGGCGGTGCCGTAGGCGAGGGCGCGTTCGAGGGTGGTGCCGGTGAGGAGGCCGTAGAGGAGTCCGGCGGCGAAGGCGTCGCCGGAGCCGATGCGGTCCAGGACGTGCAGGCCGGGCATGCGGGGTCCGGTGACGTGGCCGGTCTCGGGTGACCAGGCGGCCGAGGTCCAGTCGTTGACACCGGCGGAGGGGACGTCGCGCAGGGTGGTGGCGAGCACCTTGGCCTCCGGCAGCAGGTCGGCGACCGAGGTGAGGGCGTCCGGTACCTCGTCGGGAAGGAAGCGTTCGGCGCCGGGATGCCTGCCCGCCAGGCCGAGGGCGCCGGTGATGACGTCGGCGTGGCGGGCGAGGCGGAGGTCGGTTTCGCGGGCGTGGTCGGGGCCGCCGCGGCCGGTCCAGAGGCTCGGGCGGTAGTTGGGGTCGTAGGAGACGGTGATGCCGTGGCGGCGGGCGGCTGCCATGGCTTCGTCGGCGACGTCGGTGGTGGTGTCGGACAGGCCGGCGAAGATGCCGCCGGTGTGGAACCAGCGCACCCCGGCCTGGAAGAGGGTGTCCCAGTCGATGTCGCCGGTGCGGAGCTGGGAGACGGCGGTGTGGGCGCGGTCGCTGACGCCGAGGGCGCCGCGGATGCCGTAGCCGCGTTCGACGAAGTTGAGGCCGTTGCGGGCGGTGCGGCCGATGCCGTCGTCGGGGATCCAGCGGATGGGGGTGGTGTCGACGCCGCCCTGGAGGATGAGGTCTTCGACGAGGCGTCCCACGGGGTTGTCGGCCAGCGCGGTGACGACGGCGGTGCGCAGTCCGAAGCAGCGGCGCAGTCCGCGCACGACGTTGTACTCGCCGCCGCCTTCCCACACCTGGAAGGTGCGGGTGGTGCGGATGCGTCCCTCGCCGGGGTCGAGGCGGAGCATGACCTCGCCGAGCGCCACCACGTCGGTCATGGCGTGCTCCTTTCCACTGCTTCGGCGGTCAGGCGGCTGATCTCCGTGTAGTCGCCGCGTTCGAGGTGGGCGGGGGTGGCCGGCCAGCTGCCGCCCACGGCCAGGACCGGTGGCTCCGCGAGGTAGCCGGCCAGCAGGTCGGGGCCGATGCCGCCGGTCGGGACGAAGCGCACGTGGGGGAAGGGAGCGGCGAGCGCCCGGAGGGTGCGCAGACCGCCGATGGCCTCGGCGGGGAAGAGTTTGACGGTGTCGACACCGGCCCGCAGGGCGCGCATCAGTTCGGTGGCGGTGGCGATGCCGGGTACCACCGGCACCCCCAACTCCCGGCACGTGGCGATGACTTCGTCGTCGAGGCCGGGGGAGACGAGGAAGCGGGCGCCGGCCGCCACGGCGCGTTCGGCCTGTTCCGGGGTGAGGATCGTGCCGGCGCCGACGATCAGCCCGCCGCGCGCTGCCATCGCCTTGACGACGTGTTCGGCGTCGGGCGTGCGGAAGGTGACTTCGGCGCATCGGGCGCCGCCGGTGGTGAGTGCGTCGGCGAGGGGGGTGGCGGTGGTGGGGTCGGGGACGGTCAGGACGGGGATGATCCGGGCGCCGTCGAGCAAATCGGCGAGGTGGGTGGTCATCGGCCGAGCCATCCGCCGTCGACGGGCAGGACGGTGCCGTGGATGTAGGAGGCGGCGTCGGAGGCGAGGAAGACGGTGGCTCCGGCGAGGTCGTCGGCGTTGCCCCAGCGTCCGGCGGGGATGCGCTCCAGGATGGCTCTGCTGCGGGCGGGGTCGTCCTGGAGGGCCTGGGTGTTGTCGGTGGCGATGTAGCCGGGGGCGATGGCGTTGACGTTGACACCGTGCGGGGCCCACTCGTTGGCGAGTGCCTTGGTGAGTCCGGCGATGCCGTGCTTGGCGGCGGTGTAGGCGGGCACGGTGATCCCGCCCTGGAAACTGAGCAGCGACGCGGTGAAGACGACCTTCCCACTGCCCCGGGCGACCATCGCGGCGCCGACGGCGCGGGTGAGGGCGAACTGTGCGGTCAGGTTGACCTGCAGCACCAACTCCCAGTCCGCGTCCGGGTGTTGTGCGGCCGGCGCGCGGTGGATGGTGCCCGCGTTGTTCACCAGGATGTCCACCGGGCGCTCCCGTCCGGCGAGGTCTTCGCCCAGGGCGCGGACGGCGTCGGGGTCGGCGAAGTCGGTGCGCAGGGCTTCGAAGGAGCGGCCCGCGGCGAGGACGTCCTTCTCCACCTCGCTGCCGGACTCCTCCAACGTGGCACTGACGCCGATGATGTCCGCGCCGGCCTCGGCCAGTGCCCGCGCCATGGCCCGGCCGATCCCGCGCCTGGCACCGGTGACCACCGCGAGCTTCCCGGTGAGGTCGAAGGCGTTCATATGGTGACTCCCTGCGCGTCGTCGGTGCAGTCGACGAGGATCTTCATGACGTCGCCGCCCCCCTCCAGCGCCTCGAACGCGGCGGGAGCGTCGGTGAGGGGCACGACCTTGCTGATCAGCCGGTCGGCCGGGATCGTGCCGTCGGCGACGAGGACGACCGCCCGCTCGAAGTCGGAGCGGTCGTACAACCGAGCCCCGACGAGCGTGAGTTCGCGCCAGAAGAACCGGTGGAGGTTGATCTCGCGCGGCCGGGGATGGATCGCGACGAGACACAGCCGGCCCCGCACCCCCAGCACCTCGACCGCCGTGTCCACGCCGCCCGCCGCGCCGGACACCTCGAAGGCGACCTCGGCACCCGCGCCGCCGGTCCACTCACCGACCAGCGCGGGCACGTCCTCCGCGGCCGGGTCCCAGGTGCTCAGCCCCACCTCCTCGGCGAGGGCTCGGCGGTGGGCGCTCAGCTCCACCACCCGCACCTCGGCCCCGGCCGCCCGCGCGACCAGCGCGATGAGGACACCGACGGGCCCTCCGCCGACCACCACGACCTTCTCTCCCTCGC
This sequence comes from Streptomyces sp. NPDC002324, assembly GCF_053593335.1. NCBI lineage: Bacteria > Bacillati > Actinomycetota > Actinomycetes > Kitasatosporales > Streptomycetaceae > Streptomyces > Streptomyces sp. NPDC002324. Next base: position 47,774 of record NZ_JBSFCF010000052.1, read on the forward strand.
GTACCGCGGCTCGGCCCACGTCGTGCACGGCGACCGCCGTGGGCTCGACGAGCGCGGCCCGGTCCAGGGGGACGGAGGCGGGCAGCCGGATCAGGGTGGAGGCGGGTACGGTCCAGCGCTGCTGCATCGCGCCGGGGGAGTCGATGCCGATGAAGTCGAGGTTCTGGCAGATGTGCCGGTGGCCGGCCCGGCAGGCCGGGCAGGTGTCGTCCCAGCGCAGCGGCATCACGGTCACCGCGTCACCGGGCGCCCAGTCCTCCACACCCGGGCCGACGCGCACGATCCGGCCGGACATCTCGTGCCCGAGGACGGCGGGCGCGGCGACCCGGGCATCCATGTCGCCGTGGAAGATGTGCAGGTCGGTGCCGCAGATACCGACATAGGCGGGCGCCAGCTCCACCTCACCGGGACCGGGTGGCACGCCGAGCGCGGGAGCCGTGTCCAGGGTGCGGGCGGCCGTGTAACGGACAGCGAGGGTCATCGTGTACTCAGGGTCCCTTCAGCGCGGACGCCGATGGTCAGCAGCAGGTTGGCGTAGGTGCGGGTGTCGGCGGTGACGATCGCCAGTGCCACGTCGGGGGAGCGGGCGGCGTCGTAGAACTCGAAGCGGCCGAGCGTGTCGACCGGGACGGGCGCCAGCCGGATGCGGTACTCGGCGATGGCCGGTGGTTCCGGTTCGCCCTCCGGCGGCACCATCACCTGGGCGGACTCGACGGGCAGGGCGTTCAGCAGGACGTCGAGGACGGTGGTGACGTCCAGCAGGCCGGGGGTCAGGTTGAGGTGGACGGTCCGTGCGCGGTCCCCGGTGGCGGTGCTCGCGGGGTAGTGGCCGTCGGCGAGCAGGACGCGGGCGCCGTGGCCGGCTCCGGCGAGTGCTTCGAGGATGCCGGGGTGCAGCAGGTCGGTCAGAAGCACGGTGTTTCCTCCTTCCTCTCTCGAAGGGCTTCAGCGGCCGTCGAAGGGCTTCGACGGCTTCGAGGCTTCAAAGGGCTTTCCGGGCAGGGGAGTCGAGGCGGTAGAACGCGGTCGCGGTGCCGGCCAGGACCGCCTCGGTCTCGGCGGCGGAGCACTCGCCGAGCAGGTCCTCGACGGTGGCGGCCCACTTGTTCCAGCCGCCCGCGAGGACGCAGACCGGCCAGTCCGAGCCGAACATCAGCCGGTCGGCGCCGAACGCGGAGAGCAGGACATGCCACACCGGACGGATGTCGTCGGTGGTCCACGTCCGGTGGTCTGCTTCTGTGACCAGCCCCGACACCTTGCAGCGCACCTGGGGACGGCCGGCCAGCCGCCGTACCTCCCTCTCCCACTGCTCCAGCCCGCCCGAGGCGATGGGCGGCTTGCCGGCGTGGTCGAGGACGAGCGGCAGACCGGGGAAGCGTTCGGCGAGCAGGACGGCCTGGCCGAGCTGGTGGTCGCGTACCAGTACGTCGTACGCCAGACCGCGTTCGGCCACGGCCCGCAACCCCCGCTCCACGCACGGGAGTTGCAGCCACCCGGGGTCCGACTCGCCCTGGACGAGGTGCCGTACCGCCCGCAGGTGCCCGCCACCCGGACCGGCCCGCAGCTCGTCGAGTACGTCGCCGGCCGTCGGCGAGGTCAGGTCGGCCCAGCCGACGACCGCCCCGATCAGGGGGTCGCGCTCGGCCAGGGCGAGGAGTTCGCGTGTCTCCGGCACGGAGGTGACGCACTGGACGACGACGGTGGTGCCCGGCGTCCGGCCGGCGATCGGCCGGGTCGCGGCCGTGCGCAGGTCGTCCGTGCCGAAGGTGCGGCGGATCGCTTCGTGGCCGGGTTCGTCCAGCCAGGGCTGGGGCCGGTGGTCGAGGTCCCACACATGGTGGTGGGCGTCCACCAGTCGCCTGGTGTCAGACACGGGAGGACCAGACCGGGCCGTCGGGGTAGGTGTACTCCTTCAGGGACTCGGGGTGCATCTCCGCGCTCAGACCGGGAAGCTCGGGCGCCAGATAGTGGCCGCCGGCGATGCGTACCGGGTCGACGAAGTGCTCGTGCAGGTGGTCGACGTATTCGACGACCCGGTCCTCGGTCGTGCCGGAGACGGCGACGTAGTCGAACATCGACAGGTGCTGGACCATCTCGCACAGGCCGACCCCGCCCGCGTGCGGGCAGACCGGCACGCCGAACCTCGCGGCGAGCAGCAGGATCGCGAGGTTCTCGTTGACACCGCCGACCCGGGCGGAGTCGATCTGCACGATGTCCACCGCGCCCGCCTGGAGGAGCTGCTTGAACACGACCCGGTTGGCGACGTGTTCGCCGGTGGCGACCTTGACGGGGGTCACGGCCCGGCGGATGGCGGCGTGGCCGAGGATGTCGTCGGGGGAGGTGGGTTCCTCGATCCAGTACGGGTCGTACGGGGCGAGGGCGCGCATCCAGTCGATGGCGGGCTGGATGTCCCATCTCTGGTTGGCGTCGACGGCGATGCGGATGTCCGGGCCGACGGTCTCGCGGGCGGTGCGCATGCGCCGAATGTCGTCCTGGAGGTCCGCGCCGACCTTCAGCTTGATCTGGGTGAAGCCGTCGGCGACGGCCTCGCGGGCGAGACGGGACAGCTTCTCGTCGGAGTAGCCGAGCCAGCCGGGGGTGGTGGTGTAGGCGGGGTAGCCGCGCTCCAGCAGGTGGGCGATCCGCTCCTCGCGGCCCGGTTCGGCGCGGCGCAGGATCTCCAGTGCCTCCTCGGGGGTGAGGGCGTCGGACAGCCAGCGGAAGTCGACCTGCGCGACCAGATCCTCGGACGTCATCTCGGCGAGGAAGCGCCACACGGGCTTCCCGGCCCGCTTGGCGGCGAGGTCCCAGGCCGCGTTGACGACCGCGCCCGTCGCCATGTGGATGGCGCCCTTCTCCGGTCCCAGCCAGCGCAGTTGGGGGTCGTGGACCAGGGAGCGGGAGAAGGCGCCGAGGTCGCCGCAGACCTCGTCCACGGAGAGGCCCACGACATGGGGGGCGAGGGTGGCGATGGCGGCGGCCTGGGCGTCGTTGCCGCGGCCGGTGGTGAAGGCCAGCGCGTGGCCCTCCAGTCCGTCACCGGCGTCGGTGCGCAGGACGACGTACGCGGCCGAGTAGTCGGGTTCGGGGTTCATCGCGTCCGACCCGTCCAGATGCTCGGACGTGGGGAAACGTACGTCGAGCACGTCCAGGGCGGTGATGCGGGGGGAGGAGGACTCAGCGGAGGACATGGCAACTCCTGTGCGAGCGGGGGACGATGGGCCCCTGCGACGAGATGGGGGAAGACCGGGGTGCGGCGGCCGGGCCGGCACGGTGGTCCGGGCGACTGCCGCCCGGAGTCACTCCTGGACCTTGCCGCCGGTGATGCGGGAGATCATGAGCGCGACCAGGATGATCAGGCCGTTGAGGGCGCCGATCCACTGGGCGGGCACACCGGCCAGGGTGAGCACGTTCTGGATCATGAACAGCAGCAGGATGCCGCTGAAGGCGCCGAACATGGTGCCCTTGCCGCCGTTGAGGCTGATGCCGCCGATCACGGCGGCGGCGAAGACGGTGAAGATGTAGCCGTTGCCCTGTGCGGAGGCGACGGAGGCGAGGCGTCCGGAGAGCAGCAGTCCGGCGAGGGCGGCGAGCAGGCTGCCGGTGACGATGACGATCCACAGCACCCGGTCGGTGCGGATGCCGGCCGCCTTCGCCGCGTCGACGTTGCCGCCGATGGCGTACAGGGAGCGGCCGAAGCTGGTCCAGCCGAGGACGACGATGGCGACGGCGAACAGGGTGAGGCAGAGCCAGATGGAGGCGGGCACCCCCAGCCACTGTGCCGTGCCGAGATAGAGCATCGACCCCGGCAGCTGGAAGAAGGTCTGGCCGCCGGAGATGCCGGTCAGGACGCCGCGCAGCACGATCAGCATGCCGAGGGTGACGATGAACCCGTTGAGGCCGAAGCGGATGATCAGCAGCGCGTTGATCACGCCGATGAGCGCGCCCACGACGAGGGTGACGGGGATCGCCCAGGCGCCGGGGAGGAGACCGAGACCGTGTCCGGCGCCGGTCGGCACGACCAGCCAGGCCGCGACGCCGGGCGCGAGGCCCATCGTGGACTCCAGGGACAGGTCCATCTTCTTGACGATCAGGATCATCGTCTGGGCGAGGACCAGCAGGGCGATCTCGGACATGGTCTGCAGGACGTTGACGAGGTTGTCGCCCTGGAGGAAGACCGGGTTGACGATCTGGCCCACGATCGCGATGACGACGATCGCGGGGACCAGGGCGAGGTCACGCAGCCGGGCCAGCGGGATGCGACCGCCGAGCAGCGCGGTCCCCTTGGCCCGGGCCTTCGCGGCCTTCGGGGCGGGCGTGTCCGCGAGGACGGTTTCAGGCATTGAGGTCCACTCCTTCCATCGCGGCCACGAGGTCGTGGTCGTGCCAGCCGCGGGCGATCTCCGAGGTCACTCGGCCCTGGAACATCACCAGGACCCGGTCGCACATGCGCAGGTCGTCGAGCTCGTCGGAGGCGATGAGCACTCCGGTGCCGGTCTCCGCGGTCTCCTCGACCTTGCCGAGGAGGAACTCCTTGGAGCGCACGTCCACGCCCGCGGTCGGGTTGATCAGGACCAGCAGCCGGGGGTCGTCGGCGAGGGCTCGGGCCATGACGACCTTCTGCTGGTTGCCGCCCGACAGGGAGGAGACGGGCAGCTCGGGACCGGGGGTCTTGATCGCCAGCTTCTCGATCATGCCGTCGGCGAGCCGGTCCCGGGCGCGGCCGCTGAGGAATCCGTTGTGCCCGATCCGGTGCGGCACGGACAGCGTGGCGTTGTCCGCGATCGACATGTCGGGGACATAGCCCTGGTGGTGCCGGTCCTGGGGCACGAACCCGGCACCCGCGGCGAGCGCGGCGGGGACGCTTCCCGGACGGGGACGCGTTCCGGCGATCTCGACCCGGCCGCCGTCGGCGGCCCGCAGTCCCACCACGGTCTCGGCGACCTCGGTACGGCCGCTGCCGGCCGCCCCCGCGAGCCCGACGATCTCCCCGGCGCGCACCTGGAGGGTGACACCGTGATAGGCGTCGCCGTCCAGGTCGCTGATGTCCAGGGCCGCGGTGGTCCGCGTGCTCAGTGAACTCGGCCGTTCCTGGCGGCGGTCGGCGGCCGCCTCGCCGGTCATGGCGGCGACGAGTTCGGTGCGGGGGAGTTCGGTGACCGGTGCGGTCAGGATGTGCCGGGCGTCCCGGAACACCGTCACCATGTCGCAGATCTCGTAGATCTCCTGGAGGTGGTGACTGATGAACAGGAAGGTGACGCCCTGGCGTTGCAGGTCGCGGATGCGGTCGAAGAGCCGGTTGATCGCCGCGCCGTCGAGCTGCGCGGTCGGTTCGTCGAGGATGATGAACCGGGCGCCGAAGGACAGGGCGCGGGCGATCTCGACGAACTGCCGCTGTTCCACGTCGAGTTCGCCGGCCGGTGTCTGCGGGTCCACGTCCACCGACCAGGTCGACAGCAGTTCCTGCGCACGTCGGCGCACCCCCTGCCAGCTGATCAGCCGGTGCCGGCCGTGATCGTGCCGGTTCAGGAAGAGGTTCTCGGCGACGGTCAGGGTGGGGATGATCGTCGACTTCTGGTAGACGCAGGCCACGTGCCGCCGCCAGGCGTCGCGGTCCGAGAGCCGGGGCGCCGGGGCGCCGCCGAAGGTGACCGTGCCCTCGTCCGGAGCCTGGAGTCCGGTGAGGACGGACACCAGGGTCGACTTGCCGGCGCCGTTGCGGCCGACGAGCGCGTGGGTCTCGCCGGGCCTGATGGTGATCCGGGCGCCGTCCAGGGCCACCGTCGGACCGAATCGTTTGACTATGCCCGTCGCCTCGACGACGGCCGGACCCGCCGGGGCCCGTCCGTCGTCCGCCGGGGCGGGCGCGGGGGTGACTGTCCGCTCCCCGTCGCTCATCTCAACCGCCTTGTGTTCGTGAGCCGTCGCGTTCGCCGGAGAGCCGTCAGCCGAGGTTGTTGCCCCACAGCGACGAGTCGTCGCTCTTGACGCTGGGCACGCCGCCGTAGGTGCCGCCGTCGGCGGTCACGAGCGGTGCGGAGAGCTGGTCCTCCAGCAGACCGTCACGGACCTGGATGATCGTGCTGTCGTGGTCGGTCCTGCCGGGCTTGAACCTCTTCCCGTCGATCGCGGCCTTCAGGTAGTGCAGGGCGTACTTGGCGTAGAGGTCGGCCGGCTGGGAGACGGTGGCGTCGATCTTGCCCGCCGCTATCGACTTCAGCTCCTCGGGGATGCCGTCGTTGGAGACGACGAAGACGTGCTTCTTATTCTTCGGGTCGATCAGCAGGCCCTTCTGCTTGAGGACCTGGAGGGTGCCGGACAGGGCGAAGCTCGACTGCATGTAGATGCCCTTGATGTCCGGGTTGGCGGTCAGGTCGGTCTGCAGCTTCTGCGCGGCGACGGCCCCGTCCCAGTTGGTGGCCTCACCGAACACCTTGATGTCCGGGTAGTCCTTCTTCATGCACTCGTTGAACGCCTCGGTGCGGTCACGGCCGTTGATGGAGTCCAGGCCGCCCTGGAGCATGACGACCTTGCCCTTGCCGCCGAGCTTCGTGCCGAGGTACTGGCACGCCTTCTCGCCGTACGCCCGGTTGTCCGCGCGCACGACCATGTAGACCTTGCCGCTGTCGGGGCGGGTGTCGACGGTGACGACCGGGATCTTCTTGGCCTCCAGCTGCGCCAGAGTGGGCGCGATGGCGGCGGTGTCCTGCGGGGCCATCGCCAGGCCCTTGACGCCCTGGCTGATGAAGGTCTGGGCGTTGGCGGTCAGCTTGGCGACGTCGTTCTGCGAGTTGGTGGTCTTCAGGGAGAGGCCCAGCTCCTTGGCGTACTCCGGCGTGTACTTGATGTACGAGTTCCAGAAGTCCGTGTCGGAGCGCGGGTAGTCGACGCCGACCAGCGGCTCGGAGTCGCTCGACGCGGTGGTGCTGCCGGAGCCGCCGCAGGCGGTCAGCAGCGCCAGGGCGGAGAGGGCGGAGGCGGCGGAACAGAGGGCGGTTCTGACTCTCATCGGTGATTCCTCACGCTGGTCCCGTAGCGGGAGATGTTTCGTGAGCGACGGCTGTGTGCCGTCGCCAGGGGAGAGATGGGATGTATATATAGGCCGGGATTCACATTCTGTCCAGCCCTTCGTATGTTTTGCCTGGAAAAACCGTTTCATTCGGCGCTTCCATGGCGAGAGGGATCGCCAGAGTGGATGAATCCATCCCATCAATCGTGACCGGTCCGTGACGGATCGGGGTGAGGTGGGGCGGGGCGAAACATGCGATGTCTTACGGGTCGCAAAAACGAGGAAAGCTGGGCACTGTCGAGTTCGATCAACAGACGTCAGCTCCTGGCCGGCGCCACCTGCGTGGTCGCGGCGGTGGTCGCCGGGTGCATCCTCGGCGCCGGCACGGCGCAGGCCGCGCCCGGCACGTACACGCCCGACTGGAACTCGGTCGACCAGCACCCGCCGGCCCCGGAGTGGTTCCAGGACGCCAAGTTCGGCATCTACTTCCACTGGGGTGTCTTCAGCGTCCCCGCCTACGAGAACGAGTGGTACCCGCGCTCGACGTACCAGAGCGGGAGCAACGCCGACAAGCACCACACGACGACCTACGGCAGCCCCTCCTCCTGGCCGTACCACGACCTCATCGACGGCGCCCGGGACCTGGCGGGCAACACCGTGAAGTTCGCGCCGAAGCTCAAGTCGGCCGGCGGGAACTTCGACCCCGGCGAATGGGTCCAGCTCTTCGTCGACGCGGGCGCGAAGTTCGTCGGCCCCCCCTGCTGGACCTGTTCACGACGGCGATCCGCGGCAGGAACCTCAAGCTCCTGGTCGCCATGCACCACGCGTACAACTGCAACGGTTCCTACGAGTTCGCGCCCCAGCAGAGCGACGACAGCCTGAAGAAGCTGTATGGGAAGCTCAGCCGGGCGGCGGAGGACCAGCTCTGGTACGACAAGCTCAAGGAGGCAGTCCGCCTGGAACGGCTCCGCCAACCAGCAGTGGAAGATCACCCACCGGGGCGACGGCCGGCACTCGATCACCGACCGGGGCACCGGCATGGCCCTCGACGGCGCAGGCAACGCGGCCTCGGGATCCGTCGCCGAACAATGGGCGTACAACGGCAGCACCAACCTGCGGTGGACCTTCACGGCACTGTGACCCACCCCGGCGCACGACGACGGCCGGCCGGTGCGCGTGCGTGCCGACCGGCCGGGCGGGGGAGAATGGGGGCCGAACCAACGGTCGGCCAGTGCGGAGGAACGGGACATGCAGGACGCGCGAGCAGGACAGGTCGCCGGACCCGAGGACCTCGTCGATGTGGCCCGCCTGGTCACGGCGTACTACGCGCTCCACCCCGACCCTGCCGACCCCGGCCAACGGGTCGCCTTCGGCACCTCGGGACACCGCGGTTCGTCCCTCGCGGCCGCTTTCAACGACGACCACATCGCCGCCACCAGCCAGGCGATCTGCGAGTACCGCACCGCGCAGGGCACCGACGGCCCCCTCTTCCTCGGCGCCGACACCCACGCCCTGTCCGAGCCCGCCAGGATCACGGCACTGGAGGTGTTCGCCGCCAACGACGTGACCGTCCTCATCGACCAGGCCGACGGCTACACGCCCACCCCGGCGGTCTCGCACGCCATCCTGACCCACAACCGCGGCCGCGCCTCCGGCCTCGCCGACGGTGTGGTGGTCACCCCCTCGCACAACCCGCCCGCCGACGGCGGCTTCAAGTACAACCCGCCGAGCGGCGGCCCCGCCGGTTCCGAGGCGACCTCCTGGATCCAGGACCGGGCCAACGAGATCATCACCGGCGGTATGAAGGACGTCCGGCGCATCCCCTACACCCGCGCCCTGGCCGCGCCCGGCACCGGCCGCCACGACTTCCTCGGCGCCTACACGGCCGACCTGCCGAACGTCCTGGACCTGGACGCCATCAGGTCCGCCGGCGTGCGCATCGGCGCCGATCCGCTCGGCGGCGCCTCCGTCGCCTACTGGGGCCGGATCGCCGAACAGCACCGGCTCGACCTGACGGTGGTGAACCCGCTCACCGACCCCACCTGGCGGTTCATGACGCTGGACTGGGACGGCAAGATCCGTATGGACTGCTCCTCGCCGTACGCCATGGCCTCACTCATCGAGCGGCGCGACCGGTTCGACATCTCCACCGGCAACGACGCCGACGCCGACCGGCACGGCATCGTCACGCCGGACGGGGGCCTGATGAACCCCAACCACTATCTGGCCGTGGCCATCTCCTACCTCTTCTCGCACCGGGAGCGGTGGCCCGAGGGCGCCGGGATCGGCAAGACGCTGGTGTCGTCGTCCATGATCGACCGGGTCGCGGCCGACGTCGGCCGCCCCCTCGTCGAAGTCCCCGTCGGCTTCAAGTGGTTCGTGGACGGACTGGCCGACGGCACCCTCGGCTTCGGCGGCGAGGAGTCGGCCGGCGCGTCCTTCCTGCGCCGCGACGGCTCGGTGTGGACCACGGACAAGGACGGCATCATCCTGGCCCTGCTCGCCTCGGAGATCACGGCGGTCACCGGGAGGACCCCGTCGCAGCACTACGCGCAGCTCACCGACCGCTTCGGCGCCCCCGCCTACGCGCGCGTCGACGCTCCCGCCACCCGTGAGGAGAAGGCGCTCCTCGCCAAGCTCTCCCCGCGCCAGGTCACCGCCGACACCCTGGCCGGCGAGCGGGTCACCACCGTCCTCACCGAAGCCCCCGGCAACGGCGCCGCCCTCGGCGGCATCAAGGTCGTCACCGACAACGCCTGGTTCGCGGCCCGCCCTTCGGGCACCGAGGACGTCTACAAGATCTACGCGGAGTCGTTCCTCGGCCCGGACCATCTGGGACGTGTCCAGGAGGAGGCCAGGTCCGTGGTGCTCGCCGCGCTCAGCGCGTGACGCGGACGAACCCCCAGGTCCGGTCGGGTGGTGTCCGATCGGTGGGGGTGTCAGAAGGCGATCTGCATGACGGCGTCGTCGCCCTCCAGGGGTACGCAGGCGAGGACCGTGAACCTGGTGCCGTCCAGGACGTCGGTGGCGATGGTCGTCCAGCCACGGCCGACCCTGGTCACGCGGTCGCAGGTGCCGGAGTTCGCGAACTTCACGCAGGCGTTCACGTGCTCGGCGGTTCCGCCGGTGGCGCGCAGGTCGATGTCCTGGCAGCGGCTCGTAGTTCGGTAGGGGCCGAATCCGAGCGCGTCCCCGGCCACCGGGACGGCCGCGCGCCCGTGAACTGCGACGACGGACAACCGCTGGGACGCACACGGGACACGGGGGGCGCGGTCCCCGGGCGCCGGACAGGGAGCCGGCCCGTCCCTCGGCACCGATCCGGCGGCATGCGGCGCCCGTTGCTGAACCGTGTAACCGTTCGGGACGTACTTCTGGGCGAACGGAAGGCCGCGATCTTCCGGCGCGGGCGTTGAGCGCGGAGCCGCGGACGGCCGTATCGAGCGTACGGAACAGGGAGGGGACCGCATTCATGGAAGGTGCTCCCGTGGTGGTGGCTCCGAGTCGCGGAGGAGAGCGCGTGACGCCCGGAGAGGACGTCGGCTTCGAGCCGGCCGAGCCCCCGGAGTTCGCGCGGACCGAGCCCCTGGACGGCGAACGCGGAGCCGGGGTGCCCTCGGCCGGTGAACTGCTGGCGCTGCACGGCCCGTCCGTCCTGCGCTACGCGGCGCTGTGCGCGGAGCCGAACAGGGCCGCCGCCGAACGGCTGGCCGGGCTGGCGTTCCGCACCACCTACGGCGACGCGGCGGCTCACGCCGGAGCCGACTTCCCCTGGCGGCCGCGACTGCTCGCGGCGGTCCTCGACGCCGCCCGGGAGTGGAGCGCGGACGACAGGCGCTCGTCCCTCCACCCGGACCTGCGCGGCGACACGGCCGGTGAGACGCGCCGTGCGGTGTCCGGCAAGGACCGGGGCGGCGCCGCCAGAGGCCTGGTTCTGCGCGCCTTCCGCAACCTGCCGCACCGCACGCAGGCGCTGCTGTGGCACACCGTGGTGGAGGCCGAGGACATCGAGGTGGTGGCGCCCCTGCTCGGCGCGGACCCCTCCCTGCTGAACCCCGAGCGCGCCCGCACCCTGCTGCGCGACGAGTGCGTACGGGTCCACCTCGACCGTGCTCCCGACGAGCGCTGCCGCCGCCTCAACCGGCTCATCGACGTCCACGCCCGCCGGGGGTCCGCCGAGATGATGGCGGAGGTACGCGACCACCTGGACGGCTGCGCCTACTGCGAGGCGGCCGTGGACCAGCTCGACCAGTCCCCGCAACGGCTCCCGGCGCTGCTCGCGGAGGCGGTACTGGGATTCCGGGCGGCGGACTACCTCGCGACCCGGCCCGGCCACCAGGCCCGGGTGCGGGCGGCTGTTCGCGTGCCGTCCGAGCCCGCCCCGCGGCCCGAGGAGGCGGAGTCCCGGCCGGCGGGCGCGCGTCGGCCCGTACCGCGAATGCCCCGGTGGCCGTTGCTGGCCGCCCTGGGGGTGGTGCTGTGCGGGGTGATCGCGGCGTCTCCCATGGCTCTCAGCGGAACGGAGGGCGACAGCGAGGCGGTAACCGGCGCGGTGCCCGGACGAACCGCCGCCCCGACCGTGAGCCCGACCGCGACCGCCTCCGAGCCGTCCGCCCGAGCCGTTCCCCCGTCTTCCGGCACCTCATCGGCCCCCGGCGCGGCCCCGGGGACGCGGCTGCGCAACGTGCGGACGGGGCTCTGCCTGGACCTGCGCGCTTCGGCGGCGGCGCAGGGCACGCCCGCGGTGACGGCACGGTGCGGGACATCGGCGAGTCAGCTGTGGCGGTTCGACCGGAGCGGACGCCTGCGCAACCAGGCGGCTCCCGAGCTGTGCCTGAACGCCGAGCCGCAGGGCACCATAGCCCTGCGGCCGTGCGCGGCCACCGGCGATGGCGAGGAGTCCGGGGACACGCGCTACGCGTTCGCGTCCGACGGCCTCCTCACGCTCGTCGCCGAGCCCGGCGTGGCCGTGACGCCCGTCCGCCGGGCCGAGGGGGCGATCATCCTCCTGGAGCCCGTCCCGCAGGACCGGGTCCGCCGGTCCCAACGCTGGCTCACCGACGAGGGGTTCACCGACGAGGGGTTCACCGGCGCGGTCTCGTGAGCGCGATCTCGTGAGCGTGGACTCGCTGCGCGCTGTGCCTCGTCAGTACACGCCCGGGGCGCGCTCGGATAAGTGACCGGTCTCCCGCGCCCTTAGCGTTCCGGTGTGCCGGGCGGGAGCTTCCGTACCGGCCTGTGACGGTTGCGGTGCGGATGCCACCTGTGCGCCCCCGCCACCCCCCGGTTCTGAGGAGATCCACATGTCTGCGTCCACCGGGCCGGTCGTACCGGTCCTGGAGCCCGCCGCCGCGGCGTTCGCCGAGGCGACGGCGAATCCGCCGTACCTGTTCGACCTCGGCCCGGTGGAAGGCCGTAAGGCCGTCGACGAGGTGCAGTCCGGAGAGATCGACAAGCCCGCCGTCGACGAGGAGTGGGTCACCGTGTCCGGCGGCCCCACCGGGCAGGTGCGCGCGCGCCTGGTCCGGCCGGCCGGCGCCACCGGCACCCTTCCGGT
>NZ_JBSFCF010000053.1:0-59630 GCF_053593335.1 Streptomyces sp. NPDC002324
GGCGAGGAGGGTGGCGGGGACAACGGCCGTGTGACTGGTGGCGGCCGCGCAGGCGGCGCAGGCGTCGGCGAGACGCCAGGTGCGGCCGCTGCGGTTGCGGGTGCGGGGAAGGAGCACCGGTCCTGCACAGCCGCGGTGGCGGGGATGCCACTGGCAGCCGCGTGCCCTGCACCGGCAGGTGCGCGGATGCTCCGGCAGAGCGTCGGTCAAGGACGGCATTCCCCGTGACTGAACGGCATGTGCCTGGTCGCCGGTGGCCACGGGCACCCCGCGCGGGCCGGTCGCGGCGGAGCTTTCCTCACTGGTCAAGGGGGTGGGACTTCGGACATTGCACGGAGAGGGCCGCGATGTCGTCGTCCAGCCTTCCGCCGCTGAAGCGGAGCAGGTCCTGGTGAAGTCGGTCGAGCAGTCCGTGGGGTGACACCGGGTTCTGCTGCCGCATCCAGTCCTGCAGTGGAAAGAACTCGCCGGCGTAGTCCCGGGTCTCCGTCACGCCGTCGGTGTAGAGCAGGAGCTGGTCGCCCGGGGCGAAGGGCACGGTGTCGGTGCGGTAGTTGTCTTTGACGAGTGCCGCGAGGTTGAGAGGTGGCGAGGTTTCGCTGGGCTCCAGGACGTGCATCTCGCCTTGGTGCACGAGAAGCGGTGGGGGGTGCCCGCAGTTGAGGAGCTTGACGTGGCCGCCGCCGCGCGGGATCTCGGCGAGCAGAGCGGTGGCGAATCGCTCCGGAAGGTCCTGGGAGGGGTAGGCGGCGCTGTGGCGGCCGATGCTGATCTCCAGGCGCTGGATGACGCCCGTCAGGTCGGGTTCGTCGTGTGCGGCCTCCCGGAAGCAGCTGATCAGCGCAGAGGCCGCCCCCACTGCGGACATGCCCTTGCCCCGTACGTCTCCCAGGAGCAGCCGGACGCCGTGAGGTGTCTCGGCCGCCTCGTAGAAGTCGCCGCCGATCCGGGCCTGGGCCTGCGCCGCGACGTACAGCGATTCGATCTCGAGCCCTCCGAGGCGGCTCGGCAACGGTCGCAACAGGACTTGCTGGGCAGTGTCGGCCACGAGCCGGATCTGGAGAAGTGCCTCCTCCCGCCGGAGCCGGACATGGCTCGCGTATGCGGCCGCCAGGGTGACGGCGGCGATTGCGGCCGCCGTGTAGGGAGTCCCCAGGTCGGTGTAGACGAGGCCCAGGCCGAGCATGATCAGCGCGCAGAACACGCCCAGGAGGATCGTGGGGAGCACGGGCCACATCGAGGCGGCCAGAGCGGGCGCGGCAGGCAGGAGGCGGCTGATGGCGATGTCCCTCGGTGTCGCGAACGCCAGCGCGCCGATGAGGATGGTGAGGATCACCGGTGACAGCCGGACAGCGTCCCATCGGTCATCGGGTGGACGACGGCGTCGCTGTCGCCTCAAAGTAGGCACGAATGAATCGTAACTACAGCAAAGCGGTCATAGGGGCAGGCGCGTGGGCTCGGGCGAGGCTGTACAACCCTCCCCGATGCGCGCCCCGCCGAGTGGTTCACGCCCGGCTCAATGCCATGATCGCCGGACGGAGTGCCCCAGCAGCGGGGAGACCTGGTACAGGCGACCCGCCCACGTGAGGACGCCGGGAACGCCCGCCTGGAGCAGGAGAACGCGCAGCTGCGGCAGGCCGTCGACTCCTACGCGACGGTTGACCAGGGCCATCGTTGTCCTTGTCGCGAGATACCAGCTCCCGCCGGCCGCCGGATTCGACGTGCTGCGTGAGGTGTCCCAGCACACCAACACCCAGCTGCACACGGTGGCTGGACGGTGATCGCCTGGGCGCTGGGGGAGCCGCCGCCGGAGCCGATGGGGCGGGAGCTGGACGCGGCCGTGCAGCGGCGCTCACGCCGGCGGAATGCCCCGGACGCGGAAGCCGGGTAGAGCGCGCGGCCGGGGCGTGGATCAGGGGGCCAGGGCCGGTTCGACGGTGGGACGGCAGCCGATGACCTGGTCGAGGCCGACGAGCTCGAGGATCCGCAGCATCGAGGCCTGGGACCACCTGACTGAGGCGGGCGGAGGAAAGGGCGAGTTGCCCTGGCGAGCCTCCCTCGATATTGCCGGACGAGGGCGCATCGATGAGGAACACGGTGATCAGCAGAGGGACTCCGGATTCTTGAGCGGCCGGTTGCCGTGCGGGAGGGGGCGTTGCCGGTCCGGGCGAGTGCGGTGTACGCGGCCCAGGCGTCCAGGAAGGGCGGGACGACCGTTCGGCGGGGGCCGACGGCGGTGAGCAGGAGGGCGGACCGGACGTCGGCGGGTGGGGCGGCGGGGAAGGCGGACAGGAGCAGCGCGACGGCGCCGGCCACGAACGGGGCGGCCGCGCTCGTGCCGGTGACGGCCAGCGGGCGGCCGTCGACGCCGAGGCCGACGATTCCCTCGCCCGGAGCACCGAGGCCGCGTGCGCCGATCGAACCGCCCAGATTGGAGAGGTTCATCGGCCGGCCCCGCCGGTCGTACGCGACCACGGGGACGGTCCACGGGTGGCGGGTGAGGACGGAGGTGCCGACCGCGCCCTGGTTCCCGGCGGCCACGATCGTGATCACGCCCCGGTTGGCCGCGTGTTCGAGCGCCCACTCCAGCTCGCGGTGGTCCGTGCTGGAGGGGCGGTCGGGCGCGACGCTCAGGTTCAGCACCCGGGCGCCGGCGTCGACGCACTCGACGATGGCGGCCGCGAGGTCCTCCGGCCGCGCGGCCGGGGTGACCGGGACGGCGGGGGCGGCGGGTCGGCCGGTGACGCGGCCCGCCGCGAAGATGGGGCGCAGCAGGAAGGTGCAGCCCGGACAGATGCCGGGCGGCCGCGAGGTCCGGCCGGCGCCGAGGAGTCCGACGACGTAGGTGCCGTGGCGGCAGGACGCGTCGTCGCCCGTCGGGCGGCAGGGATCGTCACCCTGCCCGCCCTGGTCGCCGGCCCCGCCTGGCAGCACGCGCAGGTGTCCGCCGGCGAGTCCCGGGTGGCCGAGGGCGACGAGGCCGTCGACCACCGCCACGACGATATCCGGCCGGCCGGCGCCGCGCGCCATCAGGCGCGCGAGCCCGGTCTGTTCCAGCGGTTCGGCCATCGCACCGCCCTCGGTGTGTCGTCATCCTCGGGCCGTCCAGGCCGTCCTCACCAGACGTTCACGGCGACGCGACGCGTGAACGGTCCGTCGGAGCCGGGATTGTTGCACTCATGACGGCAGTCCTTCAGGCACTCCTGGCACCGGAAGCCGTAGGGGTTGCCACGGCACGCCGAGCGGCAGATGAAGGGGCACTCCACCATGCTGCAGAATCCCGCCGAATCGTCCTGCGGGATGACGGCGGACAGGCGGCCGGCACGGCCACCGCCGGATGTCCGATAGTGTCCGCCGGTCCGCTGGAGCGCCGATTCGGCGGTGAAGCCCGGAACGCTCATCTCTCACACCTCCTTGGTCCCGCGCAGGTCGGGCGGCACGGATCAACGGTCGTAGTAGGGAGCGAGCTTGTTCACCAGGAACGGGAAGACTTCGGTCACGTCCACCCGGACGAAGAACTTCTCGGTCACGTCCGTCTGGCGGCCCGTGTAGGAGAGCACGACGTCGAGGACCCGGCGGGCACCGCTCAGCCGGGACTCGCGGAAGACGACCCCGCTGAGGCTCGCGTCGGCGGCGAACGCCTCCACCGTCTTCTCATAGATGCGGGGGTACCGGACCGCGAGGTAGTTGATGGCGCGGTGCTCGTCGGTGTCGCCCGCGTTGTCCCCCAACTGCATGACACGGCGCAACAGTTCGTTGGACGAGCGGGTGAACCACTCGTCGCTCGTCCCCTCCGGCTTGCCGATCTCCGCGATCAGTTCGTCGCTTGTGAAGGAGTAGACCTGCTCGAAGGCCACGACCGGGAGGGTCAGGCCGTTGCAGAGCGACGGCGGGGCGAGTGGCCCCCGGTGTCCGATGACCACATCCAGGTCGGTGCCCTTGGGTTCGGGGCGGACGGCTTCGACGAGCCGGTCGAAGTCCACCGGATCCCGCGGCCGGAGGATGTACGTCTCCATGCCCTGGACGCTCAGCACGTAGCACAACTGCCGTGCGAGGTAACGGTTCTCCGGCCGCGCGATGGCCGCGCAGACGGCTTGCCGGTCCGTCAGGTTCGCGTTCGCGGACCGGGCCACCGCCTGGGCGACCTCCTTCTCGACCGCCAGGCTCGGGAACCGGAAGTCGACCTGGCCGAGCACGTACACGTAGTTGTTGGCGGTGTCCGGTGCGACCTGCTCCGTCCGCGCGGCCCCGCATTCGGCACAGGCCGGGACGATGGCGGCGTCGGCGGCGGCCAGCGCGAGGACCGGGCTCGGATGCACTGGGTGTCCCTGGGCGATCGGCGAGTCCGTCGCGGGACCGGTCCCGGGACCGGTCGGGAGGTCCGCCGGGAGACCTGTCGGGGGACTTGTCGGGAGGTCCGCCGCGGATTCCGTCGGGTGGTCCATGGGTGACTCCTTGTGCCTTGCGGGGCTCGTGCCGTACGTGCCGTGGGCCTCACGATCGGTGACCGCGCCCCGTCGAGAACACCAGCCATCGGTTGAGCGCGGCCGCGCGTTGTTCGCAGCCGCCGCGGGGCTTCCTCACTCCCATCGTGCTCGTCACGCGCTTGACGGCGTCCCCGAGACCGATGATGGACTCATCCGTGACGAAGCCGGGAAGGCGCACCCGGTGCGGGCGGTGTTCGCCGGCCCGGGCGGTGCGTCCTGCTTCTCACCCTCGGTCATCCTTCTCACCCCTCGGGTGGCGGGCGGTCGCGGCCCGCGGCAGCCCGGCCGGGAGAACTGCCGGAAACGACCGGGTAGCAACCGGAGATCCGGGAACGGACAGTGACGAACAGTGGTGGGGGATGGGCAGTTGGGCACGAGGACTCACACACACTGCGCTGATTCCAGACTGCGCCAGCCCGCTCCGTCGTGCACCTTGGCGCGCGCACCCTGCGCGTAACCTGGACAGTGAGGGCTGCTCGCTCGGGGGCGTCGGCCGACCTGCGGTCGGCGCGGCCTGCTCGTCCGGATCACCCTGACGGGAGCGACACCATGACCATCCCCGGTTTCCACGCCGAGGCGGCCGTCCGCCGGATCTCCGGCCGGTACACGACAGGCCGGCCCACTCGGAGCCTGCGCCGCGCCGCCGCCGAGCGGATCGTGCCTAGCTTCACCGAGGAGGAGCGTCAACAGCTGATCTTCTGCAACCAGCGCGTGGACAACTGCCTGCGCGACTGCGAACCCCTGGCGGACAACTTCTACGAGTGGCAGCGGTGCAGCCAGGCCTGCTGGGAGTACTACGACCAATGCGTCGCCGATCCGCCGCTCGAATGGTAGGCGCCCGTCGCACCCGCGTCATGGCGGGGCCGGCAGTCCGGCCGCGGCCCTGACGATGGTGTTCAAGCTGGTGGAGTCCGCGCAGGACCGCTGGCGCGGACCTACCGGAGCCCACCTGGTCACGCTGGCTCCGTTCCGGCGCCAAGTTCGAGAACGGCGTCCTGGTCGAACGCGAGGAGGTCGCCGCAGCCTGACCATGCGTCAACCGATTCACGACTATTGACAACTGCTCGACAGGCGGCCGTGCAACGGTACTTCGGCTTCGCAGGCACCGGCTGGGGGCCGTGGACGGCAGTGTCGATCTGCTGATCGGCGCCTGCACCATGGAGGCCGAGCCGTTCATGGGCTCGCCCGTCTTCTCCCGCCGTTTCGAGACTCTGGCCCGCCAGGCGACGGGCGAGCGCGCCTGGGACCGCCTCCTGAAGGTCTACGAGGACACATCACTGCCCGGGCATGCCACCCTCAACGACGTGCTCAGCGGCTGGTTCGTCGTGATGCCCTCGGTGTGGCTGGCCGAGTACGCCCACCGGGCCGGAGCCCGGGTGTGGCAGTACACCTTCGACTACGCGCAGGCCGGCCCCTTCGGGGCCACGCACGGCAGCGACGTCCAGTTCACCTTCGGCAACTGGGGCCAGGGCGACTTCACAGGGGCCGCGCCGGCCGACCTGCCGACGGCCCAGGCCCTGTCGGCGAAGATGGTGGACTCCTTCGCCTCGTTCGCCCACCACGGATCGCCCGCGACCCGGACGCTGCCGCACTGGCCGGCCTTCACCCCTCGCGGCCGGGCGTGCCTGTCGTTCGATGTGGAGCCGCGTCTGGTCCGGGACCGGCTCGCCGACGCGCGGCGCGAGGCGTGGGACGGGGTCGATCCCTTCGCCGTCTGCTGACACCTGATGCTGCTGTGGGAGCCGTCGTCCGTTGCGTGACGGCGGCTCCCATGCCGTTATCGGGCGACATAGCCGCCGTCGACGGGGAGGGCGACACCGACGACGAAGCTCGCTCCGGGGCTGCACAGCCACAGGACGGACTGGGCGATCTCCTCGGTCGTACCGAGCCGGTTGATGGGCTGGTTGGCCTCGGCTTCGGCACGGTCGAGTTCCCCCTTGGTGATCATGTCGCGGACCATGGGGGTGTCGATGGTGCCGGGGCAGACGGCGTTGACGCGGATGCCTCGCGGGGCGTATTCCAGGGCGGCGCTGGTGGTCAGGCCGATCACGCCGTGCTTGGAGGCGTGGTAGGAGGCGCGGCCGGGGAGGCCGACCAGGCCCCCGAGCGAGGAGCAGTTGACGATGGCGCCGCTGCCCTGGGCGCGCATGTGGCGCAGTTCGTGCTTCATGCAGGCCCACACGCCGCGGAGGTTGATGGCGTTGACGCGGTCGAACCGTTCGGCGGGTTCGTCGGCGGCGTCGCTGGGCGGGATCTGGATGCCGGCGTTGTTGTAGGCCATGTCCAGGCGGCCGAACGTCTCGACGGTCCGGTCGACCGCGGCGGCGACCTGTTCTTCGTCGCTGACGTCGCAGGTGAGGGCGAGGGCTCGGTGGCCGGAGCCGGTGAGTTCCTTCACGGCCGTGCTCAGGGCCGCTTCGTCGATGTCGGTGAGGGCGACGGCGGCCCCGTATTCGGCGAAGGCGCGGGCGGTGGCCAGGCCCATGCCGGAGCCGGCTCCGGTGACGAGGGCGACCTGGCCGGTGAAGTCGTAGGTGGGGTTCACGTGTTCTCTCCCGTTGAGGGTGGGCCGGGTCAGGAGGCGGCTTCGATGGTGACCTTGGTGGCGGTGGCGAGGGGTTCGCTGTCACCGTTCACGCGCCCGAGGATGATCAGGCCGGCGTCGCTGGAGCCGCTGCCTCGGTAGAAGAGGGCCAGGTTCCCCCAGGGCGCGTAGTACGCCAGGTCACCGGGCTCGGCTTCGGCGGCGTCCGGGGCGCCGGAGGTGGACAGCCGACGGGGAAGGTCGGCGGTCTTCTCGGTCTCGTGGAAGTCGCTCAGGTCCAGGGTGAGCGGGAGCAGGTCGGCGAAGTCGCGGGCCGTGGCGCTGTCGTTGAGGGTGGCGTCGACCCGGTGGCCGTCGATGGTGAGCCGAATCTTCATGGCGGTGTTCCTGTCGCCAGGGGGTGAGGCCGGTGCGGTGGCAGTCGGCGTTCGCTGTGTCGCGGAAGCGGAGGGCGGGGAAGACGGAGAGGGTGGTGGCTCGTCGGTACAGGCGGTCGCCGCCAGCAGCAAGGCGGCCGGCACGGCGCGGGCCAGTCTGGAGCGGGTGGTCGCAGTCACGGCATCGTCCAGGGGTTCGGCGTAGTAGCGGTGGCCGTCTCGCTCGGTGTGGATGTCGTACAGGCGTCGTGCCAGGGCCTCGGGGCTGCTGTGCTCGGCGTCCGGCCGGATCGCGCCGGGGACGATCAGCTGCGCGGCGTGGATGTTCTCCGGGGCGAGGGTGTGGTGGAGCATGCGGACGTACGCGCTCTCGGCCGCGAAGGCGACAGAGGTGCCGGCCCGATCGGGGTGCGAGCGTACGGCGCTGCCGCCGTTGACGAACAGCAGGGTGCCGCGGCCCAGGGCGCGCATCCCGGGCAGGACCGCGTGCACCGCGGTGACCGGGCCCTTGACCGAGAAGGCGAGGGGCGCGTCGAGGTCGTCCGCGCTCGTGTCGAGGACCGGCTTCATGAAGTCGGCGCGGGGCACGGGGCTGTACTGGAGGATCTCGATCGGTCCGAGGGCCTTCGCGGCCGCGTACAGAGCGGCGTCCAGGGACTCGAGGTCGAGGACGTCGGCGGTGAAGCCGCGGGCCTGGATGCCGTCGCGGGTGAGGTCAGCGGTCAGCACGTCCAGTTTCTCGGTGCCACGGGAGATCAGGGCGACCGTGTGGCCGGCGGATCCGAAGCGGCGGGCGGTGGCGAGTCCCAGACCGGGGCCGGCCCCGACGAGGGCGAAGGTCGTCATGTGAGTCCTTGTCCGAGGCAGGAGTGGTAGGTGGTCGGCCGGCTGTCCATGACCGGCGCCGGGTGCGGGGCCGTCAGCGGTCGGGGCGTGTGGCCCTGCCGACGGGGCGCTCGGGAGCGCCGCGCGGGCGGGTCGACGACGAGCGTCAGTCCGCGTGGCGACGGCGGGTCCGGCGCGGCTGCTCCGTGTCGAGCCTGCCATGCGGCGGGAAAGGCGAAAAGCGGAGAAAGACATCCGGGGAGAGGCTCATCCTGGGAGGAAACTCTCCCTCCTTCCTCACCGGCATCGGTGTCATGCTCGGCGGTGTGACCAGCAATGTTCCCCTCAACGAACTGGGAGAGTTCCTCAAGAAGCGCCGCGCCGAACTGAGCCCGCGCACCGTCGGTCTGCCCGACACCGGTCGGACCCGCCGGGTGGCCGGGCTGCGCCGCGAGGAGGTCGCCCAGCTCGCCAGTATCAGCACCGACTACTACACCCGACTCGAACAGGGCCGTATGCAAGCCTCCGCGCCCGTTCTGGACATCCTCGCCCGAGTACTCCGCCTGGACGACGACGAGCGCGGTTACCTGTTCCAGCTCGCCGGCAAGACCACCACTCGGCCTCGGAGCCGAGGCCGGCAGAGGGTCCAGCCGCAGTTGCAGCGGGTGCTGGACGATCTCACCGCGACCCCGGCCATCGTGCAGGGGCGGCGCGGGGACGTCCTGGCCTGGAACGCGCTGGCGGCCGCGCTGGTCACCGACTTCGCCCGCATCCCGGAGAAGCACCGCAACTACCCTCGGCTCATCTTCACGGATCCGGCCATGCGCACCCTGTACGCGGACTGGCAGGCCTCCGCGCAGATCGCCGTGGCGCAGGTGCGCATGGAAGCGGCCCGGTACCCCGAGGACCCCCGCCTGATCGAACTGGTCGGCGAACTGTCCCTGCGCGACAAGCAGTTCGCCCAGTGGTGGGGTGATCACCGGGTCGCGGCCCGCACCGTGGGCACGAAGACCCTCAACCACCCGGTGGTCGGCGAACTCGTCCTGGACTGGGACACCCTCACCGCCAGCACCGACCCCGACCAGCACCTGACCGTCTGGACCGCCGCCCCCGGCTCCCCCACCCACGAGCGGCTGCGCATCCTCGCCTCCTGGGCCGCCGAGCACAACGTGCCCGCCTCGCCGCCTCCCTCCTGACCACGCGCACCGTGTCCGCAGAGCGGCGGACGGGGTCACGCCCCGGGTCTGGACGGGTGACGACGCGGTCGCGATCGGCTCTCTGCCGCGGTGATGCGGGCGGGGCGCGGGTTCCGCGCTCCGCTCCACCGTCGGCAACCGTCTACCCTCCGATCGCGGACATCGGCCGGTCCGGCTGGACGAACATCGGGTCGTCCAGGCCCGCGCCCGCCTTCTTGCCCCACATCGCCAGCCGCCAGATGTGGGCGATCTCCTCGTCACCGGCGCCGGAGCGGAGTGCCGCGCGGAGGTCGGTCTCCTCGCGGGCGAACAGGCAGGTCCGGATCTGGCCGTCGGCCGTCAGGCGGGTGCGGTCGCAGGCCGCGCAGAAGGGGCGGGTGACCGAGGCGATGACGCCGACCACGTGCGGGCCGCCGTCGACGATCCAGCGCTCCGCCGGAGCCGAGCCGCGTTTCTCGGTGCCCTCCTCCGTCAGGTCGAAGCGGGTGCGCAGGGAGGTCAGGATGTCCTCGGCGGTGATCATGCCGTCGCGCTTCCAGCCGTGCTGGGCGTCCAGTGGCATCTGCTCGATGAAGCGCAGTTCGTAGTCGTGCTCCATCGCCCAGGTCAGGAGGTCCGGGGCCTCGTCGTCGTTGAGGCCCGGCATGAGGACGGAGTTCACCTTGACCGGGGTCAGGTCCGCGCTGTGGGCGGCGTGCAGGCCCTCCATGACGTCCCGGTGCCGGTCCCTGCGGGTGAGGGTCTTGAAGACGTCGGGGCGCAGGGTGTCCAGGGAGACGTTGACCCGGTCCAGGCCCGCCGCCTTCAGCGTGGGCGCGGTGCGCTCGAGGCCGATGCCGTTGGTCGTCAGGGATATCCGGGGGCGCGGGCTCAGGGCGGCGGCGCGTTCGATGATGCCTGCCAGGCCGGGGCGGAGGAGCGGCTCACCGCCGGTGAAGCGGATCTCGTCGACGTCCAGGGAAGCGACCGCGATGTCGTCAGGCGGACGATCTCGTCGTCGGTCAACAGGTCGGGCTTGGCCAGCCACCGCAGGCCTTCCCCGGGCATGCAGTACGTGCAGCGCAGGTTGCACCGGTCGGTCAGCGAGACACGCAGGTCGGTGGCCACTCGGTCGTGGGTGTCGATGAGCACGTGGTTCCTGTTCCGCTCACGCCTTCAAGGGCACGTCCGAAGCAACCGCCCCGGAAACGCGGTGGATCGGACCGGTGACCCGGCTCAGGGGCAGGCCGGTGCTCCGGTTGGCGTGGGCGATGATCTCGGCAGTGATGGAGATGGCCGTCTCCTCGGGTGTGCGGGCGCCGAGGTCGAGGCCGATCGGGGAGCGCAGCCGAATCAACTTCCCCTCGGTGACACCGACTTCGCGCAGACGGTTCAGGCGTTCGTCGTGGGTGCGGCGGGAGCCCATGGCGCCGACGTAGCCGACCGGCAGGTCGAGGGCGAGCCGCAGCAGCGGGATGTCGAACTTGGCGTCGTGGGTCAGTACGCAGACCGCCGTCCGGCCGTCCACGGCCGTCTGTGCCAGGTAGCGGTGGGGCCAGTCGACGATCACCTCGTCGGCGTGCGGGAAGCGGGCTTCGGTGGCGAAGACGGGGCGGGCGTCGCAGACGGTGACGTGGTAGCCGAGGAACCGGCCGGCCTGGGCGAGAGCGGCGGCGAAGTCGATGGCACCGAAGATCAGCATGCGGGGGCGGGTGGCCGCCGCGTGCACGAGGACGGAGAGCTGCTCGGGGCAGGTGTCGGCGTCTCCGCCGAGGGAGAGGAGCGCGGTGCGTCCGGAGCGGAGTTGGGCGGTGGCCCGGTCCGCCACTGCCCGGCCGGTCGGCCCGTCGCCGAGTGTGCGGTCGGCGATCCAGCTGTCGCCGAGCACGCTCAAGGTGGCGCCGAGCAGTTGTTCGGCCCCTTCCACGACCTGGGCGACGGCGGCGGGCCGGCCCTCGACCGCTTCGGCGAGTGCCGCGCCGAGATGCGGCTGGGCGGCGGGGTCGATGCGCTGGACGAGGACGTCGAGTTCGCCGCCGCAGGTCAGT
This sequence comes from Streptomyces sp. NPDC002324, assembly GCF_053593335.1. Taxonomy (NCBI): domain Bacteria; kingdom Bacillati; phylum Actinomycetota; class Actinomycetes; order Kitasatosporales; family Streptomycetaceae; genus Streptomyces; species Streptomyces sp. NPDC002324. The sequence continues at coordinate 11,458 of NZ_JBSFCF010000053.1, forward strand.
CCCACGGCGAAGGCGTCGTCGTCGGAGTAGCCGAACCAGGCCCGCTGGGCCGGCCCTTGGTCGCGCAGCACCTGCCGGCACAGCTCGTACACGGCGCCCTCGACGCAGCCGCCGGAGATGCTGCCGACGGCGTTGCCGTCCTCGTCCACCGCCACCGACGTACCGATGGGGAGGGGTGCGCTGCCGGTGACGTCGACGACGGTGGCCAGGGCGAAGGGGCGTTCGTCGCGGCACCAGCGGTGCAGTGTGTCCGCGATGTTCAGCATGGGGGGCTCCAGAGCAGACGATCGCTGTCGTAGAAGGTGAACGGGCCGCCGCCGCGCCGATAGGGGTGCGTATGCGCGGCGGCGGCCCGGGAGGACCCGGCAGCCGTACGGGGGGTTCGGCTGCCGGACCCGGCTATGGAGATGGCGGTGTCAGAGCAACGCCTCCGCGGTGATGGGGAGTTGGCGGATCCGGCGGCCTGTGGCGTTGAAGACCGCGTTGCCGATCGCGGCCGCCACGCCCACCTGGACGACCTCGCCGAGTCCCTTGACGCCCAGCAGGTTGCCGGCGTTGTCCTCGCCGTCCAGGTAGATCGCCTTGATCTCGGGGACGTCGGCGTTCACGGGTACGAGGTAGTCGGCGAGGCTGGCGTTCACGATCCGTCCGTCGCGGTGGTCGGTGACCGTCTCCTCCAACAGCGCCTGGCCGATGCCGCCCACGATGCCGCCGACCGCCTGGCTGTCGGCGAGCTTGGGGCTGATGATCCGTCCCGCGTCGTACACGCCGAGCATCCTGCGCACCCGCACCAGCCCCAGGTCCGCGTCCACCGAGACCTCGGCGAAGGTCGCGCTGTAGGCGAAGTAGGCGGAGCGCTCGGAGCCAGGTCCCTCGTAGGAACCGTTCGCCTCCAGGTGGGAGCGGTCGTTGCGAGCCAGCAGGCTCTTGTACGTCTCCCCGCGCGTCGTGTTGTTCCGGTCGTGCAGCCGGCCGTTGCGCACGACGACGTCGTCCGCGTTCACGCCGTACAGCGGCGACTCGCGGTCCTCCACCGCCAGCTTGATCGCCTGCTGCCGCACCTTGTTGCAGGCGTCGACGACAGCCGAGCCGACACTGGCCATGGTCGACGAACCGCCGTGCGGCGAGGTGAACGGATACTCCGAGTCACCCAGCCGGAACGTGACCGTGCGCATGGTCAGCCCGAGGGCGTCCGCGGCGACCTGGGTCTGGGACGTGTACGTGCCCGGCCCCATGTCGGTGGTGGCCGCGTCCACGACCGCCGTGCCGTCGGCGTCCAACCGCGCCCTGGCCTGCCCCGGATACCGTCCGCAGTCGTAGGCCCCGGCGGCCATGCCCAGGCCGATCAGCAGGTTTCCCTCCCGTGTGGAGCGCGGCTCGGGGTTACGGCGGTCCCAGCCGAACTCGCGGGCGCCGACCGTGTAGCACTCGCGAAGGCGCCGGGTGGAGAACGGCTCGTCGGTCGACTCGTCCTCGGCCGGTTCGTTGCGCTGGCGCAGCTCGATCGGATCGATGCCGAGTTCGTGCGCGAGCTCGTCCATCGCCGACTCGATCGCGAACGAAGCGGGGGCGAAACCGGGCCCGCGCATCCAGATCGGAGTGTTCACGTCCAACGGCACCTGCCGGTACGCCTGGCGGACGTCGGGCATGCTGTACATCATCTGGCCCGTGCCCAGGGCGGCCTCGAAGAACGTCTCGTACGACGAGGTCTCGTGGTCGATGTCGTGGATCGCGGCGTTCAACTTGCCGCGCCGGTCGCTGCCGAGGCGCAGCCGGTACTCGTAGGCCGGCCGGAAGCCGGTGCCGAAGTACATCTGCTTGCGCGACAGCACCAGCTTCACCGGGCGTCGCGTCACCCGCGCGGCCAGCGCGGCGACGATCGTGTGCGGCCAGCAGCGCAGTCCGCTGCCGAAGCCGCCGCCGACGAACGGGTTGATGACCCGCACCGCGTCCGTCGGCAGGTCGAAGACCGCGGCGATCTCGTCGCGCGTGCCCATCACCCACTGCGTCTTGTCCCACACCGTCAGCCGGTTGCCCTCCCAGCGGGCGACGGTGGCGTGCGGCTCCATCGGGTTGTGATGGTTGCGGGCCAGTTCGTACTTCAGGTCCAGCCGTACGGCCGAGGAGCGCAGCCCCGCTTCCGCGTCCCCGCGCGTATAGGGCGTCGGCTCGCCCGGCTTGGCCTTGGTGATGTCGGTCGAGGGCTTTTCGGCGTCGTAGCGGACCTTGACCAGGCCGGCGCCGTGCTGGGCGGCCTCCAGGGTGGTGGCCACCACGACGGCGACCGGCTGGCCGTGGAAGAGCACCTGGTCGTCCTGGAAGACCCGGAGCCTGCGCCCTTGCGGGTTGTTGGAGCCGGTGTTGTCGCGGTAGGGCAGTTTCGGGGCGTTGCCGTGGTGGATCACCCGCAGCACGCCCCTGTGTTTCTCGGCTGCGCGTGTGTCGATGGACCTGATGCGGCCACGCCCGATGCTCGCGTCGACGATGACGGCGTGGACGACGCCGTCGAGGTCGTGTTCGGCGGCGTACTCCGCCTTGCCGGTGACCTTGAGCCGGCCGTCCACCCGGGACAGCGGAGCGCCTACGGCTGCCTGCGGCTGACGGCTCATTCCATTTCTCCTACGGTGCGCAGCTGACGTTCGACGGTCCGCTTCAGGAGCTCGACCTTGAACCGGTTGTGCTGAAGGGGGCGGGCGCCGTCGGCCGCGCGGCTCGCGGCCTCGGCCCACAGGCGGTCCGAGGGGCGCTCGCCGATCAGGGCCTCTTCGACGTCGGACAGCTTCCACGGCACCGTGGCCACACCGCCGGCGGCGACCTTCGCCTCCCGGATCACCCCGCCGCGCACATGCAGGGCGACGGCCGCCGAGGCGAGACCGAAGGAGTAGGACTGCCGGTCACGGAGCTTCAGGTAGGCCGACTTCAGCGGACGCGCGTACGCCGGTATCTCGACCGCTGTGATCAACTCGCCCTTTTTGATGGCCTGTTCGCGATGCGGGGTGCTCCCGGGACGGAGCAGGAAGTCGGCGAAGGGGAGGCTGCGCTTCTTGCCGTCCGGAGCCTGGAGGTGGACGCTCGCCTCCAGGGCGGTGAGGGCGACGGCGAAGTCGGAGGCGTGCACGGCCACGCAGTGGTCCGAGCCGCCGAGGATCGCGTGGCCTCGGTTGTAGCCGTTCAGCGCGGCACAACCGGATCCGGGCTCGCGCTTGTTGCAGTCGGCGGTCACGTCCCGGAAGTAGGTGCAGCGGGTGCGCTGCATGATGTTGCCGCCGATGGTGGCCATGTTGCGCAGCTGGGCCGAGGCTCCCCGCAGCGCCTGGGCGGCCACCGGGAAGAGACTGTTCAGCTTGGGGTCGGCGGTGGCCACGGCCATCGGGACCAGGGCGCCGATGCGGATGCCCCCGCCCGCGGTGGCGGTGATCTCGCTCAGGGGCAGGGCGCTGATGTCGACGAGTGTCTCGGGGGTTTCGACGGTCTCGCGCATCAGGTCGACCAGTGTGGTGCCGCCTGCGATGTAGCGGCCACCGCGTCGGCCGGCGTCCAGGGCTTCCCGGACGCTGCTGACGCGGGTGTAGGAGAAGGGATGCATGGGGGCCGCTCCTTACTTCCGGGCGGCGGTCTGCTCGACCGCGCGCACGATCTTGACGTAGCAGCCACAGCGGCAGACGTTGCCGCTCATGTACTCCCGGATCTCCTCCGGCGAGTTGGTTTGGCCCTCCTGGATGCAGCCGACCCCGGACATGATCTGGCCGGGCGTGCAGTACCCGCACTGGAAGGCGTCCTCGTCGATGAACGCCTGCTGCAACGGGTGTAGTTCGTCGCCCTTGGCCAGGCCCTCGATGGTGGTGACCTCGGCGCCCTCCAGCCGTACGGCCAGTGTCAGGCACGAGTTGACCCGCTGTCCGTCGACCAGCACGGTGCACGCGCCACAGGCTCCGGCGTTGCAGCCCTTCTTGGAGCCGGTCAGGTCGAGGTGCTCACGCAGCAGGTCCAGCAGCGAGGTCCGGTTGTCCACCGTCACCGTCCGCCGGGTGCCGTTGACCGTCAGGGACACACGGCTGGCGGGCGCGGCCCCGGCTGCGGACGCCTCCTGGGAGGCTGCCAGGAACGTTCCTCCGGCCACCACGACACCGCCCACCGCGGCGCTGGTGGCGATGAAGGTGCGCCGCTTGGGCCCCGATGTGGACTCACTGGCTCCGGTGGGGGGAGAGACAGCAGATTCAGGGAGTTCAGAGGACATAGGTACGCCTTTGCATCACGGGCGGATCAGCCGCGCACATCAGCGGGGACAATGCACGGGATCAACACCACCGCGGGAACCGGGCAACCGCACACCTCGACAGGCGGCTGGTCAGGCGCGAAGTCTTGCACCGCCGACTCCCCCCATGACAGGGAGAGTTTTATCCCCCCTTGTTTACCCTTTGACTTTGCCTTGGTTTTTTCGTTGTAAGGAGGCGATAAGCGAGCCTGCTCCTGCCAGAAACAGGACCACTGTCGCCACGTATGCCGCCCCCGCCGCCGAGGCCCCGCTGGAACGGACCACCATCGAGCGCCGCGAGGTCGGCGAGCACGAGGTTCTGATCGACATCAAGTTCGCGGGCATATGCCACTCCGTCGGCAGCTGCCCCACATCGGCACCGTTGCCGGGAAATCAGGAGCGCACCATGACCGAACTCGACATGGCCGAGCCGGCGTTCAACGGATTCGTCGGGCAGTGGACGGAAGGCACCACCGCCGGTCGACGCGCTCCCCTGCTGCGCCGCCATAACTCGGGGGCTCCACCGTCGCGGACGACCGACCCGTGCGGATGATGCCGGTGCCTCGGCCGAGACGACGTCGGCACCGGCGGGAACGGTGATCAAGCCAGGCCGGTCGAACAACCTGACCACCCGCCAGCGGGCGGCCTCGGTCTCGCCCGGATGCAGGCGCATCGGCAACCTGCCTCCGGAGGCGAGGAGGCGGGTCCGGCCTGCCCGGACGGTCCACCGGTCGCCTGCCCCCATGGCCGTCCAGCCAGAGCAGGAACAGGCACCGAGAACCGTCAGGCAGAGCTGCCGCTGGTCGTGTGGCTGGGGTCGGCGGCCCAGGACGCCAGCATGCGCAGGCTGTCGTAGGTGGGCGTGCCGGTTTCGGCGGTCCAGACGATGATCTGCAGGTCGGGGTCGGCGGCCCAGGTGACGGCGTTCCAGTCGAGATGCAGATCCCCGGCCACGGGGTGGCGCAGGTGCTTGGTCCCGGTGTCCCGGACGGCGACGTTGTGGGCGCCCCACCACTCGCGGAACTGCTTGTCGCGGGCCGAAAGCTCGTCCACCAGAGCGGTCAGCTGCGGGTCCCCGGGGTTGTTCGCGTTGTGCATCCGCATCTGGGCGATGGCCAGCCGGGTGACGCCCTCCCAGTCCGCGTACAGCTCGCGCATCGTGGGATCGGTGATGAGCAGCCTGATGAAGTAGCGCTGCTTCTCCGGGATCTTTCCGAAGTCGGTGATCAGGGCCGCGCCCATGGCGTTCCAGGCCACGATCTCGGTGCGCGGTCCGATCACGAAGGCGGGGGTGTGCGCCATGTCGTCGAGCATGCGCTGCAGCAGCACCTGTGCCTTGGGGCGGGGCTGCCGACGGGGAGGACGGAATTCGTCCCTGGCCGCGAGCTCGTACAGGTAGGCACGCTGGTCGTCGTCCAGGCGCAGCACCCGGGCCAGGGAGTCCAGTACGGACTGCGAGGGCTGGATACGGCCCTGTTCGAGGCGGGCGTAGTAGTCGGTGCTGATGGCCGCCAGTACGGCGATCTCCTCACGGCGCAGGCCCGCGACGCGACGCGGGCCGCCGTCGGGCAGGCCGACGGCGGCCGGGTCGAGTTCGGCCCGGCGCGCCTTGAGGAATTCCCCCAGATCATGGCGGTGAGGATCGCGGTTCATGCCCTCACCCTTGCATCGGCGAGCAGTGTTGTCAGGGGGAGAGTTTTCTCCCTGGAAGCTCTTACTGCCCAGGTGACACGTGACCTGCGGCCGTCACCAGGAGGGTTCAGCGGACGCGGCTCCACTTCCCGTGGAGCTGGACGAATTCTCCGCCGATGACGGAGCTTGCCATGCACGTGCCCTCGGTGTAGTCCTCGATGTGGGTGACGTGGTCACCGGCGTCGGGCTCGGTCCAGCGCACCACGTACAGGCCGTCGCGGAGCTGGGTGGTGGTGTACTCCATCGTCTGCTTCCGCCCCTTGATGGCACCGCCGGTCACCTCGAAGCTGACCTGGGTCGCCGAGTCGAAGGTGATCTCCACCGTGAAGTGGCCGAGCGGCGTGTCCGTGCCGAGGTCCGCCAGCCAGGTCTGCCCCACGCTGGGAAGGGTCGCGTTGCTGTCCATCAGTACTGCCTCTTTCTGTGTTCTGTGACGGTTTTCCGTGTCGGTGCCGGGCGTCAGCCCAGCGCCTTGACGACTTCCCGCGCGAGCGGGACGGCGGAGGCCGGGTTCTGGCCGGTGATGAGGGTGCGGTCCACCTCGAGGTGGGGGGCGAAGTTCTCCTCACCCTTGCGGTAGTCCGCGCCGACGTCCGTGACGAGACGGTCCTGGAGCAGCCACTTCGCACGGTCGGCGAGGCCGTTCTGGATCTCCTCGGAGTTGGACAGTCCGGTCAGGCGGTAGCCGTGGAACGGGGACTTGCCGTCGGCGTCCACCGTGGACAGCAGCGCAGCCGGGCCGTGGCACACCAGCGAAACGATCTTGCCGGAGGCGAGCCAGTCGCTCAGCAGCTTGCCGGCCGCGGGGTCGTCGGACAGGTCTTCCATCGGCCCCCAGCCGCCGGGGACGAAGACGGCGTCGTAGTCGTCGATCCTGACGTCCTCGACGCGGATCGGGTTCGACAGTTCGGTCGCTTCGCGCAGGGCGGTCCTCATCTGCTCGGCGCCCTCTTCGCCGCCGTTGAAGTCGGGGGTCAGGCTCAGTGCGTCGGCGGTCGGCGGGACGCCGCCCGGGGTGGCCGCGGCGATCTCGTAGCCGGCCTCCTTGAAGACGCCGTACGGACCGATGGCCTCCTCGGCCCAGAAGCCGGACGGCTGCTCGAAGCCGTCGGCCAGGGTCCAGTGGTCGGCGGCGGTGATGAGGAAGAGGATCTTCGCCATGGGGTGCTCCGTGGGGTGAGTGCGGGCGGTCAGTTGTTCGCGGCCTGCTGGACGACGTGGCTGTCGGCGGCCTGGATCAGGTGGGTGAGCTTGCCGTCGCCCACCGTCCACAGGTGGATGAAGCGGGCGTCCGACTCCTCGCCGGACTTGGACACGGCGTGGTAGTGGCCTCGGACGAAGACGTGGTCGTCGGCGTCGTAGAAGTCCTCGGCCACCGCGCCGAAGGAGGTGAAGTTGGGCGCGAGCCGGCCGAAGAAGTCGGCCCCGGCGCTGGCCCAGGTCTTGTAGACGCCGCCGTAGGGGAAGCCGGGAGTGATGTCCCAGACGATGTCGGGGTGGATGACCTCGGCGACCACGTCCGGGGCCATGCCGGAGTCGTAGAGCCGACGGACGAGAGCGAGGTTCGGGGAATCGGACATGGTGCTGCTCCTTTTCAGGTCAGGCTGCGGGTGCAGTTCTTGGGTTTAGGCGGCGAGGGCGGCGCGGCCGGCGCGGAAGAACGCGGTCTGCTGCGCGACCCGGGCGCCGAGGCCCTCGGCGGTGGCGATGTCGGATTTGTGGACCGCCTCCGGGCCGGCATCGATCGGAGTCTGCGCGCCCGCACCGACGAAGTAGCCCAGACGGTTGACGTCGTCCTCGCTGCCCTCGGTGGAGGCCCAGCCCGGCTGCACGCCGAGGCTGACCCAGTGCATGCCGTGCTGGGCGGCCATGGTGAAGAAGTAGCCCAGGGTCGAGGACTTGTCGCCGTTCTTGGCACCGGAGTTGGTGAAGCCGGCGGCGATCTTGTCGGCCCATGTCTGGGTGTACCAGCGCTTGCTGCTGGCCTCGGCGAAGGCGTGGAAGGCGGCGGAGGCGGTGCCCATGTAGGTGGGGGCACCGAAGATGATCGCATCGGCGGCGTCCAGCTGCGCCCACTGCTCGTCGGTGATCTTGTCCACAGGGACGGAGACCACCTCGGCACCGGCTTCCGCGGCACCGCGCGCAACGGCCTCGGCGATGACAGCGGTGTGGCCGTAACCCGAATGGAACGCGACGGCGACGGTGGGGCGAGAGGTGGAGGACATGAGGGTATTGCTCCTGGAAAATGCTGGTGCGAATCGTGCTCTGGAAGCATGGCACGGAATTCAGCGGCGAAGGTAGGAAGGATTTCTCCCTGGTCAGAATCTGCTCCAGGCCGGGAAGGAACACGCAGAGTGGCATGCCGGAGAATGCAGACGCTATTCCCACGGGGAATCTCCTGCCATTCCCCGTACCGGCACGTAAGGGAGGACGCAGCCGTCAGTCGACGGTGTCGGACACCGAATCGTCCCGCCGGGTCGCCGCCCAGGAGGAGAGGAAACGCAGACCCTCGTAGGCGCGCGAGTCGGGCTCGGCGCTCCAGACGATGAACCGCTGGTCGGGGTCGGCCCCGCAGGCAAGGGCGTCCCAGGCGAGGGTGAGGTCACCGGCGACCGGGTGGACGAAGACCTTGGTGCCTCCGCTCCGGGGCGCCACATGGCGGCCTCCCCACCACTGGCGGAACTGGTCGTCCTGCACCGACAACTCTCCGACGAGGGCGGTCAGCGTCCGGTCTCCGGGGCAGGCCGCGGCCTGCTGTCGCAACACCGCCACGGCGTTGCGGGCCGATGTCTCCCAGTCGGCGAACAGCGTCCTCATGGCCGGGTCGCTGAAGAGCAGCCGGATGTAGTTGCGCTGTCGCTTGGGGACCTGCGCGAAATCGGTGTTGAACAGGGCGGCGGCCATCGGATTCCACGCCAGGATGTCCAGGTGCCGGTCCAGGATCATGCCGGGGGCCAGGCTGAGCTCGTTCAGCACGGTACGCAACCGGGGGTTCGCCTTCCGCGGAGGCCGCCGCCGAGCCCCACCGGCGGCCTCCCTGCCGGCCAGCTCGAACACATAGTCCCGCTGGTCGTCACTCAGGTGCAGGACCCGAACCAGCTCGGACAGCACGCACGCGGAGGGGGTCATACGGCCCTGCTCCAGGCGGGTGTAGTAGTTGGTGCTGACGGCGGCCAGCACGGCCACCTCGTCCCGGCGCAGGCCGGCCACGCGCCTTCGCCGGTCGGTTTCGGGCAGACCGACCGTACGGGGGCTGAGCTCAGCCCGGCGGGCCTTGAGGAATTGGCCCAGCTCCTTACGGTGCGCACTGCTGTTCATACTGGCCAGTGTGCGCCGTCCGCCACTTCGCCGGGTAGGAAGGTTTTATCCCTGGATACTTCTGCCCCGGGGTGGAATTCTCCTGTCTACGGGCCCTGCGGGCGCTGACGGAGTCAGGAAATCGGCAATGGCTTTCACAGGCCGTCGACCCCATTGACCGTCGTCGAGGAAACCGGATATTTCCGGGTGACATCGCTGCCCCGGCATCAGCACTACAGCGACACACGAAGAGAATCACGATGGAACTCCTGAAGCGGCACCGACCGGCAAGGGTCCACTCCCTGCACGAATAGCCCACCCTCGCCCGAGCCACCCCTATCCGAGAAGCGCATCAGGAGAAGAGACATGCGAGCAACCGTGATCCACGCCCCCGGTGACATCCGGGTGGAAGACGCCCCCGAGCCCACGATCATCGAGCCGACGGATGCCATCATCCGTACGGTCGCCACCTGTGTGTGCGGCTCGGACCTGTGGCCCTACCGTGGCGCGGAGCCCGTCACCGAACCCCACCCCATGGGCCACGAGTACGTCGGCATCGTCGAGGAGGTCGGCAGCGGAGTCACCAACGTCCAGCCCGGCCAGTTCGTGGTCGGCTCCTTCGCCACCTCGGACAACACCTGCGCGAACTGCCTGAACGGCTGGCAGTCCAACTGCCTGCACCGCGAGTTCATGAGCACCTGCCAGGCCGACTACGTCCGCATCCCCAACGCCCACGGCACCCTGGTGGCCACCGACGAGCACCCCGGCGCCGAGTTCGTCCCCGGCCTGCTCGCCGTCTCCGACGTCATGGGCACCGGCTGGTGGGCCGCCCTCGCCGCCGAGGTCGAGCCCGGCTCCACCGCCGTCGTCGTCGGTGACGGCGCGGTCGGCCTGTGCGGCGTCATCGCCGCCAAGGAGCTCGGCGCCGAACGGATCATCGCGATGAGCCGCCACGAGTCACGCCAGAAGCTGGCCCTGGAGTTCGGCGCCACCGACATCGTCACCGAACGCGGCGACGAAGGCATCGCCCGCGTCAAGGACCTCACCGACGGCATCGGCGCCGACAGCGTCCTGGAATGCGTCGGCACCGCCGAGTCCATGCGCCAGGCCCTGCACTCCACCCGCCCCGGCGGCAACGTCGGCTTCGTCGGCGTCCCGCACGAGGTGACGGTCGACGGCCAGGAGCTGTTCTTCTCCCACGTCGGCCTGCGCGGCGGCCCCGCCCCTGTGCGCCGCTACCTGCCCGACCTGATCGACCGCGTCCTGTCGGGCCACATCGACCCGGGCAAGGTCTTCGACCTCATCCTGCCCCTGGACCAGGTCGCCGAGGGTTACAAGGCGATGGACGAACGCCGCGCCATCAAGACCCTCCTGACGCCCTGAACGTCGCCCCGTGGGCGTGAGCTGCCCCAACCGCGCCCACGCCCACGAGAGCACACCCACCGCACGGTCGTCACCGCACGGCTGTGACCGCACGGTTGTCGAGGAGGCAAACCCGTGACGACCTGGACGAACGACGAGCTGACCCGAATCGGGCACGCCGAGGAGCTTCGGATGGCTCCCTCGCGCGGCGACGGAACGCCGCGCACACCCGTGCCGATCTGGGTCGTCCGGGACGGCGACGACCTCTACGTCCGCTCCTTCCGCGGCAGCGCCGGCGCCTGGTACCGCGCGGCCCGGGCGAGCCACGAGGGCCGTATCCGCTCCGGGGGCGTCGACAAGGACGTCACCCTCGTCGAGGTCACCGACCCCGGCGTCAACGACCGTATCGACGCCGCCTACCGCACCAAGTACGGCCGATACGGCGCGAGTTACGTCGATCCCATGGTGGCCTCGCGGGACACCACCCTGAAGCTCGTACCCCGCTGAACAGCAACCCTTTCACCCCTTCAGGAGAAACACCTTGCTCGGTCTCGAACTCGTCGTGGTCCTGGGCGTGGCCGTGCTGGTGGGCAACGCCGTCGGACAGCGCCTCGGCATCGCACCGCCCATCGTCCTGCTCGTGACGGGTGTGCTCCTGGGGTTCGTTCCGGCAGTGCGGGAAGCACAACTTCCCCCGGAGGTCGTGCTGTTGCTCTTCCTTCCGGTGCTGCTGTACTGGGAGAGCCTGACCACCTCCCTGCGGGAGATCCGCACCAACCTGCGCGGCATCCTGCAGCTGAGCACCGTACTCGTCATCCTCACGGCCTGGGCCGTCGCGGCTGCCGGGCATGCCCTCGGCCTGCCGTGGGGACCGGCGTGGGTGCTCGGCGCGGCCATGGCACCCACGGACGCGACGGCGGTCGGCGTCCTCGCCCGCGCCCTGCCACGCCGTCAGGTCACCGTGCTGCGCGCGGAGAGCCTGGTCAACGACGGCACGGCCCTGGTCATCTACGGTCTGGCCGTCGGCATCACGGTCGGCGAGGAGCACCTGAGCATCCCGCACGTCGGAGGGCTGTTCCTGCTCGCGTACGGCGGCGGAGCGGCGGTGGGCGTGGCGGTCGCGTGGGTCAACATGAACCTGCGGCGCCGCCTGACAGACCCCCTGCTCGGCAACCTGGTCATGATCCTGGCGCCCTTCACCGCGTACCTGCTCGCCGAACTCATCGAAGCCTCCGGCGTCCTCGCGGTGGTCGTCAGCGGCCTGATCATGTCCCAGGTCGCCCCGCGCATCATCCAGGCCGAACACCGCACGCAGGCACTGGCGTTCTGGCCGCTGGCCACCTTCATCATCAACGGGGCGCTGTTCGTCCTGGTCGGGGTCGAGCTCCAGTACGCGGTCCGTGACCTCGACCGTGCCGATCTCCGGGACGCGCTGATCGCGGTCGGCGCGATCTGCGTGGTGCTCGTCGCCGTGCGCTTCGCGTTCCTGTACACGTCCACCTACCTGGTCCGCGCGCTCGACCGCAGTCCCCGGCAACGCATGCTCCGCGTCGGTCACCGGACCCGGGTGGTCAGTGGGCTGGCCGGCTTCCGGGGCGCGGTCTCGCTCGCGATGGTGCTCTCGGTTCCGCAGATACTCGATTCGGGCGAGCCGTTCCCCGACCGCAGCTTCATCGTCTTCGTCACCTCCGGCGTCATCCTGGTGACGCTGGTGGTGCAAGGGCTGCTGCTGCCGGTGGCGGTGCGCTGGGCGAAGCTGCCACCCGACACCTCGGTCGACGAGGAACACGACCTCGCCGAGACCACCGCCATCGAAGAGGCGATCGAGGCGCTGCCCCGGCTCGTCGCCGACCTGCGCAGCGATCCGAAGATCGTCGCGTGGCTGCGGCAGGAGTACGAGGCCCACCTGGCGTCCGTCCGGGCCCGCAGCGTGGGCGCCCACGACGACCCCGCGGTGCTCCAGCACCAGGACTACCTCGCACTGCGCCTGGCCCTCATCGCCAACAAACGCGCCACCGTCGTACGGCTGCGCGACGAGCGCCAGATCGACGACACCGTACTGCGCCGCCTGCAGGCCGCCCTCGACAGCGAAGAGATCCGCCTGTCGGGCGGCGCGGCGGGCGAATGACCATCCCTGAGGAAGGACTTTCCATGAAGGCCATAGGCCTGACTGAATTCGGCGGGCCCGACGTACTGCGGGTCCTGGATCTTCCGGTCCCCGAGGCCGGGCCGCGCGAGATCCTGATCCGGGTACACGCGGCGACGGTCAACCCCGTCGACACGTTGGTGCGCCGCGGAATCGCCTTCGTCTCCGACGCGGAACCGCCCTACGTGCCGGGGATGGAGGCGGCCGGCGTGGTCGAGCAGATCGGCGAGGGAACCGGCACCGATCTCACCGTCGGCGACCACGTCATGGCTGTCGTGGTGGTCTCCGGGACGCACGGCGCCTACGCCGAGTATCTGGTCGTCCCGGCCGAGTCGGTGGTCCGCGTACCGACGGGCGCCACCGACATCGAGGCCGCCACGCTGCCGATGAACGGTCTGACAGCCCGAATGGCGCTGGACCTCCTCGAACTTCCAGCGGGCGCCACCATCGCGGTCACCGGAGCGGCCGGCGCGGTCGGCGGCTACGCCGTCCAGCTGGCCAAGGCTGACGGGTTGCGGGTGGTCGCCGACGCGGCGCCGAAGGACTGGCAACTGGTGGAGGAACTCGGCGCCGACGTGGTCCTGCCGCGCGGCGACGCGTTCCCGGAACTGGTGCGCAGGGAGATACCCGACGGTGTCGACGGGCTCGTCGACACCGCGGGCGTCGCCGGCCTCGCCATCCGCGCGGTCCGGGACGGCGGCCGGATGGCGTCGTCGGTCGGTGGCGTCCAGGTGACCGCCGAACGCGGCATCGAGACCCGCAACACGTTCGTGCCGCAATACGCACGCGAACACGCCAAGCTCGACCGTCTACGCGAACTTGCGGAGAAGGGCGGCATCACCCCGCGGGTCGCTCGGACCTTGCCGGCCGAGCAGGCCACCGAAGCACACCGACTGCTTGAGGCCGGCGGCCTCCGGGGACGAGTAGTGCTCACCTTCTGAGAGAGTCAGCCGCCAGGACTCACTGATAACAGCCCAGCACGCACCGCAGTTGGCTTACTTGCCAACACTCAGAGAGGGGAATCGGCGCCGAGGCAGACACGGTGCACGGCGGACACAACCAGGCGTTTTCCGTGATCGCAGGAGCAGCCTCCACGTCGTTTGTCGACCAGGATGCTGCTGCTGGTCCCCTCGAAGCCGGATGCCTTTCACTCAGCCACGCCTTCACCACGCTCGGGGACACCCGCCGCGCGAACGAGAGCCAGGAGCGTGCTTTGGAGCTGTCCGCGCCGACCAGCACCATGACGCGCACCCTGCCGAACATCGACGCGGCGGCGTGCTCCCATCACGACGGCGACACCGGGCAGGCGTGCCGTCGTACGGTCAACACCCTGACAGCGCTGCCCGCGGAGTACCGCACCGGCCTGGTCCGCCGCCGCGCCCTGGACCTCTACGAGGCGATCCCCGCCCAGCACCACCGCGAGCGCGCTGTACGGGAACTGTGCGACGTCGTGGCCGGCTGACAACGACTACGCCCACAGCGGGCGGGCCAGGCCGGTCCCGCCGCAGTGACAGCAGTCGCCCTCCTCGGGCCGCTCGATCGGTGCGGCTGTCGGCTATCCGATCGTGTGGGGGAGGACCTGGATGGAGGAGGCCACGTCGTTGCAACCGTTGCCCGGTTGAAGCTGATGGACATGTCGGGCAGGAGGGCCACGGGCACTCCCTTGAGTCGTAATCGGGGTAGATCCGGACGAGGAAACGGCTGTTGTTGACGGGGGAGCTGGTGACATCGTTGAAGTTGTAGTCGCTGAGGTTGGTGATGTCCTCGGTGTTCCGCAGGAGGCGGGAAGCGGTACACCGTCTGGGAAACCCTTAAGGCATCCCCGTCTCGATGGCCGGCCTCAACCCGATGGTCGCCGGGATGGTCCGGCTGGACCCCGTCTACACCCCGGCCCACCTCCGCGACTGCGGCTACGCTGCCGCCGTGACCGCCGTGACCGCCGTGACCGCCGTGACCGCCGTGACCGCCGAGGTCAGCCGAGCCGCACCGGCCGCGGGCGCCACGGAGGTCGTGCTGTTCACGGACGCGGGCAACCCCACCAGCAACGCCCTCTATCAGCGTCTCGGCTACCGCCGGATCACCGATCGGCTCCCATACGACTTCGCCTACGCCGAGCCGAAAGCCAACCAGGAACGCGGAACACGACAGGCACAGCCAACATCACACTGACTGACTGTCTCCGACCTGGGCATACGCCATCTCCTTGAGTGGTTGTGCGGGCCGGTTTGCGCCGCTGTTGACCGCTGCTTTCCGCTCTTGAGGGCACGCTATGGGCACGAAGCACCGAGGAGGATCCGTGGCCTGCCCTGTAGCCCCGGCAGGCATGCGGGGAGGGCATTGCTGAGGTACGCCGTGATGCGGCGTTGCGGCATCACATGTCCGGCCCGGGAGCCCCAGCACGAGACGCTGCCGGGGAGGTGCGGTCTGCTCGGCGCCAAGGGATACCGGAGCCGCGCCTGCGTCGGAGGTGTCAAGTTCCCTTCAGCTCATCGGGGTCCAGCGGCACGTCATCGAGGATCTCCGCCGTCCAGGTCTCGGGTCCATGCCCTCAGCCCGTGGGTGAACGGTCCGCCATGACGACTCATTCTTGTTGCCGGCGTACGCGGCGCGGTCTACCGGCCGAGGAGCTGGCTGTCACCTCAGTTGCACCCAGGCGACCCGCTGCGGTGCTCCAGCAGCTGGAGTGAGAAGTCGAGTGCGCGGTCGGCCCGTTCCTGGTCTCCGGACACCAGGAGATCGAGCTGAAGTCCCCGTACTTGGGCGAGCAGGAGGGTGGCCAGGGCAGAGGCTTCCTCGGGGGGCCGTCCGTCCTGCGTGAGCCGGTCGGTGAGGACGTCGACCCAGCCGCCGATGATCGACTGCGCCAGGTCCCGGTCACCTTCGGGCTTCCAGCCGTGCCGGCCGACCAGCTCGAACAGCAGGAGGAACTGCCTCTGCTCGTGCGGCTCGCACAGTCGCTGCCATACGGCCTTGATCAGCTCGGCCGTGGAGCACGCCCCGTGGTACTCCGGGGCGGAGGTCAGCTGCTCGGCCAGGTCGGTGCGGATCTTGTCCAGGACTTCCAGGATCAGCTCTTCCTTGGACGAGAAGTGCCGCAGCAGCGTGGCGTGGGTTACGCCGAGAGCCTGGGCCATCGGGCGCAGTGACAGGTCACTGACGCCGTGCTCCAGAACGTACTCGGTGGCCGCCGCCAGCAGTTCCGGCCTGCGGTGCTGGAAGCGAAGCGTCCGCCCGTCCACCCGTGGAGTGCTCAACGCTACCGTGCCTCACTCTCTGCCAGATGAAAATAAGCGTACCATTTGGTTGTCCTAACCGATTGGTACTGCTAATTTCTCGTTCATCGGGCCTCTGCCCCTCCGCAATGTCACTCCTTGGCGCGCGACACCCCCGCGACAAGGACCGAAGAGCCAGACCGGCCGAGCTTCCCCGCCGCCGTAGGCCTCCTCCTCCCCTCCCCTTCTCCTGAGCGATTGAAGGACCACGATGACAGCTCAGCAGCCGCAGACTCTTGCCGAGATCGGCCTTTTCACCGGTGTGCCGCAGCACGAGAACTTCTGCCGGATCAAGGACCTGGCGGACACCCGCGAGATGGCGCCCGCGCCGAAGCCGCACCCCTGGCCACTGGGCGAGGCGACGACCCTGCCCGCCACTTACCGGTTCGACGACGCCGTCCGGTCGACCGAGGAATTCCTGGCGGACACGGACACGTCGGCGCTGCTCGTGCTGATCGACGGCGAGATCCGCTACGAGCGGTACCTGCTCACAGGAGGCCCGGACGTGCCGTGGCTGTCCATGTCCGTGGCCAAGAGCTTCATCTCCGCCCTCGTCGGCATCGCCGTCGAGGAGGGCCATATCCGCAGCATCGACGAGCCGATCAGCGTTTACGTCCCCGTCCGGCCCGGCTCCGCCTACGACGGCATCGCGATCCGGGACGTGCTGCAGATGTCGTCCGGTGCCCGCTGGAACGAGGACTACAACGACCCGGCCTCGGACATCTGGCTGCTCAGCATGGCCACGTTGGGCATCGACGGCACACTCGACGACTTCGTCGCGAACATGGCACGCGAGAGCGAGCCCGGCACCGTCTGTCGCTACAACTCCGGCGAGACCCAGGTGTTGGGCGCGCTCGTGGCCCGGGCGACCGGCCGCACGGTTGCCGACTACATGCGGGTGAAGCTGTGCGAGCCGCTCGGCATGGCCTCACCCGGCCGCTGGGTCCTCGACCCGGCCGGGACGGAGATGGCGTACGGCGGGCTCAACCTCACCGCGCGCGACTACGCCCGGATCGGCGAGCTGTACCGCAACGGTGGTGTGTGGCAGGGCGAGCAGGTCGTGCCCGCGCAATGGGTGCGCGACTCCGTGACCGTCGCCGCCCCGCACCTGGAGCCCGGCTGCCCGATCGTCGGCGGCCACCGGCTCGGCCTGGGCTACGGCTACCAGTGGTGGATCCCGGACGGAGACCGCGGTGAGTTCAGCGCCATCGGTGTCTACAACCAGTTCGTCTACGTCGACCCGACCGCCCGCACCACCATCGTCAAGCTGTCGGCCAACCGCAGGTACGGCACTTCCACGGAGGAGTCCACCAACCGCGAGATGGAAACCGTCGCCTTCCTGCGCGCGATCGCCCAGCACGACCACTGAGGCGGCGCAGTCACCCGGGCCAACGGCGTCCGCGGGTGGCCGCCCGTGTCCCGCGCCGGCCGAGAAGGCCGGGCTGACGACGGACAGACGAAATCCTCTTCAGCCGCCACCCGGCCGTCCTCACCGGTCAGGAAGAGGGTGGTGTTCCGCGTCTGCGCCGGCGGAACTGAAGGCGGAACGCGCAGCCCCTGCCAGACGTCCTCGGGCAGGACGAGGGTCTGGCCGGGGATGAGCGAGGCAGGCAGTGCGGGCTGTGTAACGGCTACAGGAGACGGTCCTTCCGACGTCTCTTGCTTCCAAACGGCGAACGGCTTGATCCGGATGGTCGCCTGGGCCTGAGGCCGGGGCCGCGCTTCAGCGAGGCAGCATGACCTCAACCTGCCCCCGGATGTCCTGCACGATCTCCTCGACGCTCGAGGCGATGTTCACGCTCACCGCCATGCTGAGGAACATCACGGCGGACACGATGTGTGCCAGCGTCGCGGCGTCGCCCTGTGCGACCCGCTCGTCTCGGCGCAGCACGGCGGCGACGGCCTCCTCGGTCTGCGCGACGATGGCGAGTGCCGCGCCGTGCCGGGGCTCCTCGGGGTCGCCGAAGACCATCTCTCGCAGGTAGGTGCGTCCGTTGTCGACCTGGACGCGGTTGCACTCGACGATCGGCCGGACGATCGCCAGCACCGCGTCCAGCACGCCTGGGACGGTCTCGGCGTCCGCCCGGCCCCGCTCAAGTGCTTCGACGTACTTGGCGTTCTGGACAAGGAGGAGGAGCTCGCCCTTGGTCTTGGCATAGAGGAACAGGGTCCCGGTGCCGATGTCGGCCTTGTCAGCGATCTGCTGGGTCGTGACCTCGTCCACGCCGTGTGCGGCGAACAGTTCACTGGCGGCAGCGACGATGCGGTCGAGTTTTTCTTGCTTGTTCCGCTCGCGCCGTCCGACCGACTGGGAGGCGACAGACATGGGTGGTGTCCTCGTGCGTTTGTGCCGCCCCTCTCGGTTGCGGCGGGTGGGCTGGGTCAGCTGTTGCCGATGACGGCCTTGCCGCGGATGCCGCCCTGGGACAGGGACTGCAGCGCCTGGGGGGTCTGGTCGAAGCCGAACACCTTTCCCACGACCGGGCGCACCGCGCCCTGGTCGATGAGGGTGGTTATCCGGCGGAGCTGGTCGCCGCTGGCGCGCATGAGCATGAACTCGTACGTCACGCCGAGCTTCTTCGCCTGCTTGCGGATCTTGCGGCTCAGGACGGCGACCCCCAGGCGCAGCAGCGGGTTGAGGCCGGCCTCGCGCGCGAAAGTGGGCTCCGGGGGACCAGCGATCTCGATGGCTTTGCCGCCGGGCTTGAGCACCCGCAGGGACTTCTCGAGGGTCTCCCCGCCGAGGCTGTCCAGCACCAGGTCGTAGCCGGTCAGGAGCTGTTCGAAGTCCTGGGTGCGGTAATCGATCACCGTGTCCGCGCCGAGCGCGCGCACGAAGTCCGCGTTGGAAGCGCCGGCGGTCGTGGCGACGTGCGCACCGAGGTGCGCGGCGAGCTGGATCGCGATCGAACCGACTCCGCCGGCGCCGGCATGAATGAGAACCTTCTGCCCGGGCCGCACCTTCCCGCGTTCCACCAGCGCCTGCCACGCCGTGAGCGCCACCAGCGGCAGCGAGCCGGCCTCATTCATGCTGATCGAGGCGGGCTTGAGCGCCAGGTCGCCCTCCGCGACGGCGATGCGTTCGGCGAACGTGCCGATGCGGTCCTGGTCGGGCCGACCGTAGACCTCGTCTCCGGGCTTGAAGCCGCGAACCGCCGTCCCGACGCCGATGACAGTGCCCGCGACATCGTTGCCCAGGATCAGCGGCAGCTTGTAGGGCAGGATCTGCTTCAACTCACCGGCGCGGATCTTCTCGTCCAGCTGATTCAGCCCGGCAGCCTCCACCCGGACGAGCACGTCGTGCTCCCCCACGGTGGGCTCGGGGACGTCCGCCTCCTGCAGCGGCTCCTTGTACTTGGTGATGACGAACGCTCGCATGGGGCGTTACTCCTTGTTCTCATCCTGTTTATCCAGGCGTGAGGCCAGATCGGCCAATTCGGCGTGGCATGGGGCCTCGCCTCACTCACTCAACCCGAGTGCACTCAAGTATGAGTCTGCTCAGAATTGTTCAACCGAGGGCGTCCTGGGCCCGCAGCGCGCCCTCCCCGGTGCCACGTACCGGCCGCGAGCACCCGCCGGCAGCAGCAGGCCCCGGCCACCACCGAAGACGCCCCTCCGGCGCGAGCCGCAGCCCTGCCTCCGCCCCCGTGCGAGCTGCCCCGGCCGTCACGGAAGCACCCCCGCGAGCCGCAGCCCCGCCCCTCCGAAGCCCCGAGCCGCAGTTCCGTCCTGTCCGGCCGTGCCCGAAGGTCCGCCCCGTCCCGTTCGGCCGCGCCCGGAGCCCTGGGACCGGTCGGTCCCGGGGCTCCAGTCCCGCTCCACCTGCCCGCAGCCGACCCGGCCGGGTCGGCCGGCGTCAGGCGACGCTCAGGACGATCTTCCCGGTGGTGCGGCCCTGCTCGCCGATCTCGTGCGCCTTCGCGGCCTCGGCCAGCGGGACGACGGTCTCGACCACGGGCGTGAGCGCGCCCTGCTCGGCCAGGGCGGTGATCTCGCGCAGGCCCAGGTGGTCGGGCTCGACCAGGATCCACACCGCCCGCACGTGGTCGGGGACGTCGGCGGGGACGTCGTCGGGGCCGGGCAGGGTGATGAGCCGGCCGCCCGGGCGCAGTACCGTCAGGGACCGCTCGGCGTTCTGGCCGCCGAGCCCGTCCAGCACCACGTCCACGTCCCCGACGGCGTCCTCGAAGCGGACCGTGCGGTAGTCGATCACCTCGTCCGCGCCCAACTGCCGCAGCAGATCGTGCTTGCCGGCACTCGCCGTGCCGATGACGTACGCGCCGCGGGCCTTGGCGATCTGCACGGCCAGGTGGCCGACCCCGCCGGCCGCCGCGTGCACCAGCACCCGCTCACCGGAGCGCACCCCGGCGGTGTCCACCAGGGCCTGCCAGGCGGTCAGCGCGGCCAGCGGCAGCGCCGCCGCCTGCACGTGGGTGAGGTTCGCCGGCTTGGGTGCGAGGTGGCGGGCCGGGGCGACGACGTACTCGGCGTAGGCGCCGGCCTGCCGCGGGAACAGCGGCATGCCGTACACCTCGTCCCCGGGGCGGAACATCCCCACGCCCGGTCCGACGGCCTCCACGGTGCCGGAGACGTCCCAGCCGACCGCCGGGACCTCGCCCCACTCGATCAGGGCCCCGCTGGCCCGGGTCTTGAAGTCCACCGGGTTCACACCGGCCGCGTGGACCCGCACCAGGACCTCGTTCAGTCCCGGCTCGGGCCGGGCGACCTCACGCTCCACGAGCACTTCCGGTCCGCCCCACCGCTCCACGACCACCGCACGCATGCTGTCCGCCTCACTCTTTTCCGTCTTGATCGGATTCCGGCCGCCCGGGTCCTTCCCGGTGCGACGCAGTCCACGATCCGGCACCCGCCCCCACCATGGTGTTGGCCGTCTGGCCACTATGTGACAGGATCTGGCCATGAGTGAGACGCAGTGGCCGTGCACCGACCCCCGCCCCGACCCGAGCGCCGACGCGGCCGGGCGGCACCGCATCGCCGTCCTCGCCCTGCCTGGCGTCCCGCCCTTCGAACTCGGCATCCCCTCCCGCGTCTTCGGCAGCGTCCTGGACGCCGGCTCACGCCCGCTGTACGAGGTCACCGTCTGCACCGCCGACGGCGCCCCGGTCCTCAGTGACGCCGGGTTCACCGTGCAGCCCGCGGCCGGTCCCGAGGCCCTGGCCGCCGCGGACACCGTGATCGTCCCGCCCACGCACGCCATGCCCGAGCTGGGCCGCGGCGGCCCGCTGCCGCCCGAGGTCACCGCGGCCATCGCCGGCATCCGGCCCGGCACCCGCCTGGTGTCCATCTGCACCGGCTCCTACGTCCTGGCCGCCGCGGGCCTCCTCGACGGCCGGCCCGCCACCACCCACTGGAACCTCGCCCCCGAGTTCCGCCGCGCATACCCCCGCGTCAAGGTCGACGAGGAGGTCCTCTTCGTCGACGACGGCGACGTCCTGACCTCCGCGGGCGTCGCCGCCGGCATCGACCTGTGCCTGCACATGATCCGCCGCGACCACGGCGCCGCCGCCGCCAACCGCGCCGCCCGCGCGTGCGTCGTCCCGCCCTGGCGGGACGGCGGCCAGGCCCAGTACATCGACCGCCCGGTGCCCGAACCCACCGTCGCCACCACCACCGCCACCCGCGCCTGGGCCCTGGAACACCTCGGCGAACCCCTCTCCCTGAACCGCCTGGCCGAACACGCCCGGATGAGCCTGCGCTCCTTCACCCGCCGCTTCCGCGACGAGGTCGGCATGACCCCCGTGCAGTGGCTCACCGCGCAACGCCTGGAACTGGCCAAGCAGTTGCTGGAGACCACCGACCTGTCCATCGACCTGGTCGCCCACCGCTGTGGCTTCGGCTCCGCCAACTCCCTGCGCGCCCACATGCGCACGGCCTTCGGTGTCTCACCCGCCTCCTACCGCCGCACCTTCCATACCGACGACCTGGTGGAAGCGGGCGTCTGAGGACACATCAGCGCCGCACGTACCCGCTCCGTGGGCCGGCCGGGATCCGACTGATCATCCGCTGACGGCCTGCCACTCGGTCGGGTGAAGACACGGCAGCGGCGGAACCTACCCAGGGACGCCGGGGTAGTGCCGTACACGGACCCGATCCACGAGACGCACGTGAGCGAGCCGGGCCTGCTCGTCGTCGACGTCGCGGCCGCCGCCGACGCCACCGCGCTCGCTTTCCAGTAGCTGCTTGCCGACCGGTGGGCGACGGCCACAGCGGAGCAGACGACGCGGGATGCCGGGCAGCCCGGCGTACGGCTGCGCTGCTACCTGGACCTGCGCCAGCAGCTTCCCGCGGCCGCTGTGGCCGGCCCGACCATGGAGCCGACCACGGCCCGGCCCTGACTCGTGACAGGCGCCGCCTTCGCCGAACAGCGGCACCTCCTGGACGTCGACGTCGCCGCTGATGCGGTGCGGGCGGGCCGGGTGCCGCCACCGTCCGGCGCTGTCGCGGGCGACGTCGACTTCCATCACGACATTCGGCTGCACCAGGACGGCATCGATCGCCCGCGTACACGGCGAGTTGGGCGCGGTAGCCGTCCCACTTCGGTTATGCGCTGTTGAGCTGTCCGCGGGATGCGTGTGCCCGAGGGGCAGCCATTCCTGATCAGGCCGGTCGGCATGTACGACGTCGAGTCGAACCGGTACTTCTCGGTGTGGCCGGCGTCGTCGCCGTGGAACACACAGGCCGCGCACCCCGGGATCTTCCTTCAGCGGGGCGGGGCGGACGTTCCCCGGACGACGAGACGGGGGGTGATGACTTGTTCCCCGGCGGGGATCTCCGCGCCCTCCAGGCGTGCGACGGCCCGGCCGACGGCGAGCTCGGCGAGGCGTGCGATGTCCTGTCCGACGGTGGTGAGGTTGATGTGGGCCAGGCGGGCCAGATGGCTGTCGTCGAACCCGACGACGGAGATGTCGCCGGGGACCGCGACGCCGGAGCGGAGGAAGAGGTCGAGTACGCCTGTCGCGCAGCGGTCGTTGAAGGCCAGTACGGCGGTGGGGCGCGGGCGGGTGGCCGACAGGGTTCGGGCGGCCTCGGCGCCTTCCTCCTCAGTGAGACCGCCGGGGAGAATGCGGATGTATTCGCCCAGGCCGTGGCGGTTCATGGCGGTGCGGTAGCCGCGGCGCCGGTCGGCTGCGCCCGGTGCCCGGCCGCCGTCGATGTGGGCGATGTCGCGGTGGCCCAGAGCGACGAGGTGGTCCACCGCCTGGCCGGCTCCCTCGTCGTCGGCGGTCCGTACGACCTCCAGGCCCGGGACGGACGGCCGCAGCCGGCGGGCCACGGAGACGACCGGCAGTTGCCCGGCGAGTTCCGCCAGCCGCGCGGCGGGGGCCTGCGGGCCGAGCAGGATCAGCGCCTCGCAGCGGTCGTCGAGCAATGTCTCGACGGCGCGCTGCTCGCCGCGCCCGGCGGCCACGGCACTCAGCGCGATCTGGTACCCGGCCGGTTCGGCCGCCGCGTAGATGCCCTCCACCAGGTCGGAGTGGAACGGATGCTGGAGGCCGAACTGCACCCCGAGCAGATGGGAGCGGTGGCTGCGGAGCAGCCGGGCCCGGGCGTCGGGCCGGTAACCGATCTCCCGCGCGGCCTGAAGGACGCGCTCGCGGGTGGCCTCGCCGGCCCCCTTCGCGCCGCGCATCACGATGGAGACCAGCGCCGTGGACACCCCTGCCCGTGACGCCACGTCGGCGAGCGTCGGTCGCTTTCCGTTGGGGACCGCTGGGGTCGCCGGCAAGCTGTCCTCCCTGGTCGGAGTCGTCTCCTACGGAGTCGACTATAGAACGTTCTAGCTTTCACGGGCCACCGGAGCCTTGACAGGGGAGGGCGACAGCTGGCGTACTGCTGCTCCACGGAGTTCTAGAACGTTCTAGTTTCTTGAACGTTCTAGTCCGAAAGTCGCGGAGAGAGGTACGTGGCGATGTACACACTGGCGGCCTGCGCCGAGATGGTCTTCCTGGATCTGCCGATCGAGGAGCGGGCACGGCGCATCCATGACGCCGGTTTCCAGGTCGAGATCTGGGACTGGACCCGGCACGACCTTGCCGCCCTGGCCCGGACCCCGGCCGACTTCTCCTCCATGACCGGATACATCCGCGGCAGTCTGACCGACGAGGAGGGTGCGGCCGAACTCCTGAGCACCGCCGAGGAGTCGCTCAAGGCGGCCGAGCAACTGGGCTGCCCTCGCCTGAACCTGCACGGCACCGGACTGGACGGTCAGGGCCTGCCTGTGGTGCCGGTGACCGGCGAGGCCACCGGAGAGATGTGGATCGCCGCCCACCGCACGCTCACCCGCCTCGCCGAGCTGGGCGAGAGCGCCGGGGTCGTCTTCACCCTGGAGAACCTCAACACCGCCGTCGACCACCCCGGGGTGCCGTTCGCGACGGCCGCCGACACCCTGGCCCTGGTCGCGGCCGTGGACCGGCCCGGGCTGCGGATGAATCTGGACCTCTACCACGCCCAGATCGGCGAGGGGAATCTGATCGAGCTGGTCCGCAGGGCCCATGCCCTGGGCCTGATCGGCGAGATCCAGGTGGCTGACGTCCCCGGCCGCCGCGAACCCGGAACCGGGGAGATCAACTACCCCGCCGTCGCCCGCGCCCTGGTGGACCTCGGCTACGAGGGCACGGTGGCGATGGAGGCGTGGGCCTCCGGCGACAGCGAGCTCGCTCTGGAGCGCTTCCGCTCCGCCTTCACCGTCTGACTGTCTCCACAGCCTCTACCTACCCTGACGACGACGTACGGAGCACCCGCATGACCACCCAGCAGCCTCTCGCCGTCGGCCTCCTCGGCGCCGGACGGATGGGTTCGTTCCACGCCGAGACCCTCGCCCACCGCCTCCCGGGCGTCCGGCTCGCCGCCATCGCCGACCCCACCCCGGGCGCCGCGCGGAGCCTGGGCGACCGGCTCGGCTGCGCCACCGCCTACACCGACATCGGTGAACTGCTCGCCGACCCGCACATCGACGCGGTGGTGATCGCCACCCCGGCCCGTACCCACGCCGACCTGGTCGAGGCCGCCGCCCAGGCGGGCAAGGCGGTCTACTGCGAGAAGCCGATGGCGGTCACCCTCGCCGAGGCCGACCGCGCCATCGCGGCCGCCGCGGATGCGGGCGTGCCCCTCCAGGTGGGCTTCAACCGCCGCTACGACGCGGGCTTCAGGGCCGCCCACGAGAAGATCGCCGCCGGCGCCATCGGCACACCGCAGCTGTTGCGCTCGCTCACCCGCGACCCCGCTCTGGCTGACCCGGCCCGCATACCGCCGTGGACGATCTTCCTGGAGACCCTCATCCATGACTTCGACGTCCTGCGCCACCTCAATCCCGGTGCCGAACCCGTCGAGGTCTTCGCCATGGCGGACGCCCTGATCCGCCCCGACTTCAAGGACCGCGGCCTGCTCGACACCGCCGTCGTCACCGTCCGCTTCGACAACGGCGCCCTCGCCACCGCCGAGGCCAGCTTCCAGGCCGTCTACGGCTACGACGTACGCGCCGAGGTCCTCGGCTCGGCCGGGATGCTCACCATGGGCGACGTCCGCCGCACCCACCTGACCGCATACGGCCCGGACGGCGTCGCCGCCGAGTGCGTCACCTACGACCAGCACCTCTTCCACGACGCCTATGTGGCCGAACTCGCCGACTTCACCGACAGCGTCCGCACCGAGCGCACCCCCTCCGCCACCGGCGAGGACGCACGCGCTGCCCTGGCCATCGCCCTAGCCGCCATCCAGTCCGTCACCACCGGCGGTCCCGTCCGCGTCGACAAGCTCCAAGACCTTTGAAACACGGGTCTTCGGCCGCAGCGCGGACCCCGGCGCCGTGCGACAAGTACGGGGTGACGGCCAGGTCAGTCCAACATGCGACACCCCCGCTGCTCGAGTGCGGCGGGGGTGTCGGTGCCTAGTAGACGTCTGAAGAGGGTGAGCCGACGGACAGGGCAATGACGGAGGCGATCAGTCCAACGTCGTTGGTGACCGCCGGGCCGCTCACGCTGGGCGACGTGTCTGCACCGAAACTTCACCACTATGTGCCTCAGAGCTACCTGGCACGATTCGGGCGAGGCGACATGGTGAGGGCGAGGGTGAGGCGCCGGTGCCCGCCGAAGACGCACCTCGCCAACGTCAAGAACGTCGCTGCCGAGACCGGCTTCTACACGATCACGGACGACAACGGCATGCCCTCCACGGCCATCGAGCACGAGCTCAGCGGCCTGGAAGGGCGAGGTCTTGGCGCCCTGGGCCGAATGGACGAGACGGGAATGACTCCGGTCGTCGGTACCGACGACCGCGAGCTGCTGTGCCTCTGCCTGGCCGTGCAGATGGCCAGGACACCGCGGAAGCGCGCGGGTCCGCTCTTCGGGCGGAACGTCACCGCATACGCGAACGGCCGGGAGGTCGACGTGGCGCTGATGACCGAGTACCTCACGCGCAAGCATTTCGGTCACCCGCCACGGGCAGCCGAAGCCCAGGGTGCCTGGGACTACTACCACGGCATGCGGGCGTTGAACGGGGGCAACGACCCCACCCACGACGAAGCGGTCGCCGTGACGCTCAGCTCGGTCCGGGTGTGCATCCCGCAGTACCGTGCCCGGCACTGGCGGCTCGAGACCTGCCGCAAGCCGATCTTCCTCACCTCCGACGCGCCCCTGGTGCTCTGGCGCCCGGAAACTCCGGAGGACGCCTATCGACGGTTCGGCCTGGAGGATGGGCCGGCAGCGCTCGGTCAGCGGCCACCAGGGCGCCTACGACAAGCGGGAGATCGTGAACGCGATCCTCTACCAGGGGCGGACCGGCTGTCAGTGGGCCTATCTCCCGCACGACCTGCCGCAGAAGAGCGCGACGTACTACTACTTCGCCGCCTGGCGGGACGACGGAACCGACCAGCTCATCCATGAACTCCTGCGCTGCCAGGTCCGTGAACGCGCCCGCCGATCAGAGGACCCGACCCTGGTGGTCCTGGACACCCGGAGTGTCCATGCGGCCGCCGGGGCCCCCGCCTCCACGAGTGGCCACGATCCGGCCAAGCGGGTGCCCGGCCGCAAACGGGGACTGGCCGTGGACGTCCTCGGCCTGGTCATCGCGGTCGTCGTCCTCGCCGCGAACACCCACGACAACGCCGCGGGCCTCATCCTGCTGGACCAGGTCGCCGAGCACGCCGGCAACACCGTCCGCGAAGCGCTGGCCGACCAGGGCTTCAAGAACCAGGTCGTCAAACACGGCGCCGGCCTGGGCATCGACGTCGAGATCGTCCAACGCAACCCGCAGGACAAGGGGTTCGTGCCACAGCCGAAGCGGTGGAGGGTCGAGCAGACCTACGGGATTCTGATACTGCACCGGCGCCTGGTCCGCGACTACGAGCACCGCCCCTCCTCCTCCGCCTCCCGCGTCTACCGGGCGATGACCCACGTCATGACCCGACGCCTCAACGGCGCGAACACCCCCACCTGGCGCACGGCGCAGGCGGTGGCAGCGTGAACATCCGGCCCCTGCTCGATGCCCTGGACCTCCAGGAAGAAGCCGCCCGGGCCCTGGCCGACGACCTTCGTGCGCAGATCGGCGACCTGCAGACCCGGTTGCGGGAGGCCGAGGCGCACCTGGAGCACCTCACGATCACCCGCACTTCCGTCACCGGCTCCCCATGTCCCCGCTCGAGCTGCCCGAGCACCCGGACCACCCCCGCATCCTCGCCGCGTTCAACCAGGCAACCGAGCCGCTACGGGCCAAGGACGTCTGCGAAGCCCTCGGCCACGAACTGCTGCCGAAGAACGTCGAAGGCACCCACGCCAAGCTGAAACGCCTGGTCAAACTCGGGATCCTCACCGAGGCCGACACTGGCAACTTCGCCCAGGAAGCCATAACCGACACAACCTCCACCAGCGACTTGCTCCCACCCCAGCAAGAAACGGACACCACCTTACGAACCACCCACTCAGAGCGGCACCCGGTTCATCCGCGGCCTGTAGGCAGCACAGCGCACCGGAAGCGTTGATCCCGTACGACGACTGCTCCTCGCACACATGAAGTCCCAGGCGCGTGCGGCGGGGCTAGACCGCGCGCGGGTGGTGTCCCACCCGCCCGTCGAGGGGCCCCACCGCACCTGGGCGCGCATCCCACCGGGACCGTGTCCGCGCATCCGCCTGCGGTGGCGTGGGACCGGACCGAGCCGGAGTGGCATCCGATAGGGCCGGCCGAACGCGACGGGGCAGTGGAGGCTCCCGCTCCCGCGACCGCGCGGCCTGCGCACAGAAACCCGTGTCGGGTAACGGCCTGTCCCGGACGGGTGCCCCGGTTCCCGCTGAGGGGCGATCCCAGGGGTACCCCGCTCGGTATGACTGTCTACGGATTGCATGCCTCGCACGAACAGATCCCGCCGGCGGATCTGCTCGACGCCGTGGTGCACGCGGAACGCGCGGGATTCACCGCCGCCATGTGCTCGGACCACTTCTCGCCGTGGAGCGTCCGGCAAGGGGAGTCCGGATTCGCCTGGTCGTGGCTCGGTGCCGCCCTCCAGGCCACCGATCAACTGCCTTTCGGCGTGGTGAACGCCCCCGGCCAGCGCTACCACCCGGCGGTCATCGCCCAGGCCGTCGCCAGCCTCGCGTCCATGTACCCGGGCAGGTTCTGGGTGGCGCTCGGCAGCGGTGAGGCTTCCAACGAGCACATCACGGGCACCGGATGGCCCCGCAAGGACATCCGCAACGCACGACTGCGGGAGTCCGTCGACGTCATCCGCGCCCTGCTGCACGGGGAGGAGGTCAGCCACGACGGACTGGTCACCGTGGACCGGGCCCGGCTGTGGACGCTGCCGCCCGCCGTGCCGCCGTTGATCGGTGCCGCGTGCAGCACCGCCACCGCGGCCTGGTGCGCCGAGTGGGCGGACGGCCTGATCACCGTCAACGCGCCGACGGAGAAGCTGCGGGAGATCACCGGTGCGTACCGCGACGCGGGCGGCCGCGGCCCCCTTCACCTCCAGGTCCACCTGAGCTGGGCGCCCGACGAGGACGAGGCCCTCGCCCTGGCCCACGACCAGTGGCGCAGCAACGTCCACGCACCTCCGGTGAGTTGGGACCTGGACTCCACGGAACTCTTCGACATCGTCAGTGAGCACATCACGCCCGAACAGGTGGCGCGCACGGTCAACGTCTCGTCCGACCTCGGCCGGCACACCGCCTGGCTGCAGGAGTACGCCGAACTCGGCTTCGACACGGTGATGCTGCACCACGTGGGCCGCGAACAGGGCGCGTTCATCGACGCGTTCGCGGCCGAGGTCCTGCCGCGACTCGACATCACCCGCCCCCTCCCCGCCACGGCGAAGGAGTACCGATGCGTCTGACCCGCACGTCCGACCTGTGGTGGAAGAACGCGGTGGTGTACTGCCTGGACGTCGAGACGTACCAGGACGGCAACGGGGACGGGATCGGCGACTTCGTGGGCCTCACGCAGCGCATCGACCATCTGGTGCGCCTCGGCGTGACCTGTGTGTGGCTGATGCCATTCTACCCCACGCAGGAGCGCGACGACGGCTACGACATCACGGACTTCTATGGAGTCGACCCCCGCCTCGGCACCCTCGGTGACTTCACGGAATTCGTCCGCACCGCCCGTGACCGCGGCATCCGTGTGATCGCCGACCTCGTCGTCAACCACACCTCCGAGGAACACCCCTGGTTCGAGGACGCCCGTTCCAGCCGGGACTCCGCCCACCGCGACTGGTACGTGTGGCAGGACGAGCCCCCGGAGGACGGCCCCGAGGGCGTGGTCTTCCCGGACGCCGAGGACAGCCTGTGGGAGTACGACGAGGGCAGCGGCCAGTACTACCTGCACCGCTTCTACAAACAGCAGCCCGACCTGAACGTCGCCAACCCCGCGGTGCGCGACGAGATAGCCCGCGTCATGGGCTTCTGGACGCAGCTCGGCCTGTCCGGCTTCCGCGTCGACGCGGTGCCCTTCCTTCTGGAGACGAACGGGCAGGACGACGCCGGCGCACTGCCGGACCCGCACGAATACCTCGCCGACCTGCGCGCCTTCCTCGGCCGCCGCAACGGTGGGTCGGTCCTCCTCGGCGAGGTCAATCTGCCCTACGACGGCCTCGCCCGCTTCTTCGGCGATCCCGCCTCCGACCGCGGCGACGAACTCACCATGTGCTTCGACTTCGTCGGGATGCAGCAGATGTACCTGTCAATGGCACGCGAGGACGCCGGCCCCCTGGCCGCCGCGCTGCGGGACCGCCCCGCCGCCCCTCGGGACGCCCACTGGGCCACGTTCGTGCGCAACCACGACGAACTCACCCTCGACAAGCTGAGTGACGACGAACGCGCCGAGGTCTTCGCGGCCTTCGGCCCCGACAAAGACATGCAGCTCTACGACCGCGGACTGCGCCGCAGGCTGCCGCCCATGGTCGACGGCGACCGCCGCCGGATCGAACTGGCCTACAGCCTGCTCTTCACCCTGCCCGGCACCCCCGTCCTGTTCTACGGCGAGGAGATCGGCATGGGGGAGAACCTGGCCGTCGAAGGACGCCAGGCCGTCCGGACGCCCATGCAGTGGACAACGCAGGACGGCGCCGGGTTCTCCACGGCAGAGCCGGACGCCTTCCCCAGTCCGCTGCCGGACGGCGCGTTCGGACCGCAGAAGGTGAACGTGTACGAGCAGAGCCGCGACCCCGGCTCGCTGCTGAGCCGCATCCGGCTGTTCATCGAGCGCTACCGGGAGGCTCCCGAGCTGGCCTGGGGCGACTACCGCCTCCTCGAAACGGGGGAGCGCGCCGTCCTGGCGCATGTCGGCTGCACCACCGACGGCCGCGTCCTGGCGGTGCACAACTTCGCGGGCGAGCCCGTCACCGTACGGCTGAGGCTGTCCGAGGCCGGCCCGGGGGAGCGGCTGACGGATCTCCTCGACGAAGGGCACAGGGGTCTCACGGTGGCCGACGACGGGTTGCTCCCCGTCGAACTGCCCGCCTACGGGTACCGGTGGCTGCGCCTCGGGACTTCCGCGGACGACCCCGAAAGGGTCGCGTCCGACTGACACCGGCCCCGCCGGGAAGCCTCCTGAGGTGATCGAGGACTCCCGGCGGCCGGCCGTTCCCGGCCGTGAGCCCGACAGCACAGCACAGCACGACCAGGCCGAACGCTCAGCTCAACACAGGGAGAAGCAGGTGGACTCAGCCCGTACCCGCACCTGGTGGCGTGACGCCGTCATCTACCAGGTGTACCTGCGCAGCTTCGCCGACGGGAACGGCGACGGGACCGGTGACATCGCCGGACTGCGCCGACGCCTGCCCCACCTGTCCGGGCTGGGCGTCGACGCGCTGTGGATCACCCCCTGGTATCCGTCCCCGATGGCGGACGGGGGCTACGACGTCGCCGACTACCGGGACATCGACCCGGTCTTCGGCACGCTCGACGACGCCCAGGCCCTGCTCGACGAGGTGCACCGGCACGGGCTGCGCCTGATCATCGACATCGTGCCCAACCACACCTCGACCGCGCACGCCTGGTTCCGCCGTGCCCTTGCCGAGGGGCCCGGCTCCGCCGCCCGAGACCGGTACATCTTCCGCCCCGGACGCGGACCCCGGGGCGATGAGCCTCCCAACGACTGGCGCAGCGTCTTCGGCGGGTCCGCCTGGGCCCGTATCCCGGAGCCCGACGGCTCGCCGGGGCCGTGGTACCTGCACCTGTTCGCCCCGGAGCAGCCCGACCTCAACTGGGACCATCCGGAGGTCCGCGCCGAGTTCGAGTCGGTCCTGCGCTTCTGGTTCGACCGGGGTGTGGACGGCGTGCGTATCGACGTCGCCCACGGCCTGGTCAAGGCTCCGGGCCTGCCCGACCTCGGCTCGCTGGACGGCAAGCTGCTGGAGGGGGCCAGCCGCGAGGGGCACCCCCACTGGGACCGCGAGGAGGTCCACGAGATCTTCCAGGGCTGGCGGGCCGTCGCCGACACCTATGACGAGCCCCGCGTGTTCGTCGCGGAGGCGTGGACGGGCGCGCCCGAACGGCTCGCCCGCTACGTCCGTCCGGACGAGCTCCACACCGCCTTCAACTTCGACTACCTCATGACGCCGTGGCGCCCGCAACGGCTGCGACACGTGATCGACCTGTCCCTGAGCGCGCTGGGCCAGGTCGCCGCCCCCGCCACGTGGGTGCTCTCCAACCACGACGTGGCCCGCCACGTCTCCCGCTACGCGCGACCGCAGCCGGACGGGCCGTTGCGCTCGCTGTCCGACCTCACGGGCCCCGCGGACCTGGACCTGGGTACGAAGCGCGCCCGTGCCGCCGCGCTCCTCACCCTGGCACTGCCCGGCAGCGCGTACCTCTACCAGGGCGAGGAACTGGGGCTGTGGGAGGTCGAGGACCTGCCGGAGGACCTCCTCCAGGACCCCACGTGGCACCGTTCCGGCCACACCGACCGGGGCCGCGACGGCTGCCGGGTCCCCCTGCCGTGGCACGGTGAGACGCCGCCCTTCGGCTTCGGACCCGAAGGCGGCCCGGCCCGGACATGGCTGCCGCAGCCGGAGGCGTGGAAGGCGCTGACCGTGGCGGCCGAGGAAGGTGACCCGTCCTCGATGCTGGAGCTGTACCGGGCGGCACTGCGGATCCGCCGTGCCGAGCCCGCGCTCGGAGAAGGGACCCTCGCCTGGCAGAGCGCTCCCGGGGGCCAACTGCTCGATTTCCGCCGCGACCCTGGCTTCCGTTGCATCGTCAACTTCTCCGAGGAGCCGGCGGTCCTCCCCGACCACCGCGGTGTGCTCCTGGCCAGCGGCCCTCTGGCGGACGGACGGCTCCCGTGCGACACGGCGGTGTGGCTGACGGTCTGACAGCGGGTGCGCGCCGCGGCAGATGCGAGGACCGGCACCGCACGCCGTACGGCCTGCCTGGTGACGCGGGTTGAACGGCCACGGCCGCCTGCCCGTGATGTCCCCGATTCCCGCCTCACGTTGACACTGGGCGGGACGCGGGTGCCCGGCAAGCTCGCCGGGCACGTTTCACCGGCGCTGCGCCCGGGATCAGTGAGGTGTGTGCGCGGTTTTCTGGCCGCTCGGGCAGCCGGCACCGCCGATGCAGTAGGCGTTGAGGTGGCGCTGTCACATTGGTTGACCGGGTGGGATGATCTTCTGGTTGGATCGCGCTGGAGGGGGCTGTTCGTGGGGGCCGTGTCGCTGTCGTACAAGGGGCACCGGTACCCGATCGAGGTCATCTCCCACTGTGTGGCTGTACTTCCGCTTCCCGCTGTCGTTCCGCGAGGTCGAGGGGCTCAGCTCGAGCGGGGGATCGTCGTCTCGTACGGGACGGTGCGCCGTTGGTGCGCCAAGTTCGGGCAGCGGTACGCGGGCGTGCTGCGCCGGCGGCAGCCCCGGCCGGGTGACAAGTGGCATCTGGACGAGGTCTTCATCAAAATCAACGGCGAGCAGCGGTACCTGTGGCGGGCCGTCGACCAGGACGGCAACGTTCTCGACATCCTCGTGCAGGACCGCCGGGACAAGGCCGCGGCCAGGCGCTTCTTCCGCAGGCTGATGAAGAAGAGCCGAACGGTGCCACGGGCGATCGTCACCGACAAGCTCCGCTCCTACGGCGCGGCCCACCGCGAGGTCATGCCCTGCGTCGAGCACCGGCAGTCGAAGTACCTGAACAACCGGGCGGAGAGCAGCCACCAGCCCACCAGGCAGCGCGAACGGGCGCTGAAAGGCTTCCGCTCGGTGGACGGAACACAGCGGTTTCTGTCCGCGTTCAGCGGCATCTCGCCCCACTTCCGGCCCCGCCGCCATCTGATGCCCGCATCCCACTATCGAGCCGAGATGACCGTCCGCTTCGCGATCTGGGAACAGATCACCGGAGCCGCCGGCCTGCCCACCACGCGATGAGCACACAGCCGGAATCCGACTCCTCCACGCCCCGTCACACCGTCAGACACCTCCACATCCAACAACGTGACAACGCCGTAGTGGCTTGTCGCGGTTCCTCGACCGGGTAATCGACGTGCTGTTCGGCGGTCAGCAGACACCACGTTGATCTCCGGCGAGCCGCTCGCCTGCCGCCTGCGCGTCCTCAGTACCGAGGAAGGCACACCGCGGGGCACAAGGCCCAGCGGCAGGCCGCCCGGGTGGGTCCACAGCGCACGCTGGGCCTACGATGACGCGGGCGACGGGCGGGCGAGCCGCCCCCGGGGGAAGGCGGACGCACATGGAGTTCAACGGAGGCGGACCCGTAACGCAGCCACCCCTTTCGGCGACACCGCCCACGCCACTGGGCCGTGGGCTGGGTTCGCTGCCGTGGTTGGTGACTGTCAACGGCGTGCTGTGGCTGCTCCTGCTGCCTGCCATCGCGGCCATCATCGGCGACGGGATCGCGACGGTGACCGCCGAGCAGAAGTTGACCTTATTCATCGGTACCGTCGTCGTGATCGGTGGGGCCGCCCTGGTCAACGCGCTGTTCTCGCTGGCCATGGGGCGGGCGCTCGCGCTCGTCGAAGGGCCGAAGGCGGCGCGGGCCTTTATGTCGGGCGGGCTGCTGCAGTTCACCTCGGCCGCGACCGGGATGCTTGCGTTCGGTCGGTGGGAGACATGGTCGGACGAGACGACACAGCTCACCATCGGCGGGCTGGCCACCGCCTGGCTGGCTTACAGTTACGGCCACATCCAGCAGGCCCGTGCCGCCCGGCAAATCGCGCCCAAAGCGTGGCTGTGGCATGCCGTGACGCCTGCCGTCGGCCTCCTCGGGGTGCCCGTCGTCGCCTTCGAGCCCGACCTCGACGAGTACGGCGCGGCCGGGATCGCGCTCGCCATTGCCCCGGTCGTGTGCGGTCTGGCGTTCCCGATCGTCATCGGGGTGGTGTGGCTGCGGTACGGCGCGGGTCTGCGGCGGATCGTCAGCAGTGGCGGGGGCCGGGTCCCGACCGGGCAGGGAGCCCGCGCCGGAAATGTCACGGCGAGACCGCCCTTGCCCGGACAGGCTCCTTTTGCGCCCTCGTTGCCAGGACAGGAACCGGCCGGACAGACCTGGCCGCCGCAAGAGCCGCAAGGGCACGCTCCGCAAGGCGGCTAACGGGCTCGTGCAAGGTTGGCGGTGAAGCGTCGAGGGCTTGATCGTTGATCATGGTCATGTGGTGGGGAATGCAACTCGCGCAGTGCTCGTCAGCAACCGGCGGATCGCGGGCCTGACGGCCGACGTGATCGGTGAACTCGTCGCGGAGATCGGCCCGTTGTGGCACGAGTGTCACCAGGCCAGGCTCGTCTCCCGGTCACGGAAGCGGGCCGTAGGCGCTGGTGCGAAGCACAGCTGGTGTTCGTCGACCGGCTGCTGGCCACCCTGGTCCATCTCGTCATGGGGCCACCCACGACGTGCTGGCCTGCTGGTTCGGCGTGGATCGCTCGACCATCCCCGGGCGATCAGTGAGGTGCGGCCCCTGCTCGCCGAGCGTGGGTGCACCATCAGCCTTGACGTGCGGCTGCGAAGCCCGGCCGAGGTCGTCGACCATCTCAAGGACAAGCAGAACGCCGTCAAATCCATGGTGGTCACGGACGAGGACGGACGGCACTGTCACGTTGGCTGACCGGTGGGATGACCTTCGGGTCGATCAGGCTGGGAGGGGTCGTTCGTGGGGGGGTGCGTCGCTGTCGTACAAAGGGCACCGGGTCCCGTCGAGGTGATCTCCCACTGTGTGTGGCTGTACTTCCGTTTCCCGCTGTCGTTTCGCGAGGTCGAGGAGCTGATGCTTGAGCGCGGCGTGACCGTCTCTTATTGGGACGGTGCGGCGGTGGTGTGGCAAGTTCGGTCAGCAGTACGCCAACGCGCTGCGCCGCCGACAGCCTCGGCCGGGGGACAAGTGGCACCTGGACGAGGTCTTCGTCCGGATCAATAGGGTTGCCGTCCTGGTCGACGACCCGCCACAGGTACTTCTGTTCAGGGCCGCGGGTGGTTGTCACCGACCAGCTCTGCTCCTACGGCGGTGCCCACCGCGAGGTCATGCCCTGCGTCGAGCACCGGCAGTCGAAGTACCTGAACAACCGGGCGGAGAGCAGCCACCGGCCGACCCGGCAGCGTGAACGGGCGATGAAGGGTTTCCGCTCCGTGGGCGGGGCCCAGCGGTTGCTGTCCGCGTTCAGCGGCATCTCGCCCCACTTCCGGCCCCGCCGCCATCTGATGCCCGCCCACGACCACCGAGCCGAGATGGCCGTCCGCTTCGCCATCTGGGAGCAGATCACCGGCGTCGCCGGCCTTGCCACCGCGCAGTGAGCACACAGACCGAACCGGGCTCCACCACACCACGACGCACCATCAGACAGCCACCCACCCAACCACGTGACAGCGCCATGGCTGCGGCTGCCGGCCCTGCACGACATCGATGACCTGACCGACGCCGAGCCGGACACCATGCGCTTCCGCCTCTACCACCTGCCCGCACGCCTCGCCGACCACGCCCGCCGCCGATGGCTGCGGATCGAGCGGACCTGGCCCTGGGCGACAGCGTTCACCACCTGCTGGCAGCGCCTGACCGCCCTGCCGAACGTCACCTGAGGCCTCGCCCACCAGCCCTGTCGAGACAGGGGAAGGAGTACGCCCGCACCACCTCCGGGTGCCGTGGAACCGCGGCGCAGCCGCAGCGACACGCGAAGGACTCATCCGCGATCAAGCGGGACAAACGGGGCGAACCGGCATCCCAGTCACGCACTCACGACCGCTGACGAATCGAGGCTAACCGCCGGCAAGGTCGATCGCGGATACCGTGCCGTCGCCGCGGTTGGCGACATAGACGCGGTTGCTGTGGGGTTCGAAGGCCAGTCCCTGTGGGCGGGAGCCGACAGGGATCCTATCGATCACGCTGGCGGAGCCGGGATCGATCACCCTCACCAAGCCATCGGGGTGGGTGACGTAGACGCCACCATGGGCATCAACCGCCACACCGGTCGGGCTCGCGCCGACGTCGATATTGGCGACGCCGCCGGTCGCCATATCGATCACCGACACCGTCCTGAAGCCCGAGTTGGCGACATACACGCGCCGCTTCTGGGAATCGATCGCAATGCCCGTGGGGCGCACCCCGACGGGGATGCTCATGACCCCGGGGGGCGTGGTCGTGGCATCGATCACCGACACCTCGTTGTGGTCGGGTCGCGTGACAAAGACGCGATGACTTACGGGATCAACCGCCACACCGAGAGGGCCCCTGACTTCAAAGAAGTCAGGGAACAGCACGGGGGGATCGCTGCTGATTTTGATCATCAACACCCTGTCAAGACTGCGGTTGGCCACGTAGGCGCGACCCATGAGGTGATCGACCGCCAGCCTCAGCCTGTCGGGTGGCGGGGGGCCCGCGCCTCCGAGGCCGATAGTGGCAACGAGGGCGTGGAATCTGTCGAACGCCGACACGGTGTGAGTGCCGCCGTTTGCGACATAAACGCCGAATTGAGGATCGGTTGCCACGCTTTCCGGGTTGAACCCGACGTTGAGGGTAGCGCTCACCGTGTTCGTGTCGGATCTGATTACTGATACGGTGTTGGCGCCACTATTGGTGACGAAGACATGGTCATGAACGTCCACCGCCACACTGACCGGCTTCGGCCCCACGGGGATCGTGGCTACGGCGCCCAGTTTTCCAGTGTTGGATGTTTTCATCGGTACATGGCTTTCGTTGGGCCACCCGTCATCCTTGAGGTGGCTGTCTCGACAGGATCGGCACGCGTGACGGATCAGCCACCTGTGGAACCCACTGCCGTCTGCCAGTCGTATGGCGTGACGAAGGCACGGTAAGGCTTGTTGTTGTCCCGCCACGATTTGTGAGGATCGACGTAGGCGTCATAGTGCCAGCCGTCTTCACATGTCGTTTCGCTGAGAATGATCCTCTTGTCGGTCCAGTTCTGCCCCGCTACTGCACGGTCCATGGTGTAGCAGGACCCCGCATAGGGGTAGTTCACCGTATGCGCCGTCTCAGCGCCGGAGTAATAGTCCTTGTTGATGTAGTAGAAGTAGCAGGGTCCGGACGTTGGGCAGAGTGCTTGACGGGGGGCCTGCTGGGCAGTTGCCACACCGCCCATTCCTGCCGTGAGACATAGGGCGAACGCCCACACAGCTGTTGTCCTGCGGATCGACATGGCGCGCTCCTTTCTTTTCCCGAGGGTAGGCAAGCGCTAACCGCCCGGCCCTCGGGGTGGGGTAATTCCGTACCACTTACCCGACGATTAAGGGCGGGACTCCGAACTCCTCGCGGAGCAGCTGGCGGAAGGCTCGGTAGTGGCGGACCGCCTCGTTCACATTGCCCTGCGCGAGATGCGTGGCAACTGCCCTGAATCACAGTGACGCTCTGAGTAGGACAGATGCGTCCGAGACCAGCCATCGGATTCTTGCGTCAGCGTTCATCTGCGGAGGCTGCATAGTTTCTCGGATCCCCTATTGCGGATCTCGAGGGTCTCCACGGCAGGGTCGCCCAAGCGGTAACTGGGGGGAGCCCGGAGAGTACATTCGAAGATTTGACCGTCCATCACAGATCCCCTAGTAGAGAGCTGGATGAGGACCCATCGGTTTTCGCTTGCGTGGGTGACGAACCACCTCCATTGTTTCGCTGCGTCCACTCGTACGCCACTGGAGTGAAAGCAACCAGTTCGATGAGCAACAATTGAATATTGCAGCTCAAGTCATGGCCCGTTGTGCGCCTGACGGCAGCCGATCAGCCCAAGTAGCCCTGGATCGTGAGATGCGAGCAGGGCGGCCTGTTGACCGATGTCGGGAAGACCACAGGGGAACGGGGCTGGCACCAGGCTTCCCGGAGAGGTGTCCTCGGACGATAAGCCAGCCTCAGTCGAGGCGGCCCGCTTCCAGCGTCGCCGCGAGGCCCCGTTTGCCAATCAGCCGGATGGGAATCGAGGAGCGGTTCGAGCGGACCGGAATCTGGCCGTAGCGGTCAACCTTCGGGGTGAAGATCCTCCCGGTCTCGAACGGCTCCTCGGGAAGCGGCATCAGCAGCGGCTGTTCGAGCGCGAAGTCCTCGGCGATGGTCCTGGACCAGGGGCCGATCCGGCGGGCGTCGTCCTGACGGTCCCACTGCTCGCCCATCTCGTTCAGCTCAGGAATCTGAGTTCGGCGAGGCGAGGGCGGGGCAACGGCCGTGCTGGGATGGAATGTTACGGATGTGCGAGCCGAGTCGGCCTGTTCGATGGTTCCCGGCAGGACCACCACACGTGCTCCATCGGGAGGACTCGATGCCTACCGGCCCTGTGCCGCGCCCCGAGTCGGACGACTCAGGGTCGGACGAAGCCGCTCCGCCAGGCCGGCTCACTTCCACCCTAAAGTCACCGGCATTGGGTCTAGGTTCCGTGCCGGCCGTCCCCTTGTCCGCGCCGCTGCTGCCGCCCGGCACCGCGCTGATCCCGGCCGGACCGCCGAGCACCGACCCGGTGGCCGTCGCCTGGCTGCCGGCGGACCACACGCCGCCACCAGCCGGCGTCCGCCGGACGACCTCGCCGAGATCGTCCGCCTCTACGGCCTACGGCCGTGGATCGGGCAGAGCTGCAACAGATCAAGGACGAACTCGGCTGGGCCGATTTCCAGGTCCGCTCCGACCGCGCCATCCGCCGCCACCAGGTCCTGGTCAACTACGCCTTCGCCCTCTGCTGGGACCAGTGGTTCGCCCCACCCGGGCCCCTGGACGCCAGCGCGCCGGACCCTTGCCCCGATGATGACGAGGGGCCAGAGAGGGGGACCAGCCGAACCCCAACTGCCCTGCTGGTCCGCGGCATGACGTTCGGTCTGTGCTTGGCTCACCCTGCCACCACCCTGAACCGATGGTGGCGATCCTGGAGGGGCGCAGACCCACCCGCCGAGCTCCAGGCCCTGATCGACGCGGTCACCACCGGACACGGCCTTGACCTCTACCTCCGGATTTAACGAACTACTGGTAAGCGCTGCTCCAGATGCAAGAGCACGGGATGCGCATGGTACGGGCACCTGCCAGCCCGGAAGGTGATCACCAATGCTGCACAGGACATGGTGCCGGGGCAGAGATAGATTGGGAGAAGAAGGATGTTCGGCCGACCCGGAACTCTTCTGACCGATTCGGCAGGGCGGAATTTCATGCGGCCGGTCAGTGACCGCCGATGGGGGAAGCGTCTCGTTGCCCGGCCCTGACTCCAGGGATCGATGCATTATGTCGGACGTAAAAGTCATGTGGACTGGGCTTGAGTGCCAAATTCGTCAGGAAGCGGAAGACGAGGTCTTCGGCACGGTCCAGCTGATAGCGGGCACGAATCCGCAGCCCGTGATCAAGTTCCCGGACAGCGGCAATGGGAAGTACGTCTTCGGGCCCCCGGGCCTGCGGATGGTCGCTGTCCAGCAGCCGCTCTACACCGGCCCCGCGCAGGATCTCACGGTGTCCGCGACGTTGGTGGAATTCGACTCCGGCGACGTGACGGAGGAGAAGAAGGCCATAGCGGAAGCCGTGTCCAAGGCAGCTACCGCCCCCGTCGCCGTCTTCGCGGGGGGCGGAGTGGCCACCGTAGCAGCACCCTTGATCGGGCTCCTGTCCGAGGCTATCGTCGATCTCATCGCGGACCTGTTCGGTGTCAAGGACGATCCCTACAACCCGGGGGCGATCGCCCTGTCCAAGGATCAGCTCCTGTCCGCGAACTCCCGCCGCCAGATCCGAACCCGACCTGACGACCCGCGGACACTGCAGTTCACCGACACCATCGTTCTCACCGGCGTGGACGACGCCGGTGATATCGGGAAGTACGTCTTCTACCTGGACGTCCAGACCGCAGTGCCCGGATCGGGTACGTCGGACGGCGTCGGCACTCCCACGGTGCGCCAGGGTTCTCAGGGAGAGGCGGTACGCAAGCTCCAGCGACTGCTGAACGGGCACGTACCCGATCTGCCCTCCCTGGCTGTCGACGGAAGCTTCGGGCCCGTGACGGATGCCCGGGTACGCGAGTACCAGCGACGCGTCGAGATCATTGTCGATGGCATTGTCGGCCCCCAGACCTGGGGCATGCTGACGGACGGTGAGCTGGCGCAGGAGGCCTCCGCCGGTACACCCACCCTGCAGCAGGGCTCGCACGGCCCTGCTGTACGGAAGCTGCAGCGGCTGCTGAACGATCACCTGCCCGATTTGCAGCTTGCCGTCGACGGCCGATTCGGCCCGGTCACGGACGGCCGCGTGCGCAAATTCCAGCAGCGCTTCGCCATCGTGGTCGACGGCATCGTCGGGCCGCAGACCTGGGGGCACCTCACGCAGTAAGAGGCCCTCAGCCACCCGGGAGACCGCCTATACATGACCAACTTCTCTGCCCGACAGCGTGTGTGTACGCACGTACCCGCCCCTGCCCCGGCCCTGGTGTAGGGCGGGGTGGGGGTCGGGTCAGGTGGGCAGGAATCCGGTGGCCGCCTGAAGGCCCTGCACGGTGGTGAAGGAGACCTCATCGGTGAGGGGCTTCATCGCCTGCCTCCAGCCCAGATCGGCTTGGGTGACCAGGCCGGCCGGCGGCAGGATCACCGCTATCCGCGAGGCGGTGGTGTAGCCGTCGCGGGTGAAGAAGTGCCTCTTGTCGTGCTCGTGGCGCAGGGGTCAGTGCGACGAAACCCGCATTGCGGAAGTCTTGCTCTGCACGGTGCCTGAGACGGCTTGCGATACTGCGGCCGCGGTAGTTGTGGAACGCCGCGTAATTCCCCAGTCGGAACTTGGGTCTGTCAAACGAGCGGACCTGTCTCACATTCGGTGGTGACGGAGAGTTGTAAGGGTCGTTGACGTTCATCTGATGGGTGTCAACGAGCTTGTGCAGAAGGTGTTTTGGGGTCGGTCCCCACTGGTCATGGGGGATGTGGTCGACGAGGGTGAGCGGCTCGTGGTGCGGGCCCGGACGCCGCGGTCTGCCCGGTGTGCGGGGCCTCGTCGGGACGGGTGCACGGCTATCACTGGCGGACGGTGGCCGACGTTCCGGTCGACGGGCGACGGGTGGTGGTCCGTGTGCGGGTGCGGCGTCTGGTGTGTCCCACGCGAGGTTGCCGCCACACCTTCCGCGAACAGGTGCCCTGGGTGCTGGAGCGATACCAGCGACGCACCGCTCGTCTGACCAGGCAGGTCAAGGCCGTGGTCAAAGAGTTGGCGGGCCGGGCGGGCTCACGTTTGGCGGCGATACTCGCGGTGGGCCTGTCCCGTCACACGGCCCTGCGCACCCTGCTGCGCATCCCGTTGCCCACCGGGCGGGTGCCCCGTGTGATCGGCGTCGACGATTTCGCCCTGCGTCGGCGGCACCGCTATGCCACCGTGGTGATCGACGCCGAGACCCATGAACGGATCGACGTGCTGCCCGACCGCACGGCCGACACGCTGGAAGCGTGGCTGCGTCGGCATCCGGGCATCGAGGTCGTGTGCCGCGACGGCTCAGCCACCTACGCCGAGGCCATCCGCCGTGCTCTGCCTGACGTGGTGCAAGTCGGTGATCGCCAGCATTTATGGAAGAACCTGCGCGAAGCCGCCCTGAGTGGGGTGAAGGCACACAGTGCCTGCTGGGCTACCGTACTGGATGCGCCGATCTACGACGGGCCCCGCGCTCAGACCGCCCTTGAACGCTGGCATCAGGTTCATGGCCTGCTCGACCAGGGCGTGGGCCTGCTCGATGCGCCCGCCGCCTGCAACTGGCCCTGAACACCGTCAAACGCTTCGCCCGAGCCGACCGGCCCTAGCGCATGCTCCGCGTCCCCAAGTACCGTGCCAGCCTGGTCGATCCCTACCGCGAGCACCCGCGCAAGCGCCGAAGTTAAGACCCCGGCGTCCCCGTCCAGCACCTCTTCGAAGAGATCAAGACCCTGGGCTTCACAGGCTGCCTGAACCTTCTGCACAAGGACATCAACCAAGGCCGCGCGGACGCCGACCGCAGCCATATCTCGCCACGCCGGCTCGCCCGGATGCTGCTGACCAGACCCGACAACCTCAAGCCCGAGCAGCACGAACTCCTGGCCAAGCTCACCGCCGCCTGCCCCGAGATGACCCAACTGGCCGCAAGGGCGAGGAGCGGTTCACGGCGGGCGGCGCGCAGCGGGCCCAGGTCGTGCAGGCGCAGCCTTCCCGCAGCTGTCTGAGCGGCCCGCAAGGCGAAGGACCGGCCCCGGCGGACGAGCCGGGGCCGGTCCTTCGCCTGGGGGACGCCCCAGGGCTGAACGTCAGCCCATGCGCAGTGGCGCCGTCGCGAACTCCGTCATCCCCTCCACGAAGGAAGCGTCGGTGTGCTGCTGCCCGCCGGCCCCTGACCAAGACCGCCTCTGCACGTGCTCGGTGAGCAGCTACGGACGGCTGCTCGGCACCCTTCCTTGGGGTTCTCCGAGAGGCGCAGGTGGTCGATTCGGCCAGTGTCCACAGAAGCTGGCCTGATCAAGAGCCCCATGGGGCCGGAGCGCCCGAGGCGCGTTGTTAGGGTCGGTGCTGACCGGATCATGGCAAGGGCGAGCGGGGGGGGATCATGCGATCGCGTACGGCAGTTGCCGGGGCACTGGTGCTGACGGTGTTGACAGGCTGCTCGGGCTCCACGTCGGACTCCGAATCGGCCAAGCACAGCAACCCGGACCCGCTTGATCGCGCGGAGCCGCTGGGTAAGCTGAGCGTGCCAGCGGCCTACGACGCGGCGAAGGGCTGGGACGAGAAGCTGGCGTGGGTTCCGGGGTCGGTGACGACCCTGCCGGTGACGACCGTCCCGGGCACGCAGACGGTCGCGGTGATGCAGGTGGCCTCCGACGGCTACACCGTCACCGCACGGGCAGGCAGCAGCGGCAAGGTCGCCTGGAGGTCCGCGCCGTGGAACCCGCCCACCCCCGTCGAGGGTGCACAGGGCGACACCGGCCAGACCGCCGAGATCCCCGATGTGATCGGCTTCGAGCAGGACGGCAAGCGCTACGTGATCACGTACGCGCACGGCATGCGCGACAAGGACGATCTCCACGAGGGCGTCGAGGTGGTACGCCTGGCCCTCTACCCGGCCGACGCGTCCGGCTCTGCGGCCAAGCCGGTGCGGGA
The DNA here is from genome assembly GCF_053593335.1 of Streptomyces sp. NPDC002324. Classification (NCBI taxonomy): domain Bacteria; kingdom Bacillati; phylum Actinomycetota; class Actinomycetes; order Kitasatosporales; family Streptomycetaceae; genus Streptomyces; species Streptomyces sp. NPDC002324. The sequence continues at coordinate 55,478 of NZ_JBSFCF010000053.1, forward strand.
GATCGACGTCCCCGTCTCCGCCGATCCCGGCGAAATCCGCGTGCAGGCAGCGGGCGGACGGCTGCTGGTCGCCTGGGGAGAGGACGGTGCGTTCCCGCGCTCGTCGGCTGCAGTAGATGCCGCCACGGGCAAGACCACCGTCTACAAGGACGCCAACCAGCTCTTGCCGCAGTGCGAGCAGGCGATCACCTGCAACAGCAGCCGCGTCATGGCCGCCACCCCCGACGGTCCGCTGGTCGGCATGGGCGGCGGAGGCTTCGGCATTCCCGGCCGGTGGTTCAGCGACTCGATCCGGCCCAAGCAGGTCACCGCTACCACCGGCATTCTCGACTCCTGGAACGGCACCGTCTACGGCGCCGCACGGGGGCACGTCCTGGCGGGCTGGAACACCGGCGGCAAGTACGGCCGTGATGACAACGCCGTCTGGTCCGTGCACGATTTGGCAACCGGCACGCTCGCCGCCCAGGTCGTCTGCGACTACGACATCCCCGACGAGACCAGCTCCAGCCGCGACTTCCCCGTCATCACCTCGCCTGACGGACGCTACCTGGCCGCCGGCCCCCTCGCGTTCGACTTGCAGGCCAAGAGGGGCATCTGTCTCCAGGGAGACGGGAACCGCAAGACCATCGTCCTGGCCTCCATCCGCGACGACGGCACCGCGTACGGCGCAGTCCGCGACGACTCGATCGGCAGCGACACCGACCCTGTTCCCGCCCAGCTCAACCTCCGGACCGTCACCGGGGACCCGAAGGTCCTCAGCGTCGGCACGGAGCTCCCCTACCTGACCACACCGGACGGTTCAGGGCTCTTCCTCACCCGCAACACGGACGAGGACCTCGTCGTCTCCGTGCGCGCCAGCGAATGACCGAACGGCGGACACCGAGCGCATCGACGCCTCCTACGAGGCGGGCGTGCTGGGTCTGACCACCCCGGGTCGCCGAGGTGGCCAAGCCCCGCAAGATCGCCACCAGCCAGGGCTCTGAGCTGCGCAGTTCAGCACGATGCTCGTGCGTGAGGCGGGTTCGGCAAGGAGGACTCAGGAAGTGTTTCGGCCGAACCGCTTCCTGGACGCCTGTTCGGCCGGGGCGGGCAGGCGCCTCTGTCGAGACGGCGTCGCAGCAGGTGATAGCCGCTCAGCGCCTCCGGGCGAGCGGCCCGGCGAGTTCGTGCTTCCCTGCCCCATGAAGCCGGACCACCTACCCAGGGTCAGGGATACCTGCGGTCGCCCGCGATCATCTCCGTCGCGCGCGTGTTCGGCGGCCTGTTCGCTGCGGGCGGCCTCCTCGCGGGCCGCGCGGGCGTCCTGCACGGCTTCCTCGCGGTGCTCCTCGGACTGGCGTCCTCGCTCATCGGCGGCGCCATTGCCCTCGGCGATCGGCAGGCTGGCTTGGTTCACGACGACAGGTTCTGGCTCACTCTCCGTGGAGGGCTGAGTGAGTGTGATGTCAGTGGTGTGTGGTGGGATGGCCAGACTCTGCTGCCGTGACCTGCGGGGAGACCGCCTTCATGCCCGTGTACTCGTCTCTGACTCACGCCCTGGCCGCGGCCTTGGTTGACGTCCTGTGGTTCATCGAGGGCAGTGAAGACGAGCAGATGGATCCGGACGACGCCGTCAAGGTGCTGGAGGGTGTCGCCCACCTGGTCAGCAAGCTGTCGAGCGAGCAACGGAGCGAACTGATCGGGCTGCTCGGGACGATGGCCGAAGCCGAGTCCGATCCCGCACGCCGGGAGTTCCTGGAAGGGTTTCCGGAAGGTTTCGGGCTCCTTGATGATGCGGTCTGACCTGTGCATCACGAGTAGAGCGCGAAGGGTCAGTCGGCGGCCTTCGACACTGCAGCCCCCGTTGCGGCGTGATACTCGTCAACTGGCTAACCCAATCAGGCACCTGGGAGTTTCTCAGCTCAAGATCCACTGTCTGCCGCCTTGGGCGGGCAGCTCGGTCACGCCCTGCGCGAGTACGCCGGGACAGGCTGGGGAAAGACGCCGCGGCGGTCCGCTGCAGACGCCTAACGTTGCGTCATGACCTCGGCTCCCGGACTCATACGGCCCACCACCCGCAGGCAGCTTCTGGAAACCGTGAGGAGCCTGGACAAGGCGGTGATCGAAGCCTGCTGGCAGGACGGCGGATTCGTCCGGATCGCCTTGGACAACCCGCCGAGGGCGGAGCGCGCCGCGATGTTCGCCTCCTACAGCGCGGGCGTCGACTGGACCGGCGAGCAGCACGTCGCACGCGCGCTCGGCGTCTTCGAGGCGTTGCTCCGCGAGAAAAAGGCGGATGACGAGCGGTATCCGCACGCTGCTGCGGTGAACTGGCGCGATGACGTACAGCGGGCGCTGGGGCAGGACGGATACCAACTCACCGAGGGACTCCAGATCGTGCGGATCGGGGGTTGGCGGCCGGAACACGCCGCATCGGACGCCGAGTCGTACCAGCTGGCCGTCAGGCTTCTGGCCGGCGCCCGCAACCAAATGGAGCGCCTGCCCGCACTCGTCGCCGGGCTGCCCGAGGAACGCCTGCGGGACATCCTCCTGGTGTCGCTGAACGCGTTCTTCGAGGGCCAGTCGACGAGGGAAACCGTCAACGGCAAGGGGAAAACCGACTCCCCGGCCCGCCCAGGGGGCAGGCCCTAACGGACGGGCGTTGCCGCTGACGCCAAAGCAACGCACGCCACCGGGCTCGGGTGCGTGGACACCGGACAGTTCTGCTTCGGAAGGACGTGGTGAATCGGATGCGAGAAGTTGACAGCCCCAGCACCGTGAAGGACGTGCCGCTGGCACCGGGCGCTATCCGGCTGCTTGGGCATGGTCCCCGTCTCCTGCGTGACCCGCTCGACTGGCTGCTTGAGTGCGGGCAGGCGCAGCCTGTGCTCAGACTGCGCCTGGCGCCGCGCCCCTCCTACCTGGTGTGCCGCCCGGAGCTGGTCCACGACATGCTCGTTGGGCAGGCCAACTCGTTCGACAAGGGCGGGCCGTTCTTCGACCGGGGCCGGGAGCTGTTCGGTAACGGCGTGGCGAGCGTCCGCCACGCGGACCACCGCCGTCAACGGCGGCTGATGCAGCCGGCTTTCACCCCGCGGCGTATCGATTCCTACAGTGAGGTGATCCGCGAGGAGAGCAAGGTCGTGACCGGCCGCTGGCAGGGGGGCCAGGAGATCGACGTGCTGCCCGAACTGACCTCGCTCACCATGAGGATCGTGTGCCGGACTCTGCTCCCTACGATCGACGAGCGTGATGCCGAGCGTCTCTGCGACGATTTCCAGATCCTGCTGGCCGGCACCTTAACTCGCATCGCCATCCCGTTCGCCTGGATCCATCGGCTTCCTACCCCCGCCAACCGCCGCTACAACCGCGCACGCGTCGACGCCTGGGCGCTAGCCGATCACGTCGTGGCGACAGCCCGCACCCAGTCCACCCCGGGCGGGCTGCTGCACGCACTGATCGCCGCCGGTGAGGCGGACCCGCAAGACGCCTTCAGTGACGAAGAACTACGCGACCAGGTCATCGCCCTCTTCCTCGGAGGCAGCGAGACCACCGCGGCTACCCTGGCCTGGCTCTTGCACCTCCTCACACTCCACCCACAGGTCACCGAGCGGCTCCACGCGGAACTCGATGAAGTCCTCGGCGGAGAACTCGCCGGCCCCGACACGTTTCCCCATCTGCCCTACACTCGCGCCATCCTGCTGGAGGCGATGCGCGTGTACCCGGTGGCTACCCTCCTGACCAGGGCCAGCACCACCGACGTCGACCTCGGCGGACACCGTTTTCCCGCCGGCACCGACTTCTTCTACAGCGCCTACCTGCTCCACCACGACCCGACCCTCTTCCCCGAGCCTGACCGCTTCGACCCCGACCGCTGGACCTCCCCCGCCGACCCCGCCGCACGCCGCGCGTACATCCCTTTCGGCGCCGGCAAGAGGAAATGCATCGGAGACTCCTTCGGCCTCGCGGAAGCCACCATCATCCTCAGCGCGATCGCCTCCCGATGGCACCTGACCCCCGCGCCGGGCAACCGCGTCTGCCCCCAGCTCCACGGATCCCTCACGCCCTCAGGGCTGCGCCTAGTGCCGCATCAGGCAACGTTCGCCCTGTCGACCACTGCTCGTAGCCGTTGATCGTCGGCGTGACGGTTTCGCCAGATGATGTAGCGGCGGAT